>NZ_OY760905.1:0-314205 GCF_963664135.1 uncultured Acetobacterium sp. | reverse complement strand
AGGAAGAATGACAACAAATTCATCGCCACCATAACGGGCAAGAAAGTCACCTGCTCTTTTTAAATCTTTTTTCAGGGTCCCGACGACTGTCCTCAAACATTCATCCCCTTTGAGATGTCCATAAGTATCATTATACTCCTTATAATAATCGATATCAATTATCACAAGTGAAAGCGGAAGTTTTGTCCGCTCAGCCCGACTGATTTCTTGACCCAATACCTGGTCAAAATAACGACGATTTGCAATTCCTGTTAACTCATCAAAATATGACATTTTTTTTAATTTTTCATTTCTAATAATACCAGCACAAAATATAATGACGGTTGCCAACACGCCCATGGCCAATATCAGCAAGATTAAAACATTAACGTAAACCATTTTTCTTGCAGACTCTTCAATCGCTGAGTTTTCTGCATTTGCCAGGACGACCACCTCATCAATATAACGTCGATGCTCCAGGTAAAGAGGTTCCAATTTGACTTCCAGAATTGAATTCGCTGTGATCAGATCTTTATTTCTGATTGCTGGAACGAACTCATTTTCAAACACTTCAAAAAAAGCCATTGCCGGTTTAAACGCGTTCTCCCCCATGTTCTTTTTTAAGTTACCTTCCGGCAAACTGTTTTCCCATTTGTCATGGCAGGCCAGATAATTATTTTTAAGTTGGGTCTCGTTGTTAATGAGCTCATCAATTCTTGTTTGATCCGTTTCATTAACCAGCTGGAGCGTTAACAAATAGGATTCAATGATATATCCTGGTGGTGGCAGCACATCAGCTACCAACTCTTTTCCACGGATTATATCATCATACATTTTTCCATTGATCTTAATATTTGCAATGGTTTTATAACCAACAATTGCAAATAGAATAAATCCGATCATAAAAACAGCAATTAGAACCATTAATTTTTTATTACTTTTTAAATTATCATACAAAGTAAAATTTTCTCCCATTCTGATCGATGTAATAACAAATAGTGCCTTCTCGGTTTAGGGGGTCGCTTAATAGTTCAAAATTGGAACGTGGTGTGCATTTTATTTTAACATAACATTAAAAATGTTTTTCCTTTTTATTAAGTATAAATAATAATCACCATGGTTTCAAGTGTTTTTGTTATATTCGATTTTCTGATTGACGGAACAATCGCTTTAACACTATCTTCAATTACAATAATAATGTTATCATGATTGATTTGGTAATCTTTGCTTGTACCTGACATAGTCAGGCAGCAATTTTTTCTTAAATTGAATCAGTTAATTATGAACATTTTATTAAGACATCTGTTTTTAATGATTACAGTTCCGAGATGTGCTATAATTATTGAAATTAAAACTAAGCTGAATGGTCAAATGCAACCGCCACAAACAAAACTTGATGGTGGTTCTTTCAGGCCTGAATACCGTTTCAACAACATAAAAGGAGAAATTAAATGGTTGCACAAATCTTTACCCTATTATTTATTTTGGGAATCCCTTTTTTTATTTATGGACTATATAATTTAGCACTTGGCTTATTTGGTTATACAAAGCATAATAAATATAGCGTTTCCTCACCGAAGCACCGCATTGCTGCCATCATCGCCGCTCGGAATGAAGAATTTGTGATTGGTAATCTGATTGAAAGTCTGCATCAACAGGATTATCCCCAGGAACTCATGGATATTTATGTCATTCCAAACAATTGCACCGATCACACGGAAGGTGTTGCTCTGGCTCATGGCGCCAAGGTTATGAAATGTACCAAGCCCGTTCATTCCAAAGGCGATGCGTTGGAACAGTTTTTTGAGTATATTTTCAGGGAAAATGACAGCTATGATGCCTTTTGTATTTTCGATGCCGATAATCTTGTCGATACCCACTTTTTTTCGGTCATGAACAATGTCCTTGCTTCCGGGGAAAAAATTGCGCAGGGTTATCGCGACAGCAAAAATCCCGACGATTCCTGGATTTCCGGTTGTCAATCAGTCTTTTATTGGACCCTGAACCGTTTCCTCAATCTGGCTCGGCATCGACTGAATATGTCGGCAACCTTAAATGGTACCGGATTTATGATGCATTCGGATCTTGTCCGGGAAGATGGTTTTAAAACCTACAGTCTCACCGAGGACATCGAGTTTACGACCCAATGTGTGATTAAAGGCCAACGCGTTGCCTGGGTACCAGAAGCGATTACCTTCGATGAACATCCCCTAACCTTTGAGCAATCCTGGTCGCAGCGAAAACGTTGGTCGACTGGTATCATTCAGTGCTTTGAACGCTATTCCAAAGAACTATTTGCTAGTTATAAAAAGGATAAAAACTTTTGTGCAATTGATATGATCATTTACCTGATCGCTCCCTATGTTCAGGTACTAACCTTTATCTACACCGTTTGTTCGTTTATCATCTTAGGGATGCTGTATATTACCACCAGCGTCTGGTCCACTGCACTGAATGTTGCCATTTTTTTTGCAGTCGGCGGTATGCTTTTAAGTATTATTTTCACAATTATGGTGCTGTGGCTGGAAAACAAGGAGATTAAACAACTCAACCGTAATTCCTTATTTTCATTCTGGTTCTATCTGATCTCCTGGATTCCGATTAATATCGTCTGTTTAATCAGACCGATTGATATTTGGGAACCCATTGAGCACACAAAAAGTGTTAAAATATCGCAATTAATCAAATAGTATAAACTAAAAAACTGGAGAAGCGTATGAAACGACATGATTATATCACCTGGGAAGAGTATTTTATGGGGATTGCCCTTTTATCGGCTCACCGGAGCAAAGATCCCAACACGCAGGTCGGTGCCTGTATTGTTAATGAAAATAATATTATTCTGTCCACTGGCTACAATGGCATGCCCAAAGGCTGCAGCGACGATGAATTGCCCTGGGAGCGAGAAGGGACCTTTCAAAATACAAAATATGCTTATGTTTGCCATGCCGAGTTAAATGCCATCCTAAATTCTGATGGCCGCTCGCTGACAAATTCCATTCTCTATGTGACCTGTTTTCCTTGCAACGAATGCGCAAAGGCAATCATTCAAGCGGGCATCAAAAAAGTAGTCTATCTGGAAGATAAATATCCTGATACCGACGCCACCAAAGCTTCCAAGCGACTTTTTAAAATGGCTGAAATCTCACTAAGAGAATTCCCCAATCCATCTTTTTACAGCGACTTATCACTTTATTGAGCGCCCATGAATTTTAGCGATTGGTTTTTGATACGTAATAATACATAATTCGAAACAGAATCATGATCCCAAACATCGTTTTTTTACCAGTTTCATCATTATTTCTGTTTATTTTAGCAGTGATGAGGTATATACATAGACATACAGGGTTTTTATCCTCACCAAAACTGCATTCATCATTCCCCAGGCAGTATAAGGCCCAGTTAAAAGCTTCCAATTATGGTTGCCAAAACACACCATTCAGGAAAGGAGTTTTCACATGAAAGACGATCAATTTACCGAAATTTATACAGATCTTGACCCCAAAAAGACCCAATCAATTGAAAGTATCACGCAAGCACTTGCAAGTGGCACGATGTTAATTGATATCCGAGTTGATAATAATCCTTTATATTATCATCCCTATTTAAGTAACCTGCAACAAGAATTGAATCTCGAAAAGGAATCGAATTTAGTCGAGCAGTACATTTTAGATCGGGCCGTTTTGGCTTATGCCAAACGCTTGACGCTTGGCATGTCGACCGGCGCATTTTTGGAAAATGCCATAAACGGCAACGTGAAAGACTTTAAAAAGGACATCAGCAGATATGCGGTTGATTCTAAATTTAATGAGAAAAACGAAATCATCGAATTTAAAATCAGACTTCAGGATATCTCAACGATTAATTTAATGAAAGTTCTTTAATATTGTTGATGGTAAAAAATCACAATTCCGTCCATATAAAAGCAACCAGTCCAAATTAGACTGGTTGCTTTTTACATTAAAGCCATGAAAATTTGAACCGCTTAATCCGATAAATAAAGTGTTTATTGATTAATGATATCTAACATTTTCTGGAGTCTTTTATTAAGCTTAGCGATCGGCAGTCCGACAATATTATTGTAATCTCCTTTGATCCACTTTACCCAAAGCCCAGCCTCTTCCTGGATACCGTACGCGCCAGCCTTGTCATTGGCCTTCCCTGAAGCTGCATAAGCTGATACTTCTCGTTTCATCTGTTGGTTCCATTTATAGAATTTTATTTGCGATACCGATACGAACCGATCTTCAACACCTCCAAATCTTATGCTAACCCCAGTTAAGACATAGTGTGTGTTCCCGGAAAGTTGTTTGATCATATTATAGGCGTCAACTTCATCTACCGGTTTACCAAGTATTTTATCATTCAGAACAACAATGGTGTCTGCTCCGATCACCAGTGCTTTTTTATTTATTTTTGAATGACTTCTGCTTTTCTGGATGCCAACTCTAAAACAAGCTTCTTTGATGTAACCAGAAAATCATCATCTCGATTTTGCAAAATCTCATTCTCAATTCTCTTTTCATCGATTTCTGCTGCCTGTATTTCAAAATTTTTTGTGACCAATTTAAGTAATTCCCGTCTTCTGGGAGACTGACTGGCTAGAATAATTTTGGGATTCAATCGTTTCCTCCTTTGTATTCAAACTGTCCAATAATTTCAAGAATTATCTTCTTAAGTTTTTTTTCTGCTTTACAAAATAATTCTAAACCTTTTGGGACAAACTGGCAATCGATTCGATTAAAAGTTTTCAGCAAAGATACCATTATTAATGTGACCGGTGGCAATGCCGGCGGGATCGAAGTGGCTGGCGGCGAGAGAATGAATTCTAATTATTAAAAATAACCTGCTTGACAGTTTTATCTAACATGTTGTAAAATAATCGCAATATCAATTGCTGGTTTATACCTGCAAAATAATAAAAGGAGGCATTCAGCATGAATATTAATAAAGCTCTCGACAAAGCATTCGAAAGCAAAACACTGAAGGAAATTTTAGATGCTCCAGTATCTGCTTTAGCAGGCGTTAGTGAAAATGACGGCAAATTACTTGAAGAAGCATTTGGAATTAAGACCGTTGGAGATTTAGGAAAAAACAAGTATTTTTTATGGGCGCAATCAATTTCAAATCTTTCCGCAACCGAAGAATAAAAAGATAATAAAATTTATATAAAAAGCCACTCATTTGTGAAAGATTCTTCATAAATGAGTGGCTTTTTTATAGTCGTTTCACCTTGCCTAGTTCAGTAAGAAAAAGATACCCGTCTAAAATCATTTAGTTAGCTTTCAAGTACTCTTCAAAAGTCAGGTTATCCGCATAAATTTCAGATGCCACATCCTTTCCCACATAACGCAGGTGCCAGGGTTCGTAAGCATACCCGGTGATAGCTGTTTTGTCCTTGGGATAGCGAATAATAAATCCATACTGATGGGCATTATTCTTAATAAATTCCCCCTCTGGGGTTTGGCCGAAGCTTTCTTGCAGATCAAAGTTAACCGATTCAGCCGTGACATCCATGGCCAGCCCCGTCTGATGCTCGCTCTGGCCTGGTTTTGCACTGACCAAATCGGCCTCCTTCTGACCAAAGGTCTTTACGTTCTCGGTATAGAGTTCCTCCTGTGTTTGGTAAGATCGATAGCCGGAACAACAATACAGCGATAGTTTTTTTGCAGTAGCGGCATCAAAAAGATCTTCCAATGCCGCCGCAGCCTCTTTTCGCAATTGGGTTTCGCGGACACCTGGCAGATCGACCCAGACCAAATCTGATGGTACATAATCTTCAGCCAGACTGGTGGTTTTATTGACTAAAACCAGCATATCCGTAGGATCAATGATTGCCTGACTAGCCGTTGTCCCAGTTCGGTTTCCCTGGGTCGCGTCAACCGCAGCGGTATTGTTGGTGGTTTGCACTGGCGTATTTTTTATTGAAACCGCTGCCCAGATCATCCGGATTGAAAAAACCACCAAAATTATGAGAACTAATCCCCATAGTCCCATCATCAGATAAAATCTCTTTTTATTTTGAATACGCATAGGTTTCTCCTCTTCTTTTTTACGATCATGGACTATAGTTATAACCCCGGTTGTTAATGGATATCATATTATCTCCCAGCGGCTCGCAATTAATGTTGAGGGTGCTGGGTATCGAGTATCCGGTTACATTGAAAACAGAAAGGGTTCCGATGGTTCCATTAGGATTAACCCCGACGAGCTGATAGTTTCCGGTGGAGGAGTATGAACTGCCATTGCCATAGCTATAGGAATATGTAACGTAACCGTTACTGAAGTAGTAGTGATAATAATACGATCCGGAACGCGATGTCCATGACCCGGAAATATTATTTTCCAGAAGCGATTCACTGCTGGCCGAGACAACGTATTTCCCCTCGATAACTTTACTGGGATAACCATTTGCACCCACTTCAATGGCTTTAATCGTTTTTTCCCCTGGCGCTAATTCAATAACGGTGGTATATTCTGGCGAGGCGGTGGTTGGCTGCGAACCATCGGTGGTAAAATAGATCTTATCGACCGGATCGCCTTTGATAATATCCACCGCTTGAGTTCCCTGGTAAGAGCCAGGATTTAAATTAAAGGACGGGGCTTTTACCATAAACTCACCTTTCCGTTTAATATAACCCTCGTCTCCGGTATCCTTAGCAGCTCGATCCATCAGGGCAAAGAGTGCTTCTTCTCCCACCTTTGCATTAACCTCCGAATCGATATAGGCATTATATACCTGTTTCATTTTTTCAAGATCCGTGATCCGTTTTAAGGTATCTTCAAAATAGGTTCTGGCATTGCCATAGTCCCCCAGACCGGCATAAGCCTTTGCTTTTCCAAAAATGGCATCAGCATTATCCGAATCCAGGGTACCCACATCCTCAAAAGTTTTCATAGCTTCATCGAATTTTGCTTCAGTCAGCAATGTTTCACCATTTTTAAGGTCAGTACTGATTTCCGTGCTGCGCTGGTAATTTAAATAACCAGCCACCCCTCCGCCAATCAGTAATAGTCCCAGAATGATGGAACTGGCAATAATTACCGGTTTCTTATGTTTGAATGGTTTATGTTGTTTAAAAAGCAATGACTCGGTATTTTCAATGACATATGGTTCGGTCATCACTTCCACCAACGCTTCGGTTTTTTCGTCCATTAAAGCTTCAGTTTCTTCCAGCATCAGAGCTTCTGTCTCTTCGCTGACCAGCGCCTCGGTTTCTTCCGCGATTAAGGCCTCTGTTTTTTCATCTTCAGTTCCATCTTCATTAACTTCATCAACTGCCAAAGCTTCCGTTTTTTCATCCAATTCCTCATTATTGGGATCTGCTTCCACTTCCGTCTCATCTGCTAACAGCGCTTCCGTTTGTTCTTCTTCTAAAACAATATCTGGCACCTTATCCTGTTTTTGGGGGGAATTATCGTCGACTGCCTCTGCCAGCACTTCAATTTTTTCTTGTTCCGGCTGCTCTGACAAGATTTCTTCAGCAGCTTCATTTTGATCTGTCCCGAACGCGTTGTTGTTCTCCTCAATTTTTCTATTTGTTACTTTTTTGTTTCTTTGTGATTTTGATTTCATAAGTACCCCTTTCAACTGTTCTTATTTAAACAAATGCATTCAATAACTGTGTTCAGTAAAAACGTTCCATAAAAGCTGGTATTAACATTTACCTACGCGATTAGATTTCTACATAAAATTGATTGATGCCAAAACTGACGCTGTCGCCATTTTTTATGACGTAATTATCATTAGGCTTCAATTGTTTTTTATTCAATAAGATCCCATTGGTGGAACCAAGGTCTGAAATATGGTAGGAGCCATCGTGAAAGCTGACCAGACAATGCGAACGGCTAATACCTGTTGCCCGCAAAACAAAATCAACATTATCTGGACCTCTGCCAATGGTGAATGGGATTTTTGACACCGGTATTTCGATCCAATCACCCTCAACCTTAACCGGATGAAACATCGGTAATTTTGCTGTACCGTTTTGAACCCCTCCCGGTACAGGCGGTTGCTGACTTTTTTGAATTTTTTCTTTAGCCCCAGGCACTTTTGTTTTCGTAACTAATTCTGGAGTTGGTACCGCTGACGCCGTTTTTTTTGAATCTTCATTAATAATTTCCTGAACTATATTTTCGATTACTGCTTCATCAACGGTCAATCGCTGGGTCAGCTCGATAATTTTTTTTAGTCGGCTGATCGCCTTCTGATCGAGAGTATTCTCATTTAAAAACTGTCGCAGGGTTGACTTGAAATGATTCATCACCCGAAGCCCTTCGTCTTTTTTAAAAAACCTCCCTGCCCCGGTTCCTTCCGTACCGCTGTTATTTTTGAAACTTCGACTTCCCTGAATTCGCTTCATTTGTTTTTCCGTTTTGATTTCCACTTCTACCTGATCATCATGGAACTCGTCTTCATTTATTTTTCCTATGGTCTGCGTGCTGACAGGCAATACCTCCAAAACCACATCGGACAATTCCAAACAGTCACCGGCGACAACCTGATATTTTCTTAGCGGTTCAATCCTGACCCCATTGAGAATGGTTCCCGAACTGGAATTCATATCCTCCAGATACCAAATGCCATCCGTTTGGGTTAATTGCCCATGATTTCGACTTACGGTTTTATTATTGATGTAAAAATCGCTGGAATTGGGATCACGCCCCAGAATAAATGGATTCATGTTCAATTCATAGATTTTTCCATCATACATAAGCACCAAATCACTTTTTACGTTATCCTTATTTTTTTCATTCATATCTTCCTCCATAACCTTCGCTTCTCTATTAATAAGTTGACATCAACCCGATCAAAAAAAGGATTGCCAGTATTAAAAACACATTGATGGATTGTACCTGACGCACTTCTGATTCCTTATCCTTACTGTGATTTTCATGGGACAGATCCCAAAGAATCTCATCAAAACTCTTGTAACGCTGATAAGGTTTGACTGCAATGGCTTTTGTCAGGATCTGAGTGATTTCCTCCGGCGCTTTCTCATTTAGTTGTTTCTTCATCGTCACATAGCTTTCCAGAGGATCGGTTTTCATATTTTCCGGTTTTTTGCCAGTAGCGACATAATACATGGTTGCTCCAAAACCATAAATATCGGTTTGGACTGTCCCTACCTTTTTCGTAAACCGCTCCGGTGCAGTGAAAGACAGGGTGCCGAAAACTTTTTTATCAGCTTGGTCGATCTGTTCTTTTTGACGAGCCAGGCCAAAATCGATAATTTTTATTTCACAGTCTTGGGTCAGCATCATATTATCCGGCTTGATATCCCGATGAATCAGACCCTGCTTATGTAAATAATCAAGGGTTGACGCCATGCTCCCCATCCATACCCTCAGATACTCGTCCCTGATTTTGCCACACTTTTGGATTACCAGACTAAGTGGTTCTCCCTGAATATATTCCTGAATGATGTAAACATAATCCTCATCCTCAGTAACTTCGACAATTTTAGGAATTCCTGGATGATTCAAGCCCTTCATGATATCTGCTTCGCGCATGAAATCCAGCTTATTGCCGGTATAGGCTTCCTTATCCAATACTTTCAAGGCGAAGTCAGCGGTGATGTTACCATTACTTTGCACATGAAAAACGCAGCCCATTCCACCATTACCTAACATTTTTATAATCTGGTATTCCTGATCAAATACGCTTCTGATTTTTTCTTCAATTTTTGTAGTTTTTTCTTTTTTCATCGCCTATGCCGACCAATCCTATTATTTCTCTGTATCGACTCCAAAAGCCACTGAATTTAATCTATTCCTCCAGCATCACATTTGTAGACGTTTTCTTTATATCTATATAACCAATTAAATACAAAATGTTTCTTTTTTTTTTATTTATTAATATCATTGTAGCTTTTATAACCAAATGTTTCAAGATGTGGCAACTTGTGTGCCAGATTTTTTTGCCAAAAACAAAAACCTTCCTTAGTCCAAAATTCAAAATACTTGAAGCATTAAACCGCAATATGATCAAAGTCGCCCAGCTTCATGGTTTACTCATTCGCCAGATGCATTTTCGGTTACTGTTTAAAGACGTTAAAAATGGGTATGATTACTCCATTGCTGGCTGTTGACTTAATATAATTATTTAATCTGAGCCTTATCTTTCGCTTTATTAGTGAATGATTGATGCATGTTTTTAAACTATCCAAATGCAACCAGAGAAAGGAACAAAAATGAAAAGAAAATTTTTCCACTCCGTTACCAGCCAGATTGTGATTCTTCTGCTGATGCTGTCCATGATTTTTTCAACCGGCGTTTTTGCTGCCGCTGATTCAGACAGTGGTGATTCAAGCAACGACACTACCATTAATACCCAGGCCACCGGGGATATTGGTGTCCAATATCGCGGCCATGTCCAGAATAAAGGGGATGTTCCCTTACCTGTTGGAAGCTTTATCACTGGTCCCAATGAACTGGGAAGTCGGGACGAAGGCCTCCGTCTGGAAGGCCTCCGGATTGAACTCACCGGCGATGTCCCCGCCGGCGCCGGGATCAGCTATGATGTCCATGTTCAGAATAAAGGCTGGATGGGCACAGTGGAAAATGGTAATTTTGCCGGAACCACCGGGGACAGCCTGCGGATTGAAGCGATCAAAATTAATTTGACTGGCCTTGACGGTTATGACGTTTATTACCGTGGTCATGTTCAGAACAAAGGCAATATCCCGGTTGTCGATACTACCTGGGGCTGGGTAAAAAACGGTACCGAGCTCGGATCTACCGGTGAAAGTTTGCGACTCGAATCGATCGAGATAAAAATTGTCAAAACTGAAACCTATACCGCCCTGGGCGATTCAATTGCCTATGGGATGAGCGCAACGCCTGGTTCCGGTTACGTGAATCTTTTCTACGACAACTTAAAAGGGATTAACGGAAATGAAGACTTATCCCTGGTCAATCTGGGCATCCCGGGTTACGCGTCTGCGCAACTCCTAAATCAGGTTCAGAACGATCCGGCAACCATTGCTGCCCTTGGCAAGGCCAAGGTAATTACTGTCAGTGTCGGTGGTAACAATATTCTCGCTCCGGTTATCGTAACCCTGGCAGCTGCTTTCCAACTGGATCCGGCCTCCCCGACCTTTCCAACCGATCTGGCGACCGCTTTAGCCCAACCCGGTGCCCAGGATATCATTACAGCGGCGCTGCCAACAATCCAGACCAATGTAACCGCCAGCGTTACGACGTTTGGCACCGATTGGCCGCAGATCGTTGCCACTATCAAAACCCTGGCACCTCAGGCTGATATTTATGTGACAACCTTATATGATCCGATCAGCACTCAGGATCCGCTATTTGCTGTTTTCGATCCCGCCATTCAGACCGTTAACGCCGCCATAAAGACACCCGGTGCCGGTTACAAGGTCGCTGATGTCTACACCGCCTTTGCCACCTACCAGGGCAGCGAACCGCTGGTTAATTTCAACTGGTACATCGGTAATCTGGATCCTCATCCTACCACTGCCGGCCACGAGCTCATTTACCAGTCGCATCTGAATGCCGTGGTGATTAACTAACCTTAACAGCGTAATCCGTTAATCTCTTTTTCTTGGTCATCAATTCTTATTCTAAATAAAAAAGCAGTGGAAGCTAAAAATTAACTTCCACTGCTTTTTTTATTTTTTACCTGTCCAAAAGAGCTTTTTACACTCAATTGAAAACGTTATGAAACCTGTGTTAACTTTTGAATTAATGCCTGGGCCGTTGTCTCATCAGTAATCAGAACCTTGATATAATGCTGTCGGGCGGCACTGATAATCGGATTCACCTTCTCGCTGCCGTGAGCAATACAGATGACATTTTCGGTCTTTTCCAGCAATGACAGGGGCATGCTGGTCATAAAATAGTCCTCCGGCAATTGCAGTGAGTGATGGTTTTCGTACATCACATGTCCCAAAAGATTGGCATGGGGTTTGGTTAATGCCTGAGAAATGTCAATTTTTTTACTGAATAAAGAGAATTCATCAAAATAAGGATAATTGATATTCATGGGACCAGCAATAGACAAAACCACCGTATCCAGTTTTTGATAAGCTTTCTGAAGCTCATCAAACCGTTTCAAGTCAAAAGGTGACATCATACTGCGCTTCTGGCAGATGGTGAAATTATTGTAATGGCAACTCCCTCTGAAGTGCTTGGCAAAATTATCTAAGATTACACTGGGTTGTAAATACGGGTTGTTCGTTCCCGATGATCCGACAACCGAAAAAAATTTCAATGGTTTGTTCACCCGCTGACTTGTCAGCTGGGCGGCTACATGATACAGGGTCTTCCCTAACCCGACGCCAATATTTTGACATTCAGGCAGGATTTCTTCCAATTGACGAGCGGCAAAAAAGGATAAGGCTTCCGATTGATCCGCTTTGGCAGACATCGTCGGTGCCACGTAAACCGCTTTTAATCCGAGCAGTTCCCGAAGCTGGTTGCCAAGGGCATCGGATGTACCGCTTTCCGGGATACTGACCCGAATTTTGACGTAGCCCTGATCGCGGGCCTGTTTGAGGATCCGCGAGATTTGTGAGCGATGAATGTTTTCCTTCTCGGAAATCTCCTGTTGGCTTAAGCCGTCAAGATAATAGTATTTTGCGATCCGCAGGATCAATAATTGATCATCATGTTGTTTCATAATTCTCCCCTTATGATTTATGAACAGATAGGCGATCTGTTTTTAATAAAATAATATCCTCACAGCTGTGATTTGTCAAGCATTCACATATGTGCGAGTTTGCTTTGGTTTATTGACAAATTCCTATTTTATCTTCTATAATGGCATCATATGGAATGTATTTAATTTCACATTTGTGAAATAATTCGTTCCAAAAACCGATAGGTAATTGCGAAAGTACCGTGATCTGCGGGCCCAGTTTCGCACGAAACACCAGAAGAAATCGCGATGCGAATTTCTTCTTTGTCGCGGGCAGTCGCCAACTACAAGCAAGCTTGTGATTGGCTCGTTGCCTTCGCGAATTTCTACACCGTACGTCGGACAGTTCGATGAACGGTTCGCCTATACGTTATGAAATCGTTTGTGGAAACTGCACTCAAAACAACCGTTGTTCGGTGTTTTTTAATTTAGCAACGGTCTATTCAAAACTTATTTAAGGAGAACGAAGCGATGCGTGTTGAAAACTATCCCCTGGAGCGATTGGATTCTCCGCTGTTCACCAGCCGTTCATCAGAAATCTATTTGTGGGAAGGCTCCCGGTTATTAAAGCTTTTTAATGCCGAAGTCGATCCCTTCTTGATTGAAAACGAAAAAATAAATACCATTGAAGCCTATGAAAAAGGTGTCACCAAGGTAAGATGTTATGGCATGATCCAGGTTGAAAACCGAACCGGGATGATCATTGAATGTGTTAATGGAAAACCCTTAATCAGCCTGGCCGGATCTCATCCGACAACGGCTTTCCGTGTTCCCCGACTGATGGTGGAACTCCAGTTACAATTACACGATACCCAGACGGACATTATCCGTAGTTACAAAGAAATGGTCATCACTACTCTGGATTCCCAACCGCTGGCTTTTTTGTCCCCTGAGGAAAAGGCTATCATCAGGACGAGAATTGCCGTACTCCCGGATGGTAATTCGATCCTGCATCTTGATTATCACCCGGACAACATTATGTCGGACCGTCAGTCTGCCACCATCATCGACTGGATGACGGCCGCCCGGGGCGTCCCGGCAGCGGATGTGGCGGCGACCCTCTATCTCCTCAATGAAGGCGAAATGATTCCCGGTCTCAACAAGGCCGTTGCCCTGGCTCTGGAATCGGTCCGAAAATATCTCTGCAAACGATATTTAAAAGAGTATCAAAAAACCACCGGCATGACCGATGCAGAAATTGCCCCCTGGCGGCTGCCTTTTTTAATCGTGCGGCTTGGTGTTTGGAACATTGACAGCGAAGTGCTTATTCTCCAAAAGAAAATACGAGCCGCTCTTAATGAGTAACCGGTTCCATTTTCACTATCATAATCAGATCATCACTTAAAGGTAATTGCGAAAGTGCCGTGAGCTTTGAGCCCAGTTTCGCAAAGACCTAAAAAATCGCTTAACGTACAAGGAGTCAAGCCATGAGTAACATAAAAACAGCCGTAGCGGCTCTCAAAAACACCATCAGCCAATTAAAGTCAGCAAATATCGAACTCAGCCATGCCTTTTTGGCACTTCGGCTTGGAGATGATGCCTATCTTGCCGCGCTGCCAGTTGCCGATACAGACAAGCATGACAGCCATCATTTTAGGGTGCTCAATCAGGCGGGATTATTATCTTGTCATAAACTGGCCTACGCAATTTTTCTTGCACATCACAAAACCAACGCCGTTATCCTTACCCATTCACGGTTTTGTTCACAGGCCGCCGAAGCGGGAGCGGATATTCCCGCGGTGCTGGATGATATGGCTCAAATTATTGGTCTGACGATTCGTATTTGTGCTGCTGACGACCAGAAGAAAATCAACCGGTTTTTAAAAAATTGTCGAGGCTGTTTGCTAAAAAGCCCTGATGCTTCTAAACAGGGCGCGGTGGCCATGGGCAAGAATCTGGCCGAAGCGTTTATTGTCACGCTGTTGATGGAAAAAGCCGCCCAGGTCTATCTTCAGGCTAACCTGCTGGGTGGTGCAAAAATTCTCAATCCCGTCGAATCCCAGATTATGCATCTGGGCTATGAGCTTGCCTACTCAAAAATGTCAGACAAGATTTCCCACCAGACTCCTGCTGATTTCCCGCGGCCCATTTCAGCGGATGAAATGACCCGTCGCGAACAGCTTGTTGCGCTGGGTCAGGCCCTCGCCCGGGAAAATCTGGTGCAGGGAACCTGGGGCAATATTTCCATCCGACTGGATGATCAGCACATGCTGTGCACCCCATCCGGCATGGATTATGCGACCCTCACGCCCTATGACATGGTTCGGGTTGCAATGACCACCTTGAAATACGAGGGCCGGATCAAGCCCACCGGTGAAAAGGCCCTCCATGCGGCACTCTATTTAAACCATCCGGAGGTAAATTGCGTCATCCACACCCATCCTGTTCATTGCAGCGTTTTTGCGGCTGCCCATAAAAAAATCGGACCACCCGATTCGATTCTGCGTGAGTGCCTCGGCGGCGATGTTGAGGTGGCTCAATACGCCTTCCCCACCTCAAAACAATTGTCTAAAAACGTGGTCAAGGCCATCAAAAAAAACTGCGCCTGTGTGATGGAAAATCATGGTATGGTGGTTTGCGGTGCCACCCCGGAAGATGCCTATGCAAAATGTCTGGCTGCTGAAAACAGTGCCCGGTTCATTCTTGAACAAATCTCACGTGAACAGCCTGTTGCTGCTCCCAAACCAGCCGTGAGCAATAAAGGCGTTAAGCCGATGCGTCATTTTAATAAAATCTGCAGGCAGATCCGAACCCTCTCCCCCCGGATCATCGTGACCGAAGAACGAGGTTGCATTGTCTTAAGAGGAGCAGTCGATGACTGGGCGACCGCCGTTAAAGCCGGTCAGCTGGCGGTTGATAAAAAAAACTACTTGGGTGTCATCAACGATATTCGTCTCAAGGGCTTTGTTCAGCAGCGGCAAACTCCCGCGGTTCAGGATCACAGCCTAAGTGGTGAAAAACCGGATGTCTTGATCATCGGCGGCGGTATTGTCGGCTGCGCCATCGCCCGGGAACTGTCCCGATATAATCTGGACATTTTACTAGTAGAGAAAAAATCGGATGTGGCCCTCGGGGCCACTGGTGCCAACGGCGGCGTGGTTCATGTCGGCGTTAATTTTTCAAAAAAATCCCAGAAATACCGGTATAATCTCCGCGGCAACCGGACCTACGAAGCGCTTTCCAAGCAAATGGCAGTGCCTTTTGAACAACAGGGTCAGGTCATGCTTTGTGTCAAAAACTGGGAACGCCTGCTCGTCTGGATTCTCAAACTCAAAGCCAAATCAATGGGAATTCCCGGGGTGATGTATTTAAAACGGGAAGCCCTGCTGCAACATGAACCCCATCTGCCCGATTTTGTGGTGGGTGGGATGTATATGCCCACCGGCGGGATCACCAATCCGTTTGAGATGACCATCGCACTGGCTGAAAATGCCATTCAAAACAAAGCCCGGATCAGTCTGAATACCATCGTCACCGGTATGGAAACCAGGGGTGGTCACATTACCCAGGTGGCTACCAACCGCGGCCACCTTTATCCCAAGCTGGTCATCAATGCTGCCGGGGTTTATGCCGATGAAATTGCGGAGCTGGGCGGAGACCGGACCTTTACCATCCATCCCCGCCGGGGCACCGACATTATTACCGACAAAAATGCCGGCTATATGGTGCGCTCCAGCATGGGTATCTCACCTTTTGCCATCCTCCCCCAGCAATTGTCGACTTTACCCAAAAATCCGATTAAGCGGATGATTAACGGCTTTACCGGTAAGAGCCACACCAAAGGAGTTGGCCTGATTCACTCGATTCACGGCAATATGCTGATTGGCCCCAATGCCATTGAAACACCAGACCGGGAAGACACCGCTACCCATTATGACGAAGTCAACAGTATTTTGGCGATGCAGCAGCAAATTGCGAAGGCGCTCAAACCCAGTGATGTGATCGCCTATTTCACTGGCGTGCGGGCGGCCACCTATGAAGAAGATTTTGTGGTCCGCAAAGGCATCTTTACGGACAACATTATTCATGCCGGGGGCATTCAATCCCCCGGCGTCACCGCCGCTCCGGCGATTGCCACGGAGATTGCCGGTTGGTCGGTCGAAATACTCAGTCACGCGATGAATGTCACTGCAAATCCGGATTTCGATCCGGTGCGCAAGCCATTCCACCGACTCAATAGCCTGGATGATTCGCAGCGCGACGCTTTGATTCGCGCTAACCCCGACTATGGGATCATTGTCTGTCGCTGTGAAGAGATCAGCAAGGGCGAAATCATCGATGCCCTCAATGCCAGTCTGACCGTCCCGACCCTGGATGGCATCAAACGACGGCTGCGGCCTGGCATGGGCCGTTGCCAGGGCGGCTTCTGTGCCCCGCTGGTTGCTGGCATCATTGCCGAACATTTCAAGATCCCCTTAGCAGCGGTTACAAAAAGCGGCGAAAATTCCGTGATCCTTTATCCTCAATCGAAAGGAGTGTCCCTATGAAACAGACCGATGTGATTGTGATCGGCGGCGGCCCGGCCGGTCTTGCCGCCGCTTTAGCCGCCCATCGCGGCGGTGCCCGAACCTTGTTGATTGAACGGGAGCCCCGGCTTGGCGGCATTCTTAAACAGTGCATTCATGACGGCTTCGGGCTGGTGCGTTTTGCTGAGCAATTGACCGGGCCGGAGTATGCCGACCGGGATATCACGAGTTTTAAACAAGCCGGAATTGAAGCCCTGACCACCACCTTTGTAACCCGCATTAAAAAGACCGCCGCAGGCTTTATCCTCACGGCGGTCAATGAAACGGGAGTGCTGACGATAACAGCCAAGGCGTTGGTGCTGGCCACCGGTTGCCGGGAACGCACGGCCCGGCAGGTCTTCATCCACGGCACCCGACCAGCCGGGATTTTTACCGCCGGGACAGCCCAGCATTACATTAATCTTTTAGGTCAGATGCCGGCTAAAAAATGCGTGATCCTCGGCAGCGGCGACATCGGCTTAATCATGGCCCGGCGTTTGACCTTAGAAGGTGCCACGGTATTGGGTGTTTACGAAGCCAAACCGATCCCCTCGGGACTGACCCGCAATATTTATCAATGTCTCCATGATTTTGATATTCCCCTGCATCTTTCCCAAACGGTCACCCGGGTTTACGGCGAAGAACGGCTGACCGCCGTTGAAGTCTGTATGGTGGATGAAAATATGCAGCCGATCGCCGGAACCAGTCAAAAAATTGACTGCGATGCCCTGATTCTTTCGGTCGGTCTGATTCCTGAAAACGAATTGGCGGTCAGCCTGGGGGTTGAGCTGGATCCTCAAACCAAGGGGCCCCTTTGCAATGGAGCCCTGATGACCTCGGTTGACGGCGTCTTTTCCTGCGGCAACGCCCTTCATGTCAACGATCTGGTGGATTATGTTTCGGAAAGCGGCGAACTGGCCGGCACATCTGCGGCCAACTTCAGCTGCAAACAACGCGCTGAAATTGCCCTGACTGCGGATGCCAACTTCGCTTACCTGGTGCCGCAACGGCTGGATTTAAACGAGACCGACACGAAAACCATTGTCTATTTCCGCAGTCAGCGGATTCTTGAAAACTGTGATGTCATCATCACCGTGAATGAGCAGGAAGTCTTACGGAAACACTATTCCCATTTGCGCCCGCCGGAAATGGAACGGTTGGAAGTCGACTTTTCCCCTCTGAACCTCACGACAAACTCAATTCTATCCTTTAAAATGGAGGTGCATTAGATGAAAGAGCTGATCTGTATCCTTTGCCCCAATGGCTGTGCCTTATCGGTAACTGATGATCAGTCAGTGATGATCGTTACTGGCCAGAAATGCAAACGGGGCCAGGAATTTGCCATTGCCGAGACAACCAACCCGACCCGCACCCTTTGCACCACGGTTAAGACAAGCTTTCCTGAAATGCCGGTGCTACCGGTACGGAGTGCCACAGCCATTCCCAAAGAACGGATTTTTGATGTGATGGCCGCGATCAACCAGGTGGTGGTAACCGAAGCCCTTAGTTGTGGCACACCCGTGATCACCGATGTACTGGGACTTGGTATCGACATGATCACAACCACCTCCTTGGAAAACACTAATTTATAATTTCATAAACCGCTTAATCAAAAACCGGGTTGGCTTGTAATAAAAGCCTTCCATGGTTTTGGCAACCGTTGCCAACTCGTCACGAATTTTGATATTCTGAGGGCAATGACTTTCGCATTTACCGCATTTTGAACAGAGGGACGCATTGCTGGTCTGGCTTTTAACACTGGTTTGCATAATGTATTTGCTGAGCGCCGCCGTTTTTCCTTCAATTTCCCGATCATTATAAGTAGAAAAGCAGGTGGGAATATCAACGCCCTTGGGACATGGCAGACAATAATTACATCCGGTACAGGGAATTTTAATTTTCTCGTTTAGTATTTTCGTAACCTGATCAAACAGTTCAAAATCGGCCGCAGTAAAGGCATTGGCTTCGGCCTGGGAAGCGACGCGAATGTTTTCTTCAACCATCGCCTGAGAATTCATGCCTGATAACACTACCGTGACTTCCGGATGATTCCAGATCCATCGGAAGGCCCACTCTGCCGGGGAGCGCTTGACATAGGCGTTATCCCAGACCTGATAGACTTCCTTAGGCAGACTGGTAACCAGTTTCCCCCCTCTTAAGGGTTCCATGATCATCACCGGCAGCCCTTTGGCGGCGGCATACTCCAGCCCTTCTTTGCCGGCTTGTTTGTTTTCGTCCAGGAAATTAAATTGGATCATACAGAATTCCCAGTCATAGGCATCCACCAGTTTTTTAAATTCGTCCCGACCACCATGGTAGGAAAATCCGATATTGATAATCTGGCCGGCCTGTTTCTTTTCTTCAATCCATTTCAGTATGCCTAAATTGACGAGCCGTGTCCAGATGTTGACATCCGTCAGCATATGCAGGAAATAATAGTCAATATGGTCGGTTTGCAACCGCTCCAATTCGGCATTGAAAATCTTGTCCAGGTCTTCATACTTCTTCACCAGATATGGGGGCATCTTGGTGGCAATTTTCACCCGGTCACGATACCCTTTTGCGAGCACCCGTCCTAAGATGGCTTCACTCTTGGGATAAATATAGGCAGTGTCAAAATAATTAACGCCATTTTCAATGGCATAAATAATTTGTTTTTCAACTTCTTTTTCGTCTTTGGCAAAACGCATGCAACCAAACCCCAGGGCTGAAAGCTTGTCCCCATTTTTAGGATTAATCCGATAATTCATATTCGTAGCTCCTTCTTCAATTCATATAATCGCCGCTGAACAACTCGTCATTCATCGCTGTGACGTTTATTTAACAGCCAATTGCCTGGCTGACACAAATCTGCCACAATGACTAATTAGTCATTCATCTGCAAAAAAATTAGTTCTTAATACTGTCCCACAAAAAATTAAATGATGTTTCTAAAAAGCCATCGTCAGACGCTAAATTGGGATTATCAATAAAATAATAGGTATTTGCATTGAGAATGCCCATCAGCAGGTTGCTCATGTAATCGAGATTAACATTTTTAATAATCTCCTGCTTAATTCCTTCAGAAATTAAATCCATAATATTATTGAACTTGCTTAACCCTTCTTTCCGGGTCGTTTCGCCAATACAGGAAGCATTGCAGAACTGCTGAAAAAACAGAAATTCTTCGGTGTGATCAAGACTCCAGCCAATGTAATTAATATAAATCCGTTTTAGCTTGCTTCTAAAGGTGGTTTCCAACTCCAGTCCAAATGATAAGCGTCGGGTCAGGGATTCTTTGCAAGCCAAATAAAGCACATTGATCAGTTCTTCTTTGTTTTTAAAATAGTTGAACAATGTCCCCGTGGCCACGCCGGCTTCTTTCGTAATCCGAGCCGTCGGGGTATTATCAAATCCGTATTGATTAAAAAGTTTTAAGGCTGTTTGTAATATTCTGTCTCGTTTATCCAATCATTGCCTCCCGATCGATCTGTTGCTGTATCGTGATATCTCTGAATCTTAACAACATTGATTATAAAACAAAATGACTATTTAGTCAATCTATACTTTAAATAAATCACGAACCGAATTTTTAAAACATTTTAAAATTGTGAGTTACTGTTTAGTTTATTGACTGCCGCCACCCGGTTATTGACCTCTAATTTGCTGTAAATATTATTGATATGGGTTTTAACCGTGGCCAGTGATACACAGAGTTTTTCGGCAATTTGGAGATTGGTGCCGCCGGCGGCCAGTTCATCCAGCACCTCCTTTTCCCGTTCGGTCAATGCGTCGATCTGTTTGTTGGCCGGACATTGGTTGGTGTCCGGCAGGCCCCGTTTGAGATCAGCTGCCAGCACCTTTGTAATAAAACTGAACGCTTCTTCCGACAGCTCTTTTTTAAACGCTATCTTCCCTTCTTTAAAAACCGTTACTACCGCGTTGCGTTCAAACCAGAAAGGATTGGCAATGCAATTTTCCGCTGCATAGGAGACCGCTTCAATAAAGAGATTACGGATGTCCCGCGGATCACCATTGGTCGCCAGCAGTAGCCGCAATTTCAGTAGATCGCCCTCGACGATTTTTAACTTGTTTTGCATTTTTCGGGCTTTAGCGATCAGGTCTTCGACCAGCCGAAAAGCCAGTTCCCGGTTTCCCTGTTCAAATTGAATACTAATGTAAAGCAACTCACAATCCATATTGTCAACGAAGTCATCCGAGGCTTCATAGATCCCGGCAAACCTGCGGGCCAGTTCCGGATGCTGCCCCCGATAGATGGGGTAGCGCAATAACCGGGCAGAAAAAAAAGTGTTTTCAAAGGCTTCCTGACCGATGACGGCCATTAGCAGTTGTTCGGTTTTATCATCTTCCCCGGTGATATAATAGTATTCAGCCAGGGTATACTGATAAGCCCGAAAGATGCTGGTCGACTGGTGATCGATTATTTTTCGGGTGTTTTCCAACATTTCAAAGGCCTGCTCCAGAGCCAGCTGACGGATATAAACCCCGGCGATGCCAATATAATAAGAACTGCACAGGGATTTTACCTGGCCGGTCATTTTTTCAACTTCCCGATAAAGCTCCCGGCAGCGGTTTAACTCCCCCAGGTCTTCATAGATCTGCGCTTTTTCAGTGCGCACAAAAAAACCGATATAGACATTGCCGGTTTTCTGATAAACCGCTTCAGCCACATCCAGGTAGTCAATGGCCTGGTGAAACTGCGAATTGGCATAGAGAAAATAAGCTTCCTTAATCAGCAGAAAAGCAATCGTAATCGGATTAAGCGGCAGCTTCTGAATCGCTTCCAGGGACAGAATTTCAGACGTCCGGAAGTCCCAATCGGTACTATAAAAGAGATTGGATCGCCGGAACGCCTCAAAGGACTGCTCGGTTTTGAGATTTGTTTTAATAAAGGTATAAATCTCTTTGCAAGCCGTTTCATCGACACTGGCATAATAATAGAAAAAATACTGATAGGCAAAATCCGGATTTTTGCCAATTTCTGCCAATGGCACCTTCATCAGATAGGAAAAGGTCAGCGCGGTTTGCGGCATTTTTAAAATCAGATCCATGATCCGTTCATACGCTTTGATTTCAAACAGATGATGGAGACATTCTTCCTGATCCCCGATTTTTTCATAAATGGTTGCAGCCAGCTGATGACGTTCGTACTTTGTCGTCTGCGCTTGTTTTTCAAACAGGCTTTTCAGGTATTCTGCCAAAATGGCGTGATAACGATAAATCCCGGCGGCTTCGTCAATATTGATAACAAAGAGATTTTTTAACAGGATGGCTTCCATCATCGGAATAAACGGAGTCTGCGGCAAATACAATTCACAGATATCCTGATTGAAATAACGAAGTACTGCTGTTTCAATCAAAAACTGCTGTTCCTCCGCCGACAAATGGCCAAAAATTTCTTTGGTCAAATAATCACTTAAAACCCGCTCCGACAGTTTCATGCTCCCCATGGTAGAAAGATTCCCCTGTTTTTCAGAAATGGCCAGTAATTGCAGGCCGCCAATCCACCCTTCGGACAACTGAATCATTGCCGAAATCTCAGCCTCATCTTTTTTAAGCTGTAGCGTCTTCACCAGAAAGTCCCGACTTTCTGGTGGGGTGAGACGGATAGCGTCCTCTTCGATCAACAACAGCTTGTTCTCTATCGCCAGCTGGCCAAGATAAAGGGGCGGCATTTCCCGGGTCAGCAGCACCAGATGCAGCTGATCCGGCATATTTTCGATGAAATAGTCAATCGTCGATACCAGAAAGTGATCCGATACAATTTGAAACTCGTCCAGTACCAGCACAATTTCTTCGTCAGTCGTTAAGCGACTCAGAAAGTACGGGATCATCTGAAAAAGCAACTCCTTTTGCATATTGCTGTCAAGGAGCTGCTGACAGTCAATTTGTTCATCCATCAAGTCACTGAGGGAATTAATCAGATAGTTCCAGAAAACAAAGGCCTGATTGGCGTGTTCATCAAGGGTGATCCACTTGAGGTTTTTAATTTCCCGTTCAATGGCAAAGCTCGACATCAGCGTGGTTTTTCCGCAGCCCGCGCCGGCTTTGATAACGGCCACCCGGTAATCGGAAAGCTGTTCTAATTGTCTAAACAGCTGCGCTCGGATCAGATAGTTTTTTCGCGGTGCCGGCATTTTATGTTTGACGGAATAAAAGGGCTGGGCATAATCCAATGGGTTCACCTCCATGGTGTCATTTTGCTGCTAATGCAAAAATATTTTTCACTTTGCACTTATTTGCATTTTGAACACAATTTGTCAATTTCTTTCATTTTACTTTTTATTCAGCCCGCCGTCAAGGCCGCGTCAGGGCTGTCGCTTAATGATAACGATAATCGTTGCGGGTGTTGGCAATGGCAATGGCCAGAAAGACTGCCGATATCGCGAGTACGTAAACCAATTGAGCGCAGGTACTCTGACTGAGACTGCCTTTTTCCAGCGCATTAACGAAATTAATAAAGTCCTTTTGTGGCAGCAGGTGCAGCAAGTGATCAAACAGGGTGGCCTCTTTTGACAGTGAATAAAAAGAACCCGCCAGAATCGAGGTCAGGATGATGATGGCGGAACCCAGCATATTGGCGGTATCGGCCACCTCAAAGAACGAATTCAGAAACAGCGCAAAGGCCGTGGCAAGTAACGCCAGAACGCCGATGAGCCCCGCATAAACCGGCAATGAAAAACCAATATCAATCCCCATCAGAGCGGCCACTCCCAAAACCAGAAAGCTGGGCACGGCGATGATTAAAAAGATGAATACCCCATGCCCCAGAAGATAGCGGCTAAACGGAAGTGGCGACATGGCAATGCGCTGGATCAGATGCTGTTCCTTGTCCTCTGCGAAAAACCGGGCATAAAGCACCCCCTGCATCAGCAGAAACATCATCATAAATCCCAGAATATTGGTACCGGTCTGCCTGATCGAACGGTTGTCTGGGACAAAACTGGTCGGATTGGCAAGCGCCGTTTCCAGCATCGTTTTAAAGGCCGGGTTTTTGATGGTTGTAACCGCATCCTTTCCATCAGCGTTAATCATAACGACGGCATCATAGCGACTTTGTACCAGTGCGGATGTTTCCGGAGCCGTTTCCAAAACGGTCACATTAAAATAAGGGTTCGCCATCACGGCCGACTCGCGCTCCGACAACACCTGCTGATTGGGGACCACCAGGGCGAGATTGCCCTTTGTTTCGATGTGGGCCGTCAACAAAATGGCGGCCGATATCGCCGCGATCATTAAAATCAACGAGATCACCAGATACATTTTTTCTTCCCAGAGCCGGTTACAATTATTTTTAAATACTGCTAACATATGCAATCCTCTTTTCTGAATGTTTTCGCACAAATAATAAAAACCACCATGGTGGCCAGAATCAGCCCCATCACGGTGGGATAAAACCAGGAAAAGTTATGATCATAGATCATCGCGAAACTGGTATTGGCCAACCATTTAGCTGGTGACAGATACGAAAGACTCCGAACTACCGCACCATAACCGTCCATGGGAAACAACAGACCGCCCAAAAGAGCAAAGATGTTAATGACAATACTGAGGATCTGATTGGCTGTGGCTTCGGTTTTAAAAATACAGCAAAACATCACGCCCAGAGCCACCGAGAAGAGCTCCATCAAGACCAACAAAATCAGCAATTGCGGAATCGCATCCACCCGGATCTTAAAAAGTGTGAACGTCAGGACTGCAACCGTGAGATGACAGAGCAGACAGAACCCAAAGGATGAAACAATTTTGGCCAGATAGATCACCCGTTCATTCCCCGGGGCGTAAATGATCCGCATGTTGGGTATGCGGATCGTCACTTCTATAAAGGCATTCGCCGAGGTCATTCCGCTGGAGATCACTGTATAAATCATCAGAGTAATCCCATAGTAATCAAAGGCGCTGACCGCCTCGCCATAGCTGTCTTTTTGGAGGAACCCCAGCACGACAATCAATAAAAACGGAAAGGCCAGATTATAAAAAAGCCACATCGGATTTTTAAATAGATTTTTGAAGTCTTCCTGGCTGATTAAATAAAGGTTTCTTAAATTGATGGCACTCATTCTTTTCTCCCCCTAATCTCTCAAACTCTTTCCGGTTAAACGGAGAAAGACATTTTCCAGGCTGGCCGTTCGGCAGAATAGATTGCGGATTTTTGTTTTGCTGGTGATCACCAGGGCAATGATCTTATCCAGGTTCTCAATGTTCTTCAGCGTCGTAATGGTTAGCGTTTGGGCCTGTTTTTCAACTTTTTTGATGCCTTCTATTTTATAGAACGCGTCCACATTCAAGCCCTGGTCTTCTTCGATTTCCATAATAAACTGACGTTCATCAAAAATATCCTCTTTCAGGCTTTCCTTGGTGCCTTCGGCAATGATGGTACCACTGTCCATAATCAGAATCCGGGTGGAGATTTCTTCCACCTCTTCCATATAGTGGGTGGTATAGAGGATGGTCATCCCATGCTGACTCAGCTTTTTGATAGCGCCAAGAATATGATTCCGGGACTGGGGATCAATCCCCACTGTCGGTTCATCCATAATCAACAGCTCCGGCTCGTGCGCGATGGCGCAGGCAATATTCAGCCGTCGTTTCATCCCACCGGAAAAGGTTTTGGCCCGGTCTTTTCGGCTTTCTTGCAGACCGGAAAAATTCAGCGCTTTACTGACTTTTTCTTCGAGTTCTCGACCCTTTAAACCATAGAGTGATGCAAAAAAACGGACATTCTGTTCGGCGCTGAGATCCTCATAAATGGCCAGATCCTGGGGGACGACCCCCAGATTACGCTTGAACCTGTTCAAGCAGCTGTTGATTTTTTCGCCCCGGTAGTACATCTCGCCGCCGTCATAGCCGAGAATCCCGCAGAGCATGTTAATGGTTGTACTTTTCCCAGCCCCGTTAGGGCCCAACAAGCACAGAATTTCCCCCTTTTGGACTGCAAATGATATTTCCCTGACAACCTGCTTTTGATCATAACTCTTTTTTAATTGGTTTACGGATACAATCGCGTTCATTTCTTTTTTTCCTCCTATTTTTTTCTTGTTTTCATTCTATCCCAAAGCAAAAAAAAGAAAATCAACCAAAAGGTTGATCCTCAGGGTTGATTTTTAGGGTTTAGCGTTATTCTTCGTTATCGTCCAGGGTGGCACTTTCAATATAATTGATATGGCGGCGCAGTTTTTTTGACTGTTCTTTTGAAATTTCACCGGCCTCATACATCCGCTGAATTTCCTGACGTTCGCTGTCCATGGCTTTAATCCGCAGTTCTTCTTTGCGTTCTTCGTCGTCTTCTTTGAACTCCGACCGCTCCATCGAAAGTCGTCGGATCATCCCCTGATAACCCATAATCACCGCATTGATAATTTCGGTATCGGCCTTATTTTCGACTTTCTGCTGTTCCTGCGCCAGACTTTCAATCGCCGCCTGGAAGGTTTTAATTTGAAGTTCCTTAATATTCGCTATTTTTTCCATTAGTCTTTCCGGATCCTGTTTATATTTTCGCCTGAACTGATGCCAGATCCGCAGGGTTTTTCCCAGAAAATACTTGACACTGAACCGCACATCATTTGATAGAGCTTCTTCCCGTCGATCCAGAGCAGCTTCAAATTTCTCATAAACACGCGGATCGATCTGGTTTTTTTCCAGCAAATCTTCAAGATAACTGGCCTCAGCCCGCAGTCCTTTTAGCTTCAGTTCATTGAGTTTCAACAGATATGCATCAGTTTCCGGGGAATTCTGCTCCGCTTGGATCCGTTTAACCATCCGCTTATATTCACTAATCAGCTCAAAGGCTGCCATTTCATTCTCAGGTGTTGTTTCCAGTTTGATGCGGTTAATCGTCGCTAAAAATATTTTGATAATGGCTGAATTAAAATCGATCTGGTTTTTTTCTTTGCTTTCTTCATTCTCTTTTCGGCACAGCAACGGCAAAAACAGGGTCGCTACCAACAGAGTGACCAGAATGACGCCCGTTGCAATAAAGAGAATCAGCGACCGCTGCGGAAAGGCCTCGCCGCTGTCTAATAAGGTCGGAATCGAAAGCACTGCAACCATAGTCACGGCGCCACGCACCCCGGTGAGGCTAATCAGCAGACTGGTTTTAACACTTGGTGCGTCGGTTTCCTTGTTTTTCACCATAACATGTCGAATCACCGTGGATAGATACGAGTAAACAAAACGAATGACAAAAATCGTCAGCCAGATCACCAACACAGCAGCAATGGCTAGCCAGTTGTTGATATCCACATCGGCAACTGCATCACCCATCGATAACGGGATATTCAGCCCCAACAGGATAAAAATCACTCCATTGAGCACAAACAAAAGTACCGACCAGACGTTTTCCGAAATAACCTTTTCTTTGGCCAACATGGTTGAGGTGTGTTCGGTAATGGCCGCATGGGCAATCCCGGCAACAACCACGGCAATAACCCCAGACGCATGAAATAATTCTTCGGTGGCGATATAGATAATAAAGGGGGTCAGTATCTGCAGTAAACTGTGAAAGGTGGCGTCCCGAATCCCTTTTTTCCGGAGAATAAAACCAATCCAGTCAATCAGCAGGCCAAGAACCAAACCCATCAGGGCCCCGATGATAAACATATACGTAAAATTCAGAGCTGCATCCTTTAGTGAGAAATAGCCGGTGACAACGGCCGCAATGGCATAATTAAACGCCACCAGACCGGAGGCATCGTTGATCAGGGATTCGCCCCGAACTAAAGTCAGTACCTTTGTCGGAATATGGACCCGGCTGGCAATGCCATTCACAGCTACCGGATCGGTGGGCGAAAGCACGGCCGCCAATGCAAAAGCGACGGCAAGCGGGACATAGGGCATTAGCCAGTTAATGAAAAACCCGCCTAAAATCGTTGTCAACAAGACGAGAATAATGGCATTGCCAAAAATATTCTCTCTCATTTTCCATAGATTTTCTCTGGAAAAATGGCGTCCGTCATCATATAAAAGCGGGGCGACAAACAGGAGTAGAAACCATTCTGTCTCTATTTCAATGGCATTGTTTTTCATAATAAACGCAATCACCACACCCAACCCAATCTGTATCAAGGCGGTGGGTATAAATGGAATAAAATGGCTGATGACATCCGAAATCAATAAGCACAGCAGCAGCATTAGAATAATGAGCAGTAAATTCAAACCAACCTCCTTCAGACTATTTTATCTAGGCATTTGCGAAATTTAAAAACATCGAACAATGGTTGCTTTGGGTGCAGTTTCCACAAACAATTTCGT
This sequence comes from uncultured Acetobacterium sp., assembly GCF_963664135.1. Classification (NCBI taxonomy): domain Bacteria; kingdom Bacillati; phylum Bacillota; class Clostridia; order Eubacteriales; family Eubacteriaceae; genus Acetobacterium; species uncultured Acetobacterium sp. Next base: position 285,810 of record NZ_OY760905.1, on the reverse strand, counting down.
AACGTGTAGGCGAACAGCACAAGAATATGTTGTTCGCCCTAGTGTAGAAATTCGCGAAGGCAATGAGCCAATCACAAGCTTGCTTGTAGTTGGCGACTGCCCGCGACCTCGAAGAAATTCGCATCGCGATTTCTTCTGGTGTTTTGTGCGAAACTGGACACAAAGCTCATGGCACTTTCGCAATTACCTAATTATTTTATCTTATATTACCGCATTATCCTCTTTTTCTCAAGAAATTCCGTCACTTTTGCACCGGACGCATTTAATTCTCAGTCTTTGGCGTTTTTTAAGCCATTTTTTTTGTAAACTTTTTCATTTTGTGCTATAATACGTTGAATTTATATTAGGGGGTAAAGAATGAATTCTGATTCAATTCAAATACTGATCGCCATGGTCATTTATATCGCGGCGATACTCGGTATTGGTGTGTATTTTTTGAAAATCGCCAACGAAAATAGTGACAACTATTTTATCGGCGGGCGGACTCTGGGACCATGGGTCTCAGCGATGAGTGCGGAGGCATCCGACATGAGCGGTTGGCTCTTGATGGGATTACCTGGTGTGGCCTATTGGTGTGGTTTAAGCGACGCTTTCTGGACGGCTCTGGGGCTTGCAATAGGAACCTATCTAAATTGGAAAATTACCGCCAAACGACTGCGAAATTATTCGGTAGTTGCCGGTGATGCCATCACGATTCCGGAATTTTTCAGCAATCGCTTTAAAGAAAATAAGAAAGTGATTCTGCTGATTGCTTCGGTCTTTATTTTGGTCTTTTTTACGGTTTATGCAGCCAGCTGCTTTGTGACCGTGGGCAAATTGTTCAATTCACTTTTCGGTATTCAATACCAGATCGTCATGATCGCCGGCGCATTTTTTGTTATTTTATATACCTTATTGGGTGGCTTCCTGGCCGAAAGTGTTTCGGACTTTATGCAGGGCGTGATTATGATCATCGCTTTGATTCTAATCCTCGTTGTTGGTATTGCAACTGCCGGCGGCGTTGGCAGTGTGATTGAGAATGCCCAATCGATTCCGGGCTTTTTTGATTTCTTCGGGATTGCCAGTCCTACAGTGGTGGACGGCGTCCAACAGCTCAGTGCATCGGGCGCACCTTTATTTGGTGATGCGCTGCCCTACACCTTCTTAACCATCATCTCGACGATGTCCTGGGGTCTTGGTTACTTTGGCGTGCCCCAGGTATTGCTGCGGTTTATCGCGATTCGGGATGCCGCTGAGATTCCTAAAGCCAGACGAATTGCTACTACCTGGTGTGTGATTTCACTGTTTGCCGCGGTCATCATTGGCTTAATCGGTCGGGTCTTATTCCCGGCAGATCTGCTGACAGCCAGCGGTGCGGAAAGTATTTTTATTACCATGTCAACGAGTCTGCTGCCACCGCTGCTCGCCGGATTTGTAATGGCCGGTATCCTGGCCGCGACGATGAGTTCTTCGGACTCCTATCTGCTAATTGCCGCCTCAGCGTTCTCTAAAAATATTTATGAGGGCATCCTGAAAAGAGATGCCACTGAAAAGCAAATTATGCGGGTTTCTCATATCACCCTGATTGCCGTCTCGTTGATCGGGATTATTATCGCTCTTGATGAAACCAGCATCATCTTCAAGGTTGTCTCCTTTGCCTGGGCCGGTTTCGGTGCCACCTTCGGACCGCTGATGCTCTTCTCCTTGTTCTGGAAACGAACAACGCGAGAAGGTGCCATCGCCGGGATGCTGGCCGGTGGCGGGATGGTCTTTATCTGGCGGCTGTTGATTAAACCGTTAGGCGGAGTCTTCGGTATTTACGAATTGCTACCGGCCTTCTTAATATCCTGTGCCTTTATTGTGGCGGTATCCCTGATGACCAAGGAACCGTCTCAGGAAATTCAGGATGAATTTGAACAGGCGAAAGCCGCTTCAATTTAAGTATATTTAATTTAATGAGACAAAAACAAAGCCAGCTTTTCAGCTGGCTTTTGTTTTTGTCGATGATTCCATACAGACTAATTGTCACCGTAGTTTTGTCACAAAAAAATATTTTGCGACAAAACTTGGTAATAATTTTTTCCTCAATAAATCGTTGCCGCATCACCTAACTGTTACTGTCTGACATTTCCGGCATCAGTCGATAATGATTGCGATAGAACTGAATCCCTGCCAACCCGATCAGGAGGATGATTCCCAGTATGACAATCACCGGTAATAAACGGTATTGGCCCTGAAATCCGGTAGGTGACATTAAGGACTGATAAATACCGAAGTAGCCCCAGGCAATAGGAATGGGAACGATGGCATTTTGGGTATTTAATACAACAATCACAGTCAAACCGACGGCGACTGCCAAAACGATCACACTCCAAATTTCCGGGGATATGCCAAATCCATTCCACTCAACCTTAACGAGCCATGCCGCCGTATTAACAACCGATGCAATCAGTAGCCAGCCGGCGTACATCCCAAAAGCCGCTGGCAGCAGCCAGCTGTTTTTTGTTTGAATAGCACCCAGTTGTTTGATGATCAATGCCAGGATGACGGCAAAGGCAAAGATAAAAATGGTCGCCAAGCCGATTTGCGTGTAGGAAAAACAGACGATCCAGATCATGTTTAATCCACAGGACAGCCAGAACAGCCGACTGATCCGGTCAATGACACTGGCATAATAAGCATCCTGATGCTTGATAATCATGACAATCAGTGCGGCAAACAGCAACGTGTAAATAACACTCCAGATACTAAAGGTAAAGGGTGCCGGTGTTATTAAGGTTGCGTACATATCTGAAACGGCTTTTTGTGATAACCCATTGAAGAAACCAAACGCGCCCAACCCATTGATAACTAACGTCATGACTAAAAGTATCAGATTAATCCATGCTTTTGTTAATTGATTTAAATTTTTCATCTTTTTCTCTCCGCTCTTATGAATTTCAAACCTTTGTTTTATTTTTTCCCATTTTTTATTTTTTCAAACAAAATTATGATTTAAGAACGAACAAAAAAATACTTACAAAAAAAAACAGGAAGCATAAACAACGCTTCCTGTTTTTTGTATTAATTATCCGGTTACAATTTTTAGCGTTCCCGGATAATTTTTAAATCTTTTTTGATAATTTTCTTTTCCCGATACATTTTTTCATCGGCCTGGTTGATAATCGTATCGATATACTCATTTGAACCGCCGCTGAAGGTTTCGATACCATGGCTGGCGCTGATCACATAACGACGGTTTTCGGTGTCGTTGATGTGTTCAAACTCACTGACAATGCGCGACCAGACGGCTTCTGCGCCGACTTCATCAATCCCTTCAAAGATGATCAGAAACTCATCCCCGCCCAGTCTGGCAACGAAATCATTCTCCCGGATATTTTTTTTGATGCCATCGGTAATGGTTAAAATCAGTTCATCCCCGGCGTCATGACCCAGATAATCGTTAACGTCCTTGAGACCGTTAATGTCGATAAAGCAGACTGAGATTTCGCTTTTGTTTTTCTCAATATTTTTGTACAACTGGGTCAGTTTTTCAAAACCGGTCCGGCGGTTATAGATGCCGGTCATGGCATCATATTCAGAAAAATACCGGATTTCATCATTTTTCAGCTTATTAATGGTCATCAGCATGGCCAAAAATAAAGCGAATGTGAAAAGCAGAAAATAGGCAAAGCCATTATTTCTTAAGACGAGCAGGATGGTGTCCCAGAGATTGGCCGTTAACAGCAAACCTTCTTCCGTATCCGGTGGAATGTAAGATACGATGGTCCAGTCCCCCGTTCCCAGGATCAGGTTACTGTTCAGGGTAAATTCATCGTCGGTGAGAATATTTGTATAATTGAACACCCCAGTTTCAGAAATCAGCGTGCCGTTTCCTTGGGTCTGGATGGTTGGCCAGACATCCGGAAATTCATTTTTAAAACTTTCATTCATCCGATCAGGATACATAAATGCCCAAGCTTTGCTGGGATCGCTGCTGTTGTATAGCCAATAGCCGTCAGCATTCATCATAAAGATATTGCCCAGGCTGGTGGAGGCTACTTTCTCTACCTGGTTCAGCATATCGGCAGCAGAATAATTCAAAACCACGATTCCCTCCAACTCCCCCCTGGTACCATAATAGGGGGTGGCCAGCCGGATCATCGGTTTGATGGGCTCGACAATTTGGTCGTTTTCCATGTTTAAATCCAACTTTGAAACATAAACCTGATTTTCTGCCAATGAAATGGCATCGCTAAAATAATAGCGGTTCGCCTTATTTTGAAGGTCTTTTGCAGCGGTCAGGGTGGCGCCGGTTTCGGCATAATTAACCCGGATCACTTCGTTTCCATCCAGATCGATAAAACGGATCTGATCGTAGATCATTTTTCGGTTTGAAAAGGCCAGCCAGTGATCCTCAACGTCTGAATAGTTGCCTCTGCCGTTATCACCGATTTTTAATGCGTCCGTGACATACAAAAGGTCGGTCACCAGGCGATTAACCTTATTGGAGATGATCGTCTTTTCGACGTCAACCAATTGTTGTTCCTGGGTCTGGATCTCGTTTTTCTGGGCTGACTCGACATTAATCTGAATCACCAGCGTAATCAGAAAATATACCAGACTAAGGGCGAGAAAAACCCCCAGGGCATAGAAAATTGTTTTTTTAGTTGTCGTTTTGATGGTCTTATCAAACAATGGCGGCTCCTTAAAAGATTGATGTATTTTTCCAGGACAAATGAAACGATGCTTTATCCCCTGGATTGCTGCTTAAAAGCTAGCTATTATTGTACTTTAAAATCACTTTGCTTACAAGCTATTCAGTTGCTTAAAAGAATGATTTTTTGGGGTCCAAACGATCAAATCACCATGACGTTTGTTATTTTTACTGCATCGTCTTCATTAATTCATCCAGTGACACTAATTTAAACGAATTCTGGTAATAATCCAGCAAGCCTTCTTCTTTCATGCGACTCAGTTCCCGGCTCATGGAGGTGCGGGAGACATTGAGGTATTCGGCCAATTCATTACGATTGGGAACGATGTCAAAACTGAGGCTGTTATTCTTCTGAGATTCATTAATCAGATAGGCTGCCAGCTTTTCCCGCATGCCCTTTAACATCAACAGTTCAATTTTAGCATTCATCCTGAAGTTTTTTTCACCTAAAATCATCATCATATTCTGAATCAGTTGGAAATGAAAATTACAGGCATTGCCACAGGTTTTGATAATACGTTCAAAAGGAATAATCAGGATTTGGGAAGCTTCTTTCACACGGACACTTACCGGTGCGATTCGGGCTTTGGTACAGACAATCCCTTCCCCAAAAATACTGGAAGGCCCTAAAAAATCCATGATCAATCTGGCCCCGGCTGGGTTTTCCTTGATAATCTCAACCGATCCGGTCAACACAATTCCAACAAAACTAATTTGGCTGCCAGCTAAAAAGACATAGTCATCACTGCTGAATTTTTTAAGATGCGCATTAATGCAGGTCATCAGTTTTTTATATTCGTCTTCTTTTATATTCTCAAACAACGGACATTTTTCCATAACAGCATAAAATTTCTCCATCATGACACCTGCTTTCTATTTTTTGTATCAAACTGGCTTTTTAGAATATTATATGACAAGTGGTTTATCGCGTAAACTGTTTAATAAGCAATTGCGAAACGCATAAACATCGAACAATGATTGCTTTGTGTTCAGTTTCCACAACCAGAAGAAATCGCGATGCGAATTTCTTCTGGTTCACGGGCAGTCACCAACTACAAGCAAGCTTGTGATTGGTGACTGCCTTCGCGAAAACAATTTTGTAACGTGTAGGCGAACAGTTCAGCGAACTGTCCGCCGTACAGTGTAAAAATTGTTTCGTGCGAAACTGGGCTCAAAGTTCACGGCACTTTTGCAATTGCCTATAAACTGTTTAAATAAAAAAGGAACCATTGCGGTTCCCTTAAGGTTTGGCTAAACTTAGGCTGATAATGTCGCCAGATGGGCATTGAGTTTGTCAACTAAGGCATCGGCGCTGGTGCTGTGAACCTGACAGGCTTCTTCAATCGTTTCATTTTGAGAAGATGGGCATCCCAGACAATGCATCCCGATTTCTAATAGAATGGGTGCGAATCCACCATCTATTCTTAATAATTCACCGATTTTCATATCTTTTGTTATCTTTTGCATGGTAGAACCTCCTAAAATTTACTGAATTAACAGTCTTTTGTTTCATCTTGAACCTAGTATAACATAAAACTCCTTTTTATTTGTAGCTTAAGCTACAATTATTTTAAAAACTTGCTGAGTAAAATCCCCGTTGCTCCATTTGAGAATCGTTAATCAGCAAATCGGCACACAGATTTCGCACCTGTGGTTTTCGACCATTTTATATGCATAACGCTCCATCACTGGTTTTTTATTGTCAATTTCATACCCCCGTCGGCTGAGTTCCGAAAACAGTTCCTGCCAGGCCTTCTTCATGGCTTCCGCGGTATGGTCAATCTCAAAAACGGCATACGCTCCAGCTGCGATCGTCCCTTTTTGAAGTTCATCGTCATTGATCAACTGTTCGGTACGGACAAGCAATCCGGCATCATACCGACACGCCTCTGGTTGTGTCATTGTGGGATTATCCTGGGGAATTCCGAGAATGATTGATTCATCATTTAATAAACCATTCACGCTGGCCCAGGTTTTTAATTTCGCCATGGTCTCAATATTCCCGATCCCATAGGGACCAATTTTTCGGAAGTAAACAATTTCACACTCCGGGATCATTTCAATCGTCATTTTCATTTTTATTTTATTCCTTTCGCTTAACAAGTCAGACCGGTCTATAAGCAATTTACCATGATTTAAAATGAAAATAAACGAATTTTTTAAAAATGTTTTTTTGTCAATGATACTGAACTATCGGCTATAAAGCCATTATTTCTTCAAAATCTGATAATGATTTTCTTTTTAGTTGAGTTAACACACCAATCCTGTTAAACTGAAACAGGTATCACTGGAAAATAAATCAGTCCCGTGTTACCGAGTTTAAGTTTTTGAGGAGTAATCATATGTTAACGATACAACTAATAATTATTTAAAAGCCTGCGCGTCCTGGCGTCTAAAATTTCTGAACATGGACAAGCAACAACTGCTGGAGAAATTGCCTGAAATCAAAATCGAAGCAGACTACCTTAGCTTGAAAATTTTTGGCCGAAAATTTGGGATTCATACTCAAACCGGTGAAATTGTTACGCTTGAAAATTTTCAATCGGCTGAAATCATTAGCCAGTTAAATATTTATACGCTTCTCGGGTTCGCCTCGCCTCAGGCTTCTTTAACGGACAAATGGGTTTCTTTTCGAGAACTGAGTGGTGCTTCCCCTTTTACAATGGCGTTTGAAAAACATGTGCTGGAGCCCTTTGCCCCGTTTCATTAAAACAGCCGGAGAACAATCTCCGGCTGTTTGTTTTTTTAGTTGTCTTTTTAATTGAGTTTATTATTGATGCAGATTATGTCGATTCATATATCGCTTTTTATGCTGATAATTAAGCCATTTCTTTATTGATCTGATTCAGTTCTTCGGTGATTGCTTCATAAACGCCGGGATAGACGCTACCAGGTCCACCTTGAGTAATACAAGGGATGTAGTAGTGTTTTCCACAACGCGCGACAGCTTTGCGCACTTCAGCACCAACACTTTCCTGGGTCCAGTTTTCTTCATCAATCAGGGAGTTATCAATATCGCCCATGAAAGAAATCTGTCCGCCGTATTTTTTAATCAGTTCGGGAACATTATTTGAAGAAATACAGCCTTGCCAGATATCAATTCCCATTTCAATCATATGTGGAACCAAATTAGCTGCGTAGGAGTCACTGTGATGGACAACCAGCTCCACGCCGTTGGCTTTATAGAATCCGTAGATTTTTTTGTAAGCTGGTACAATAAATTCTTCAAACATATCTGGTGCCATAAATGAATTCAACGAGCTGCCCCAATCGTCATGATGGAAGAGACAGTCCGGTTTATAGTATTTGATCAGTTCAGCCGCATATTTCAATTCATATTCAACAATGTAGTCAATCAGCGCATGCATTTCTTCCGGTTCTTCATAGAAACCCATCAAGCAGTCTTCCATACCCATTAAGTGATGACATTGTTCAAATACACCAGGGGCAACAAATACTGTTGCAAAAACTTCATTGCGGTCAATCGCTTCGATTGGTGGTAAAAATGGTGCCCATGCTTCCGCTGGAAGGTTTGTTTCAGGGGCTTTAACTACATCGCGCCATTTGGTAATATCCTTTAGGACTTTGTGTTCTGCGTCGTGTAATGGAAATGCGCCGGGAGTGCCAGCAGGCCAGGCAAAGGTAATTCCCCAGGCATTTTTTGCCGGCTCGCCACCAGGCATGGGAAACGCACCCTGAGCTGTAATTGGATCGCCCATGATCATTCCATAAATGGCATCTGTACACACAAAGGCCTCATACTGATTGACAAAGCGGTCAGGATTACCACCTTTAATCGTTTCCAATAGGTTTTGTCTTTTAGTTAGCATTATTGTTTCCTCCTAAATAAAATAGCAATGGCGCACATTTTTAAATGCGTTCATTATTGTAAAATCAATTATATCATCAGTTTTAACGAATATCAAGCATTACTTAACCGGTTAAATTTTATATTTTTCCATGCTGAAATCGTTGCTTTAATGCGTTTTTTACGCTGCTATTGTAATCGTGTTGAAATTATATAGGGTAGTTCGCTATTTTTGAGTCTCGTTATTTTACATTTAATTAAAAAAATGCCGGTTCTTTCATCAGCGATTTTTTATTTTTCCCGGGTTGTCAATAACACATAGGTTATTCATTATCGTAAGGATAAGATAGATCTATTTTAGGTATGATTAATGGTATGCTATAATGGGTATATAAAAAAAAACAGTTGCCATAAGCAACAGAATGGAGATATAAAAATGAAATTAAGTGCAAGAAATCAATTCCCTGGAAAAGTTGAGTCAATTCAGGAGGGCGCAGTAAACACCATCGTGACCCTGAAGACTGATGTTGGTAATATCTCAGCAACAATTTCTGTCGCTGCTGTTAAAGAACTGGGACTGGCTGTTGGCAAAGATGCGACTGCCATTATTAAAGCAACCGAAGTTCTAATCGGCATCGGCGACTTTAAGCTCAGTGCCCGAAACCAGATCAGTGGTGAAATCACGGCTGTACAAGAAGGCGCAGTAAATGCCATTGTCACCCTAAAAACTGTCAGTGGAAGCCTCATCACTTCAACCATTTCGCTCGCTGCCGTTAAAGAACTGGGCTTGGCGACTGGTGTAAAAGCAGTTGCGATTGTTAAAGCAACGTCGGTTATTATCGCCGCTTAGTTTTTAACCAACCAAAGACCGGTATGGCCTAAAAAAACCTTATGGTACTCCGGGATATTTATCCTGTTAGAGTATCATAAGGTTTTTATTTGTAACACAAATTTACGAAATCCTGCATATAATCCGTTAATAACTTATTCCGATGGTAAACCACCATTAGTTTCCGATCCAGATTCAAGTCTTTCACGCTTACTTCTTTGAGTGTTCCCGCAGCCAATTCCTGCTGAACAAGCTGCATTGGTAACACGGCCAGACCAAAATTGTTTTCAGCAGCTTTTACCAAGGCGGTCGTGCTGGTGCTCTCCCAAATGGGATTCACCGGAAATCCCAAATCACTCATTTTTGCTTCAAACAAATTTCTGACGCCGGCGCCCTTTTCACGCAAGAGCAGATCTTCTTTAATGATATCCGCAACGGTAATCTTTTTATGATTAAAAATCGCATGGGCGGGACTGGTTACAATCACAATCCGATCTTCATAAAACGCGTTCTGCACCAGGTCGAATTCATGATTCACTTCTTCCGTCAGGGCAAAATCCAGCTCACCCTTGCGGATCATTTTAACTAAGTCTGATGATTTGTTAACATAAATTGATACCTTTGCGTCGGTATAAAGCGCTCGGTACTCACGAATATAACGATGAATCAGAACTGCGCCAACGGTGTAATTAACACCAATACTTAAGTTTTTTCGCAAACCGTTTCGTTTCAGACTATCTTCTGCCTTTACATACAGGCTGACAATATGACTGGCATATTCATAAAGGTTTCGGCCAGCATCGGTAACAAATATCTTTCGGGACAGTCGTTCAAAAAGCCGTACATCATAATAGCTTTCCAATTCTTTAATCGCCTGACTCACAGAGGGTTGTGTCATGAATAGTTTATTGGCTGCCCTTGTCATGCTCCCTTCGTTACAGACAGTAATAAATATGTTCAAATGCCGGTTTGTCATAATCCTACTCTTTCTCATCGATCAGCACCAAACGAAAAGGGTTGGTTTTACCCACACCATCGTGACTTTCTGTGCTTATGTCAATGCATCCTGTGCGTTTTTATTGATCAGACAGTTTATGTCTTAAAAACCTTTTGACTGTTAAAGATAATTCGGTATCACTATTTCTTAAATCGATTATTATTTCTTTTTATAATATAACATTTGTTTTGTATTGTTTCAATATGTTTTAGTCTATTTTAGTCTATTATCACACTATTTTATTATGTATGTTTTATATTTTTTATCATAACTGAATCACGGGCATAAAAAATCGACCAAAACGATTATTATCAGTTTTGGTCGATTTCTATTAATTTCATTGTGGGTCTGTTTTTACTCGTTTGGAAATCAAAACAAAAACAACATTGTCTTCGTTTGTCATTTCATTATTTACAAAGTCGTTTTTGATCGCCTCACTGCCACAGCAACACCGCCAACTAGAACGATAATCAAGCTAACTGAAATTACACTCTCCCAAATTACGTTACTATTTGAATTAGCATAAGCAGTCGGGTTGCCGGTCATAACACCATAGGATTGACCCATCAATAGATGGGCATATCCTACACCATCGGCATTTTTTTCGGCGGTCATTTCAAAACCGGCTCCATTCTGGAAGATCATCACATAGTCCGAACCGCCAAACAGGAAATAACCAAGCATGTCGCCCTTGTTTACAACGGTGCCCGGTTTAATGTTATCCTCAAAAATAACTGAGGAAACCTGTGACATTCCTACCGGCATCAGGGCTATTAAACCATAGTCTGCCGTCTCAAGAATTACACAGCCCCGGGTTTCAACTGCCTGCCAGCCGTAATCTTCGGCATTAAGCATGTAGCGGTTTGCTGAAGCATCCCAGTAGGTGATACCGCCAACGGCATCATCCTGATAAACCGATCTGACTTCTAAAATTTTTCCGCCAACAGGAAAGTGGAACCGATGATAGTCCTGTACGTTCAAGAAAGTGTGCGTCAACACGCCACCAGCGAATGCGTCACTGTAGCTGCTGCCCTCACCGAGCAGCGACGGGATTGAATCAAAGGTCAGTGATTTTATTTTCACGCCATCTCCAACAACCCGGGAATCACCATCAATCTGCCAGACGCCCTGTGGGACTGAATCAGCCGGGGCGACCACCACCGCATTGTCTTCGGGGGAGGCAATCGGACGAACTGAAGGCGAGATCAGATAGCGGCTGAAAAAATCATTGAAACTGTGCCAATTGGCGGGGTCTTCATACCAGCCATTTTGCAATCCGAAATCAGTATTATTATAAGCCGTCTGGTAATATGATTCATTCCAGGATTCAGGGGTACTTAGGTATTCCCCCCATTCCTTGGTAAATTTAATCATCCAGGAGCGGTATGGCTCATGGTATTGCAGGGAATTATTGTAATAGCCCAACCCTTCCAACTCGACTAAAGGCTGATCGGTAATGAAATAGAAGTAATCCAGGCTCTGATCGATCTGATCATAGAGGCCGGGATACTCATTGCCAACATTGGGCAAGATGCTCCAGGGCATGGCATGATCAGCCCAGTCGATAAAGTCATAAAATTCTTCCAGGGACTGCACCGGATTGGTATTTTTATCCGGATTGACCGTTTTAGCCTGTTCAATGGATTTCGTCAACAGTGTTGAAAGCTCCGGATTGTGATCTACCATCAGGATCAATTCCTGCGTGATGGGTTCATGGGTAGCGTCCGTTGCCCATACCATGGGCGTGGACATCAATAGCAAACTGACAATCAAAAACAGCGAAAAAAATCTTTTCATTCTCATCCTCCTGAGCGCATTTGTGCATCAATCTTTTCTTTCAAAATCTTTATACCCATACAAACTCATTGTATGTCTTTTTTTCGCGAAATTGCTGATTCCGGGAGGTCACGATACACATTAAAATTCAGCCACAATCTCATTGACCTTAATGAGATCATGAGGATTGATTTTTAAGGTAAAATTAGCATCGCCAACCCCTCCGTAAACGTAGGGGTAGTTTAATAAATGCTGATCCAGCACACAAGGTAAATGATGCCCCACCAGGGGAACACTGCCTGATTCAAAGCCAATGGTTTTAATAACCTCTTCTTTGCTTGCTATTCTCACATTCTTGCATTGCAATAGTTTCTTGATTTGTTTAAAATCGATCCGCCCCCGATCCCCTGATAAGAGTATGGCAAAATAACCTTTTTCGCTTTTAATAATGATCGTCGGCGCCGTCTCGTCAATTTCATAAATACCCATGGCATCATTAACCGTTAGAATCGCTTTTTCATTCTGTAATATTTCAAAATCTACATCATTTTTATTCAATAATGACCTGAGCTCTTCTATTGTCATTTTACAACCTCCAAATATCTCTATTTTCTTGGCTAACTGTTGTTTCTCGACATCTTCAAAAAAACATTCCGCGTATCGTTGTTGATTGAATTGCTTTTTATGGATTTATTGTATCATTTATCGGTGTGGAGGGAAAGTTTTAACCTGGTTTCGAACAAACAAAAAACCACAACATTGCTGTTGTGGTTGGTTTGATATGATGTTGCGATTTTGTGATTCTTGCGGGGAAGCTGCTTAGCTTGCCTGTTCGTAGCTGACAAAGGTAATATAGTCGTATTCGCAATCTGAGCGTGACTCATCTCCTTTTGGGATCGATTTTATTCCACCAATTAGTTTACCGCCACGTTCGAAAGCATCACTCAATTGTCGATTGAAATCATGTGCATTGCCACTCGTAATAATACTTACTCTTCCCATAATATTACCCTCCATTTTCGATTCAAAGTTTTCAAATAGTATAGCACAGGAAATATTTGTTGTATAAAAGTAATTTTATGCAAACCATTACTGTTTTATTTACTTAAGGTTTCTTTCAGTTATTGTTAATCTGCTCTTTTCGCCAGTACCTTTTTCCGATAATCAGTATACGGCAGGTGCTTTGGAGCAATTGCTGCGATCCACATGCCTTGCATTTCATACCAGCCGATCATTTTTTCTTTCCGGTTTGACATTTGATCAGTTTTCACGACTTAGATTATCTTTGATCACCTTCTCAATGAATACCTCAACAAGCACCGGATCAAATTGTGTCCCGGCATGGTTTTTCAACTCACAAATGGCTTCACTTAGAGACATCGCCGAGTGATAGGAGCGGTCCTGGGTCATGGCGTCGTAAGAATCGACAATGGTGATAATTCTTGCCAGCAACGGGATTTCCTCAGCTTTTAACCCCTGGGGATAACCGTCACCATCCCAGCGTTCATGATGGCAGAGAATGTATTCTGAAATCTTGCGCAATTCCGGGACGGTCTGGGCAATCCGATAGCCAACCTCCGGATGTTTTTTAATTTCAGTCCATTCTTCATCGGTTAATTTTCCATTCTTATTCAGCAGTTTGCTGTCGATGCTTATTTTCCCAATGTCATGAAGAGTGGCAACCAATTCTAACGCCACCAAATCCTCTTGATCCAGTGCCAATGCCCGTCCCAAATGTTTGGCCAGATCGGCCATCCGTTCGGCGTGTTCTTCGGTTTCGTTGCTTTTTTCGAACAAGGTGGTCTTAATCGAGTCCATAATGGCCGAATGAAAGCTTTTATATTCCAACAGCTTTTTCCGATACATCGATTCTTCGGCCAATTTAAATACTTTTTCCAGCGATTCATGTTCACTGGTCTTGGTGTCATATCCCAACGAAATACTGGTGATGATCACTTCGTTATCCAGCTGATAGCCTTTATCACAGGCATCTTTTATTTTTTGAACCAGGGTGCCGGTTTCAGCGTATGATGTTTTCGGCAACAGTATCACAAACTCATCGCCCCCGGTTCTGACCAGCACATCGTTTTCCCGGGCACAGAGTTCAAGAATCTTGGCAATACTGATCAGCAGTTTGTCGCCTTCGCCATGACCAAAAGCATCGTTGATCAATTTGAGTCCGTTGATATCACCGATGACCAGTGATAAGGGCAGATAATCCGGGTGGTCCAATCGCTTGCGTTCTTTCTCATAATAGCTGCGGTTATGAAGTCCAGTCAGGACGTCATGCTGACTCAAATACACTATCTCGGCTTCAGTTCGCTTGCGGTCGGTGATATCCCGGCTGATGCCGATTAAGCCCAAGATCTTGTCGTTATGATCATAATAGGGTGTTTTTAACGTTTCCAGATGAACTTCCCGACCATCTGGATAAGTAACAATTTCCTCGTTTTGGCGGGATTTTTTTTCATTCATCATGATCTGGTCCATTTCCCGAAACAGGGTGGCCATCTCGGGGTCAAATAGATCAAAATCATTAAGGCCCACTAATTCTTCCATGGATTTGTCGGCAAAAATTTCAAAGGATTTGTTGCAGCCTAAATAAACACTCTTTTCGTCTTTATAAAAAACCAGATCCGGGATCGAATCCAGCAGTGAACGCAATAGCGATTCTTTTTTCTGATATTCATAATACAGGTGTTTATAGTTTTCCCGGCTTTCCATCAAGTTTTTGTCCGACTCCTGGTTTTTAAGTCCCTGGAGCATCACCAGGCAAAGCAGCAGGGTACCGATCGGATAGATGACCAGTACTGGCAGGGTAATGGCGCCAAGAATCGCAGCCGCTTGCTGATCCGGAAGGGTTAGCATACAGACCAGCATGGCAAGATGGACAATTAATCCAAACAGATACAGCTCCGGCCAGACCATCTTTTGCTTTTTCAGAATGATCGGTAACCGGTATTTGTACCAGACCAGACCAATAACCGCAGAAATTACCGTTACCAGAACCCCCGTCATGGCACCCGCTCCACCTAAAGAAATCCGATAGGCGCTGATCAGAATAGTGGCAATGATGGTGGGCAGATAGCCCAGAAACATCCCGGAAACGCTGATCAAAATGGAACGGGTGTCAAAAATAATTCCGTTTGAAAAACTGAACGTATTCATCATTAATAGGATACCCACTCCGCCCAGAAACAACCCAAGCAAACTATTTAACCACTTTTTATGGCTGTTGAATCGGATCACAAAGAGATTATAAACAGTACTAATTGAAAGTAGCAGCGCAGTATTAAATATCAGGTCCTTAATTAGTTCAGATGACATGGTCTCACCTCTTTCCGTTTTGATTGTTCGAGCGATGCAGCGTTAAGACCGACTCCATAAACAGTAGCATAGTTGATCCTTTTATACCCGCTTTATTTGGTTTATCGCATCTTCTAAATGAAACCCGTCTAAAAATAATTTCGGAAAATAGGGACAACTAAGCTTCCGGGATTCCATCGTTTTACAACGGTATTAAGATATGACGCATCCATCAGATCACATCGGTCATTCAAATTTTGATAAAATGTTTCTAAACGTTAAGCAGCGGGCTCGGCTGGCCTTCCCACAGCAGAAACAGGCGATGCAGAGCCCGGGTACAGCTAATGTAAAGCAGCCGCTGGTCGGCCTCACTCCGGTAATTGGCTTGGCTGACATCACAGATAAACACGGCAGCAAACTCCAGACCTTTAGACAGATACACCGGCATGATCGAAACGCCCTCAATCTCAGCCACCGTATCATGACGGATCAGGTTGACGGTTATTTTTTGCTTTAAGGCCTCATAGAGCACCAAGGTATTTTTCTGGGTTTTTAAAATCAGCCCAATCGATTGGTAGCCGGCCTGCACACACTGATTGATCGCTTCACAAAGTTTTTCAACCAGACTCTCGGCATCAGGTGCCCCCAGCAAAACCGGTTCTTCCCCACTGCGGTTAAAGCTCTCCACCGGGATGGCGTCGTCAATGAACTGCTTACTAAAACGCAAAATCTCACTGGTACAGCGATAGCTTTTGTTCATCGTCACCAGGGCGTTTTTCTTACGGTTTAAGCGCTGTTCGATCGCTTCATAAAAGCTGAAATCTTCGTTTTTGTCCAGGGTCTGATTGATATCCCCCAAAATGGTCAGCTTGGATTTTAAGAACAACCGATTAAGAATTTCATAATGGAGGGGATAATAATCCTGGCCTTCATCGATGATCACCTGTTTAATGGAGGCGTATTCCCTGGCGCCGAACAACCGTAAACACAGATACCCCAGCGCCACAGCATCATCGTAGTTGAGGTTTTTGTAAGCCAGATTTCGTTTGGTCACCGCCAGCATTTTATCAATGGTAGCCGGCAGCTTAACCCCTGCGGCCTTTTTAAAAAAGTAACCATTCGTCTCAAACAGCTGCTGATACAGATTCAGGGCATCGATTTCAGCAAAGCGCATCATTTCATTGCGGACCGAACTTCTCAGCGGACGACGCCATTTTCCATAAACTTTCTCATTGATGGCCTCCTCCAGATAGCCCAGTTTGGTTTTCAGCGGCGTGTCCGGATTGGTGCACAGGCGGCTGATTATTTCGGCCCGGGTAAAAATCGTCTCGCCTTTAAAGGTGATATCGCGGATATTCATAAAACGCTGGGGAATATCGTCAATGAAACGATCAAGGATTTTGATGAAATCCGCCGATCCTTTAAAGGTCATGCTGTCATTTTTTAGCCGACTCTGGGGACCATTTGACAGCACGCGTTCCAGAAAAATGTTTTTTGTTTCAAATTTCCGCTCGATCAAATCCTTAAGAATTTCGTCAAAGATGACGGTTCGGACATTTTCTTCGCCCAGTTCCGGAATGACGTTGGCGATGTACTGCTCAAACAGTTTATGCGGCGAAATAATGATAATTTCCCGGCCCTGAAGGCGATCCGCTAAGCCCTGATACATCAGATAGGCGGCCCGGTGCAGGGCAATTGAGGTTTTGCCGCTGCCTGCCACGCCCTGGACAATCAGCAGGTCGTTTTCCATATCCCGAATCACCAGATCCTGATCCCGCTGGATCGATTCCACGATGGTTTTCATTTTAGGGGAGGTATTGCCGGACAAAAGCTTCTTCAGAAAATCATCAAAGACCTGCAAATCGGCATCAAAAAAGAAATCCAGATGACCGTCTTTTATTTCAAACTGGCGTTTTAACAGCAGCTGGCCCTCAATCCGACCAACCGGTGCATCATACCAGGCAGCTCCCGGCGCAAAACGGTAGAAAACACTGGCCACCGGTGAGCGCCAGTCATGGATGAGCAGTTTATAGGCATTTTCTTTTTTAAGCGAATGATGACCAATATAGATTGGCTCAGTATGCTCGCCCTCACTGAAGCAAAAATCAATCCGGGCAAAATAGGGCGTGTCGAGAATACCCCGAAGTTTGGTGATCTTGGCTTCGGTAAATTCATAAAGGGCCGTCCGTTCGGTCACCGGAGCCATGGCCTGACTCAATTCAACCAGCGCTTCAAAGCCATCAGAACCCCAGAGACTGCCAATCCCATGGGACGTATTTTCACGGATTTCTTTTTTGGCCTCCTTGATCATTTCCCGGTTTTTCTCATTGGCATTGATGGCGTCATCAAGTTGAAGGCTGGCTTCTTTCAAGGTTTCCTTTAATCGTTCTTCTTCAATACACCAGTCGTTGTTATTTTCATTCATTAAATATACCCCTTTATCTAAATCGGCCATGCCCACGCAAAGCTTCGCTTGGTAGTTTACCATAACCCTGCCATTTAGAACAGTCTTGTAGTTTTTGCCGTTTCATGTTATGATAAAGGTGACCAAAAATGGTGCCTGCAAAAGTGAAATTTATTAAGATCTGTTTAAACCTCCCCCCACTGTGTTTCTTCACAGTGGGGGTTTTTTATGCCCTAAATCCCGCCGGTGGATTTGATGTTACACGCTTCCACGGAACTTTGTTACAGAAATCGATAAATGGCCGTAGCACAGCACCATCCCTTTGCTTTGATAATTCAATTACCGTCCGAATAACTTTATAACTTTGATTGAAATCACAGAAATTTCTGTGGTAAAATAAAAATAACCTATACTGTTGAAGAAGGAGTTATTATGAAAAAACATAAAATACGAGCACTGATTATAATTGTTGGTTTTGTTTTGGTCGTAACTGCAACCCTCTCTTGGCTCAACAAACCGAGTCCCGCAACGGATTATAAAGATGATTTCAGTAATCTTACCTGGACAATGGCTTTTGAAGAATTACATCAAACCCTGTCAACAGAATATGCTTTTACCGATTGGAAAGCCATCAACTGGGGCAAACTGCATCAGAAATATCTGGCCAAAATCGAAAAGGCACAGCTAAATCAGGACTTTAATGCGTATTACCTCAGTCTTCGTGCTTATCTCAATGAGATCCCTGATGGACATGTGCGGATGAACAATCTCAAAGAAATCGATGACCAATACATTGGCGGCGGTTTTGGCCTGGCGGTGGCAAAAATTGATGATGGCGACGTCATTGTTACGTGGGTCGACGAATCCAGTCAAGCCTGGGTAGCCGGAATTCGCCCCGGCGATCTGCTGCTGTCCTGGAACGGCCAGCCCATTAACGAGGCCCTCGACAGCGCTTCCACCCTTTTTGGCGGAACATCGGCAACGACTGAGAATCTAGAAATAAAAAAAGCCGCTTATCTTGTCCGCGAACCCGTGGGCACCGAAATTGAGTTAGGCGATCAAACGCCGGCAGCTTCTCAAGCCGCTTCGGTTTCGCTGGTGGCCTATGATGATAATGGCTTATCCTTAAGAAAAAACTATCCCGATTCGGTGGTTTCCAATAAATTGCGGGATATGTTTGTTGGTGTCGACAACTCCGATCCGGTCCCGGACGCCATGGTGGAATCAAAAATGCTGGATGATCGCATCTGCTATCTCAAAATTTTAGGCGAATTAGATGCCGATTTGCAGGAAACCGGTACGGTTTTGTCCACCCTGGAATTGGTCAGTAAGGCGATTGATACCGCTCAGCAGAACAATGCTCAGGGGCTCATCCTTGATCTTCGTAATAACATCGGTGGACTTGATCAGATGACCGCCGATATTCTGGGTCATTTTTATCAGCAGAAAACATTTTTTGAATATCAGAATCTCTACAATCCGGACACCAACACCTTTGAACTTCAATTGATGGCGGACGGCTCTCAGGCATTATCCATCGAACCGGCCGAACCGTACTTTAACGGTCAAATCATTGTCCTGATCAATCCCAAATGCGTCAGTTCCGGCGAAGGGCTTGCCATGGGGATGCAAAATCTGCCCAATGCCGAAACACTCGGCTTTTATGGAACCAATGGTTCGTTTGGGTTAGCCGGTGCCGAAGCAAAAATGCCCGGAGAACTGACCGTTCACTGGCCATCCGGACAATCATTAAATGAAGACAAAATAATTCAATTGGATAGCCAGCATGGCATTGGCGGTGTCAGCCCCGATATCCGCCTGTCTATGACCGCTCAAAATGCCATTCACCTTGCTAACGGTGAAGATGTCGAATTAGCTGAAGCAATTAAAGCGCTGCACAACAAACTGGGCAATTAATTGCCTTATGATAAGCTTGCTTTCCGGTTCCAACGATTAAAATGGCTGCTATTTTAATAACCGCCATTTTAATAACTGCCCTATTTTTATAAATAATTGTTATTCACTTTATTTTTATACTATAATAATAGATGCACTGATACTATTTAGGTAATTGCAAAGTACCGTGAGCTTTGGGTGCAGTTTCGCACGAAACAATTTCTACACTGTACGGCGGACAGTTCGATGAACTGTTCGCCTACACGTTACGAAATTGTTTGTGGAAACTGCACCCAAAGCAACCGTTGTTCATTTTTTTACTTTCGCAATTACCTAACAGATACCATCTACAGAAAGGACAACTCAATTGCAGAAACTTATTTACACTAATATTTTAGAAACCATTGGCCATACTCCCATGGTTCGGATTAATCATTTAAATCCGAATCCGAATGTGGAGATACTGGCCAAGTATGAAGGGGTTAACCCCACCGGGAGCATTAAGGATCGGATTGCCCTGAAAATGTTGGAACAGGCCGAGGCTGAAGGCGTTTTAACCAAAGACAAGATCATTATCGAACCGACCAGTGGGAATACCGGGATTGGTTTAGCGATGATCGCTGCTGTTAAGGGCTATCAAGTGGAAATCGTCATGAGCGAAGCCGTCTCGATTGAACGCCGTAAAATGATTCAGGCCTTTGGTGCCACGGTGACTTTGACCTCGCCAACCGAAGGAACCGATGGTGCGATTCGTAAGGTGCGGGAATTAATTGCCGCCTACCCGGAGCGTTATTTTAATCCCGATCAATTCAGCAATAAATATAATAAGCTGGCCCACTATTCCACCACCGCCGAGGAAATCTGGGAACAAACCCAGGGGAAAATCACCCACGTTGTTTCCTCTTTAGGTACCTCCGGGACCATTATGGGGGTTGGCATGGGCCTGCGGGGTCATAATCCAGAAGTAAAAATTGTCGAAGCCCAGCCGGTGCTTGGTCATTACATCCAAGGCCTGAAGAACATGGACGAAGCGATTGTTCCAGCCCTGTATCAACCGGATGAAATTGATGAGCACATCATGGTTGAATCGGAAATTGCCTTTGATTTTGCCCGTCAGATTGTCAAAAAAGAAGGCATCTTTGTGGGCATGAGCAGTGGCGCAGCGATGTATGCTGCCACCGAAGTGGCTAAAAAAATTGATTCCGGTGTGATCGTGGTCATCTTCCCGGATCGGGGCGAAAAATATCTCAGCACGGATTTATTTAAGCTATAAATTTTACAAAGAGATCTGGCATGACTGTCAGCACGGACGGTATTTGGGAAAATAAGAGAACCTGACTGAGAATGTGGATTCATTATATTTTTATTTTCCACTTCTCGGTTCTTTTTATCGAGACAATTATTCACCAAAGGTGTAGTTTTTTTTGTTGAATAACGTTATACAGGCATCCACCACGAAGGGATCATAGAGTTTATTCTTGTTCATGGTAATTTCGTCCATTGCGCATTGGAGACCAAGACTGGGTCGATAAGGTCGATGAGATGACATTGCTTCAACAACATCCGATACGGATATGATTCGTGTCTCAAGACGAATTTGATCCGCTTTTAGCCCCTGTGGATAACCGCTGCCATCCAGTCTTTCATGATGATGATAGACAATTTCGGCAATCGGCCATGGCATTTCATAGCTCGTCAGCACATCATACCCTATTTTAGGATGTTCCTTAATGATTGCGTATTCATTCAGCGACAGTTGAATCGGCTTGGTGAGAATCTCAAAGGGAATGGCTATCTTCCCGATATCATGAATACATCCGGCGATATGCAGGCCCTCAAGGGTATCTGCGGGTAGGTTCAATTCTTTGCCGATTGCGCGAGCCAAGCTGCCTACCCTTTTTTCGTGTCCTGCCGTATAGGGGTCGCGTAAATCCAACATCGCTGCCGTGGCATATGCCGTGTTCATCATTGCCTGGTGCAGTTTGTGCGTTCTTTCCTCCACAAGCTGTTCCAGGTTTTCTCGCTGTTCCTGGTTTTGTAGCTCAAGCCGATGTTTTTCATCAATCAGTTGCTTGAAATTTACCGCGTTTGTTACAGCTTTTATGAGCTCATTTCGATAAACCGGTTTAGTGAGATAGTCGTGTGCGCCAAGCCGGATCGCATCCACAGCAGTGTCGACGGTTGGCTCACCAGTCATCATGATGATGCGGATATTCGGACTTGTTTCATGCAAATACTTGAGTAAGGTCATCCCCGATTCCTTTGGCATAATGATATCTGAAAGAACGACATCAACGTCATCCTCTTGTAGCAGCTGTTTCGCCATTTGAACGTTTTCCACCGTAATGACATGATACCCTTCTTTTTTCAAGAATTCGCTTAAAGTAACACGAATGCTCTTTTCATCATCAATGACCATAATGTTTGGCATGTTTTGGCCTCCTTACTTGGCATCTTGCGTCGACCATCCGTTATCGACTGGTAGAACAAGGATTGCTTTGGTACACTCACCTTGTTCGGTCTCAAAACAGAGCTCGCCACGGTGATCCTTCACAATTCCATGACTGATGGAGAGTCCCAGGCCAGTTCCTTCGTCCCGGGGCTTTGTGGTGAAAAAGGGATCGAATACCCGTCCCAAAAGATCCTCCGGGATTCCGGTTCCATTGTCCTGCACAGTGATCTTAAACCATCGGCGACCATCCCGCTCAAACAGCATGCAATTGATTTGAATAATTTTGTTTTCATGATATTCAGGGTATTTTGAATTCAGTGCGTCTCTTGCATTTGTAATCAAATTCATCAACACTTGCTGAATCTGCTGGCTTCGGCATTTAATACTCGGAAGGCCATCCGGAATATCGAGTATCAGCGTGATTTGATCGTGTCGAAGCATGACGCGAACCAGCGAGATGGTTTGATTGATGATATCACTAATCTGGGCCAGGCTATGGGTTAGCTTTTCCTGGCGTGCAAAGCTGAGTAGATTTCGAACGATCTCTGCGATTCGTTTCCCTTCACGCATGATTTCCTGGCTGTAATCATGAATCTGCTCGGTCGAAGTGGACCCGTCTGAAATCAGT
The DNA here is from genome assembly GCF_963664135.1 of uncultured Acetobacterium sp. Classification (NCBI taxonomy): domain Bacteria; kingdom Bacillati; phylum Bacillota; class Clostridia; order Eubacteriales; family Eubacteriaceae; genus Acetobacterium; species uncultured Acetobacterium sp. Next base: position 263,039 of record NZ_OY760905.1, on the reverse strand, counting down.
TCCGCGTAGTTAATGATTCCGTTGATGGGATTGTTGATCTCGTGAGCAACGCCGCCAGCCAGTGTCCCAATCGATTCGAGCTTTTGCTTTTGCCTGAGTTGGAACTCCATCTCAAGCTTTACTTTTTCAAAGTCTCGCCGTTCTGTCATATCCCTCAGATAGATTAGAGCACCGTCTTTTCCGTTGTAAAAAAAGGACACGGCCGATAGTTCCACATCAACATGGGCGCCATCCAGTCGTATGATTGTTTCTTCGCTTAAGGTTTTTTGCAACAGACCCGCATTTAATTTGTGAATGTACGTTTCGATACTGCTACTGTCTCCGACAAAATGATCTGCAAAGTTTTTACCGATCAAATCGGTTTGTTTGTTCGCGCGGAAAAGTTCCATTGTCTTTTGATTGACATAGTCTATTTGATCATTTGTTTCAACAAGGATGCCATCGGGTGCATTTTCCACAAACAGCCGAAATCGGCGTTCGCTTTCTTGGAGGTCGTCAATAGCCTTTGTCCGCTCAGTAATATCGTAAATAATGACGTGCAATAAATCACGCCCATCAATGTTAACCGTTCCGTTAAACAGCTCAACATCGCGAATCGAATGATCCGCTCGAATATGTTGTGTAGTGAAATGATTTGATCCTTTTTTGCGCGATTTTCCTACTATTTCAAGAATGTACGCTTTACTATTGGGATTGATATCGAATACCGTTTTTTTCTTAATTTCATCAAGGGAATAGCCATAATAGTTACATGCAGCCTGGTTCGCATCAACGATCGATGAATTCTGCGCATCGATTACAATCTGAACAGCCGCGTTGTTATGGAAAATTTCGCGATACCGTGTCTCGCTGGCGATGAGTTTTTCCTTAACTCGATTTCTTTCCGTAATATCAAAGTTAATACCCACCATGCGCACGGGCTTATCCGCGAAATCCCGTATGACATCACCATAGGCTTTAATAAAACGGGTGCTCCCGTTCGCCGTTTGGATTCTGAATTCGGTATTGTATTCCTTTTCACCACGCATTGCCTGCTTCGTTTCTAAGTCGCTTTTCGCCAAATCATCCGGATGAACGCGCGCAAGCCATGCATCGTAGGCTCCACCGAATTTCTCTCTCGGCGCATCATATATTTTGTACATTTGATCATCCCAATGCAATATATCATTTGCAATATCCCAATCCCAAATGCCAGCCTGCGCTGCGCGAATTGCCAAAGCATAACGCTCATTGAGCAGCCGGATTTCCTGCTTGAGCTTCTTAACGGAAGTCATATCGTAAACCGATGTGACCAGGCAGTCGCGACCACCGATATTAATTCGCTGGACCGTGCCATGAACGATCCTGATTTCACCGGTTTTTGTTCTGAGATTCATTTCATAATTACGGATGGATTCACCTTTTTGCAGTTTCTCAATGACATGGTTTCGATCTTCGACATTCAAATAGATGTTGATCTCTGACGCCGTCTTCCCAACCAGTTCCTGATGTGAATAGCCAAACAAGCGCTGGTAAGTTTCATTTGCGTCGATGATGATGCCATCTGCAAGGGCTGTTAGCAGAATTCCGGCTGGCGATGTCTCGAACATCATTTTGAAGCGTTCTTCCGACTCGCGCAACATGCTCTCGTTTTTCACTTGCTCAGCCAGTACGTTCTTCAAATCAGCCAGCAAATCAATTTTGGCGAGATCCTCTTGGATGATCTCGGCATATTGACCCAATAACTTTCCGCTCCAGCTCGCGAATTGCCGCTCATGCAGATCCAAAGCGCAGATCGTACCAAATATTTCTCCTGATGGCCAGAAAATCGGGAATCCGATATAAGCAACCAGACCAAGGGCTAAATCGGGGCTATCCCTCCATTTTTGATCGAGATTAGCGTTTGGTATAATCAGGCTTTCCCCGGAGTTGATAACTGCTTTAGAATAACTACTTCTTTTCAGCGGAAGTATGTCATCCTTTCGATAAATCTCCGGTTCGTGTCCACTCCGTACGAGAACTTTGAGGTCAGCTTGATTTACATGTGTAATTAACACAATTGGAATGTCAGTCATTTCCGAAAAAAGGTCTAGATATTTCTGCCACTTGTTTTGCATGGAGGGTTGGATATAACTATCCTCCTCATGTGGATGAACAGCATTCATTTTTTTCTCCTCAAAATACTTAGTAAATCTAGCATTAAAAAATAGCAAACGATAATCTTTTTACATTTAGTTTACTCTTTTTTTACTGTGAAGTCAACCTGTACACCCTTTTAACTGACTGGCAGTCATAAAAGAAGCGGTTGTGCAAATTCGCAAAGACGCAGATGAAAAACAAGTTGAAGATTCGGTGACAAAGTATCTTTCCAGATCCATATCCCAGATCCATATCGACCACGTATTTGTAACCTCAGATTCCCCCTCGCCGGGGACACCCTTGCCTTAAAGCTATGCACTTGGCACTACCTGCCCGTGCTCGGGACTTTCACCCGTTAGATTGCACCCATGCTGGGCGCACATTAAAAATCTGGAGTGGCCTATCTGGTCACTCCAGATTTTTTTGTTTTGTGAGCACTTTCAAGCAGTGTCTTTTTATCGTTGATAGCCAACCCTGTTGATTCTCACAAACGTTTATCGATCAGCTAGGGTAATGTAGGCTTTGGGATTTGTTTCTTCGCTGCTGACAACGGTTCCTTTGGGAACGACCTGAATCCGAATCGCTTCTAAACGCAGCGATTGTCCTTCGGTTCCGGCCGGAGCCCCATTTTTCGCCCAGTTTAACCAACCAAAATTCTTGGCATGAACCTGATAATAAACATCATATTTTTCAGCCATGGCCCCGGTCAACCGAATCTCAATCGCTTCCAGTCGGAGCCCTTCATCCACGGTTCCGCTGATTTGTCCGGCACTTTTAAAGTCCGGTTCCCAGCCCTTGTTCTGAATATGACTTTTGTACTCAATGCTTCCGGAATCCGCAAAACCATCAAGATTTATTTTGATCGCTTCCAGACGCAGGGATTGGCCGGTGGTGCCGCTGATCGCGCCATTTGTAACGGCTGGCTGCCAGCCGATATTCTGGATCTGGGTGCTGTAACTGACGTTACCGGCAGTCGTGGTGGCAATCGTCACCTGCTGAGCGCCTTTGGTGGTGTTGTTTTTGTTGTAGACGGCTTCGTACACGCTATATTTTTTAGCCGGTGTTCCGGTTACCTGATGGGCCTCCAGACTGGCCTGATTAATCACCGCTTCAGTAGCGATCGGCAGCACAAACCCGGCCTTGTCACTGAGGGTCAGGCGCTCCGGCTGATAGCTGGGATTGTAATCCTGCCGGGTATCACTGGAATCCAGGAAATTAACTAACGGCAGGCCGTTGTCGTAACCTAAAATTTGGGCATTCACCTGCTGCTGGCCGGTGCTCATGGATATGTTCATGTGCTGGGCGCCAATGCCTAAGGCTTCCGTTCCGGTGGCGCTGAATTTTCCGGCGCTGTTGTCAATAATGGCATTTAATCCGGCATCGGTGATCGTCATTTGGTCATTGGCAACACAGCCAATGGCCATGTTACTCCCATTGACCTTAATGTCTGCAACCGCATTATTTTTCAGGCTGACATTCGCCCCCTGAATCCCCATGACCCCCTGGCTGTTCACCGCTTCATCAAGGATTTCCGAATTGACGGTGACGGTGCCGCCATCAATGACCAGATCCCCAGCGACACGTAAGCCTTGCTGGAAGATCACCTGTTGGTGATTGTTGCTGAGTTTGGTCACAAGACTACAGTTTTTAAGGGTCATATTGCCGGCACCCGCTTCGGCGCTCTCACTGCGTTCGGTCGTTACGCCAGCGACGACGATGGGTTCCTCATTAATCGGTTGGTCGGTGGCACTGATTGCCCCGGTTAACGTGATGGTGGCCCCTTCAGCGGTAAATTGCCCGTCACCTTTTAAGGCCACAACGGTACCCATTTTGGCTTTGGCATCCAGCACGGCTCCCGGCTTCATGGTGAAATTTCCCACTGCATCATAAGAGGGCAACAGCTGCAAGGCGTTGACTTCCCCGGCAACGGTCAGCGCCGTGTTTTCGGCCATGGCAAAATCGGCGCAGATGGCGCCAATGTATTTATTATTGATAATGACCTTGGCACTGTCGGTAAGCGTGACATAGGCTTCGGCATAAAGTCCGTAAAAATCAAAAACCGTCGGCGTCTGTTTGGGGCCGTCCAGCAGCAGTGTGCCGGTACCGCCAATATTCAAGGTCATGCGGTCGTTAGACGCCCCACTGGTGGTATGAAAATAAAGATCGGCAAAACTCTTTCTGACCTGATCAGTATCCTGATAACTCTTTTCGGTATCGGCAACAATGGTATTGTCACCAATCAGCTCGATTTTTACCGCTTTGGCGGGATCATCTGAGGTAGCCGCATACTGCATGCCGACACCGCTCATAAAACTATTATAATCGTTGTGATAGGTGAGTTTGGCATTGTTCAGGGTCAGGGTTTTGCCATCGGCACTTAAGCTGGCCTGACCGCCACCGGTCAGATTGATGGTCTGCCCCATTAAAACGATCTGGTCGCCCAGGGTAACATAATATGCCGGCGAATCGCCGTCAAGAAGATAGGTCGCCGAGTTAGAGACGGTCTGCTTGGAGGCATCGGTTTTGCTGGTCACCACACAACGAACCACCATCGTATCCATCAGGCCCGAACTTATTTTATTTTCCAGGGTAGCCCGTTGTGAGCCTTCGCCAATAAAATCGTACCATTCATCCGGTTGGCCTTCTTTGTGCAATTGCCATTGCCACTGAAAATCACAGGTCTCCGGGTTGTCCACCACAATGGTCATATTGGCCGGTTGAGGAATCGTAAAGTGGACATCCTGGGGTTGGGTAATAATCACCGGCCCCCCGGCGGTGGAAACCGCATTATTAGGCGTTCCCGTTTCTAAAGCGGGCAGCCCGGGCCAGCTGGCCGAATCCGTCCCCCAGACCCCGCCATTTTTGCCCCAATTGCTGGTATCCTGGGCAAATACACTGGTGGCCGAAAGCATCGACACCGCCAGTACCACACAAACAGCCGCTAAAAATTTAATGCGCTTCATCTACAAACCTCCGTTTTTCTTTTTTTATACCCCGATTATTTTTAAACACACAATTAAATGATTTCGACTTTCAGCCGTTATGAAAAGGAAACAGCCCTTTAAACGACCGCAGTTCGGTGGTTTAAAGGGCTGTGATTTTTTGTCTGGCGAATCGTTATGATAAAAAATGTTTTTTGCTGCTTGACCACCATCAAGAAGCGGCCTGGTTTGATTCGTCATCCCTGAACGACTTTGTTTTTTCCTTCTTTTTTGGCCATATACAAGCGTTCGTCGGCACGGCGAACCAGGCTGTCTAATTCATCCCCTTCTCTAAAGGCTGCAACCCCAAAGCTGCAGGACAAATGACCAATTTCTTTAAACGGATGTTCACCAATCAGTACTCGCAGTTTTTCAGCGATTTCAGCCGCCAGCTGCAGCGGCGTATCGGGAAAGGTCAGAATAAACTTATCGCCACCCCAGCGGGCAAAAATATCCGTACTCCGGATGTGCTTTTGAATGAAATTAGCCAACTCAAGCAAAATTGCATCCCCCACCAAATGGCCATATTGGTCGTTTATTTCCTTAAAATTATCAATGACAAACATCACAATCGATAAATGGCCCTGTTGGTAGCGGGCCCGGTCGGTGAGTCCCCCAAAGTCATTATTAAACTTCGCTTTATTATAGATCCCGGTTAAGGCATCAAGTTCGGCCATTCTTAATAACTCCATCAGAGTCAGATAATGGAACCGTTTATAATAGTTGGTCCGATAGGATGCTACACTGCTGGTCAGAATAATCACCATGACAAAAACTGCCGCCGGCAGATAGACGGTAGCAGTGGCATTTTTTAAAACCAGTGCCACAAAAACGAAATAACTGATACTGAGCAGAAAGGATGTAAAAATAGCTGATAGCCAGCGGTTACTAATCAGGAAAACAATCAGGATCATCACAATCAGGGAAATGACCTGAAACATAAAATCCAGCCTCATCAGATTACTGATAATATAAATCAGGGACAGCCCGATCATGATTTCATATCCGGTAAACCAGTAACTCAGCGTATCACATCCCTTATCCCAGGTTACCTTGAAAAACAAGAATATTAAAGCGGTGGTCATCAGGCCACTGATGATGGCAGCGGTCATAAAATCATGGGGATCGTTTATCAAGTCGTACTCGGGCATAATCATCAAAAAGCTTAACCATGCCGCCACCAGGATCGCCAATCTGACAAGATTAAAATTCCTGGCGATTTCTGCCTGATAAAACTTCTTTTCCAGGGTTTCTTCCCTGAATTCTCCGAAGCAAATCGGTTTTTTTTCATATCGCTCTGAATCCATTTTGATCACTCTTTCCTTTTTTATCATTAATCTACTTGGATATAGCATTATTACCCTGTAAAAACAGCCTAAATCAAAATAAATAGCGCAATATTAAAAACAGATTTGCCATTGCCAGATAGCACCAGGGGTTAGCCTATGCGCTGCAAACCAGGAGCATCCATCCAGATCGTGCTGATCTACAATTATTTTATGCAATGGCTTGCTTAACAACCATAAATGGCTATAAATGATAATGTCCCTTCATAATTAAAATGAACCCTTTATGTTAGAATTATTTTTCTAAATTTAAAGGGTTCGCTTCATTATCTGACTGCTATTTTTATTAAGTTTTGTTATATTCCGCTAAGGAAGCCTCTTTGCTTTACTATGACGAAATTATAACAGTACTATTTAAATTAGAGTATGTTATTTTTCCAAATTTTCTGTTGTTTTTCTAAACATGCTATTGGGTTGGCTTGGTCTGCCAGATCGATACCCGGTCAGCCGGAGCGACATACATTTGATCGCCCTCTTTAATGCCATAGCTGTCATAAAAGCCATCGATTGAGCTGAGCACGGCATTGACCCGCACAGCGGCTGGGGCGTGGACATCCGTCAGCAAATAATTCTTTTCCAGATCCGGGGTGGCCAGTTTGGCCCAGATGGTCGCCCAGTTGGTATAGACATCTTTCAGGGATTCGCCCTGTTTTTCAGCCACCGCGGTGACTGCCGTTAAGGCACCCAGATCGGCAATGTTTTCGGACAGGGTCAGGGTGCCATTCACCTTATCGCCGGTGGAAATGGTATAGTTGCCGTAATAATCAATGATTTTCTGGGACAAGGCGTCATAGTTCTGATATTCGGCGTCCGTCCACCAGACATTGTAATTGCCCTTCTCATCATATAACGAACCGTTTTTATCAAAGGCATGGCTGATTTCATGAGCAATGACGGCACCGATTCCACCCAGATTTTTACCGTTACTCTGATTTTCATCAAAAAAAGGTGCCTGGAGGATCGCCGCCGGAAAGACGATTTCATTATTAGCCGGATTGTAATAGGCATTGATCGTCTGCGGGGTCAGATACCATTGCTCCCGGTTGACGCCTAGTTTATATTGATCATATTTAAACTGATGGTTGGCCTTCATCAGGGCAATGGCATTGGATAGATAACTACCGCCGTCAGCCAGCGCCGTTACCTGGAGATAGTCGCCAATGGTACTCCACTGATCGGGATAACCAATTTTTAAATTCATGGTGTCCAGCTTCAGGGTGGCTTTCTGTTTGGTCTCCGGGCTCATCCAATCCTGGGCATTGATGATTTCCCGGTATTGGTCAATGATCGTCCCAACCATGGTTTTAACATCCTGCTTGGCTTTTTCATCAAAGTATTTAGCCACATAGATCTTGCCGAAGTCCCATTCCAGAAAGGTTGATACATCGTCAAAGGCCAGCCGGGCATCGGTTTTTTTCTCGGTGGAGCCATCCAGTTTCATAGCCATATCCAGTTTAAGATCCCGATAGTCAACCGGGGCGTAGTCGGCCAGATCATTCAAGACGACAAATTTGGTATATTCTTTTAACACCGGCAGGTTTGCTTCGGTAAACAGCGCATTGATCTTTTGGGCCGCCGCCACTTCCATGACAATGTAGTGATCCGTGCTGGAAAGCCCCTGAGACGCCAGATACTTGGGCATATCAATATTTCCGTAAAGGGCCAGCAGTTCATCGTAGCTATAAGGATTGTAGTAACTGGCCGGGTCATAAAACTGCTCCGGTGCCAGGGCCTGGGATGCCACCTCGCTGGCAAATCCGTAAACCGCGGCGGCATTGGTTTCGGCCGCCCCTTTGTCCTCACCGCTAAGCACCAGCATATTGCTGATGTATTCTTTATAGGCGTCGCAATATTCCTGCATTGACGCATTTTCCATGTATTCTTTGCCGATCAGATCATCCATGGATGAAAAAGCAACCATCATCGCATCCGAATTCATATCATCCTGATTGTAACCGTAACGCAGCAGACTGGTCTCGCCGATGGTTGATAGGGCAATCAGCCCATCCAGATATTGATCCAGATTTTGGGCTGCTTCAATCTGCGCAAGATAGGGTGTCACGGCGGTCAGACCCTGGGCGTTGCGATTGTCCAGATCGGTGGCGCAGGCATATAAATCATTGATTTTCTGCTCACTGCTGCCCTTGGGATAGGTTTTGCCGCTGTTTGACAGCTCGGTGACAATCGCCTGGAGCTGGTTGGAGGTTTTTTCGTCCAGTTCATAGAAGTAGGTCCAGGCGCCTTCGGTTGCTGGAATGGTTTTTTCCTGAAGCAGGTCATAGTTAATGGCTCCGTAGTAGTCTTCGGATACACTCGGTTTAACCGTTTTTTCGGCCTGTGAATTGGCACAGCCCGTTAAACTGATCATTAATAAGACCGCCAGGGCCAGTCTTTGAAGCGTTTTGTTATTTTTCATTTCAACTCCTTTGTTTTGGGAAAATTATTAGACAATTGCGAAATTAAAAAACAGCGAACAGCGGTTGCTTTGGGTGCAGTTTCCACAAACAATTTTGTAACGTGTAGGCGAACAGTGGAGAAGTTGTTTCGTGCGAAACTGGGCTCAAAGCTCACGGCACTTTTGCAATTACCTGTTGGGAATCAGCGCCGGGACCAACCGATGCTACTAATTTTTCTTGATCTGATAAAATAATCCTGACTCGCTGCTTTAATTTAATTTATTTTTCTATTTATAGTGTATAATAAAGCGTTATCATTTTATTATTGAGAGGATCACCGATGAAAAACAAACCGCTCTCGACAACCGGAAATACAACGTCTGAATCAACCCTTTCATTGATTTTGCACAAGACCAACCAAATCAACGTCAAACGCATTAGCTACTTCTTTTTTTGGATGCTCATTATTGAGCCATTTATCATCCTACTATTTGATATAAAAGGTCTCATGCAGCAAAATTCGCCGACAGAATGGCCCTATCTCAGTTATTTCGCTCTCCACATAACCCTTTGGCTGATTTCTCTTGGCTGGATCGTGATGCGAAAAGTCATTAAAACTAAATGTGAGACGCTGAATCTTTTAGTTCCCGTTGTTACCGCTGTTGTTCTGTCGCTATTGAGTTTGATCAATGGCCTGGATCAGATCAATGGCAATCAAATCACCGTCTATATTGCCTATATTCTGATGGCGGGTGTCGCTCTGCTGATGCCATTTCCGACTAACTTGATTGTTCTGACCCCGTCCTATGTTATTTTTGTCAGTGGCATCCTTATTTTTCAAAAAGACTCATTTTCGAAAATCAGCGACCTGACCAACGGTTCGATCTTTTTTCTGGCCGTTGTTGTCATTTCAAGCTATCTGTATAAATACTATTATGACAATATGCTGCACACCCTTGAATTAAAGCTGGCCAATGAAAAGCTGAATTATATTTCGACCCACGATGGCCTGACCGGACTGTATAATCGTCTGGAATTTGAACATCAGTTGGCCAGGTTGAATCAGCAGGATGACCATCAAATCACTTTGCTGCTTTTGGATATTGACTTTTTCAAACAAATCAATGATCAATATGGTCACCTGGTGGGTGATCAGGTATTGATTCGGATCGCACAAATTGTTGAGCAAGCGATTCCTGATCGTTTTATCGTTTCCCGATGGGGTGGCGAGGAATTTCTTGTCGCCGGACCGGTGGCAAGCCTGCAACAGGCATTAAGTCTTGCCGAAATAATCCGCGCCCAGATTGCCAGCGAGACTTACCATTCCGAACAAGGGAATATGTCGATTACCGCCAGTTTCGGGGTTTCTTTGATAACCGGAGATTGCATTAAAAACTTTGATTACGCCTTCAAGCAAGCCGATGACGCTTTGTATCTGGCCAAAGAAAATGGCCGAAACCGGGTTGAACCATCGGATTTGTCATCGTCGGCGACACCATCAACGAGTCCTTTGCCAGATGATAAAAAATAATATAAGTTACTTTCCCAAAACGGTTTCTGATTGATTTTTGGGATCTTTTATAGTTTAATATTATAGTAAATCTTGAATATTATAGGAGAATTTTAATGGCAAAACAATGGTACCCAGTTATTGACTATGATTCTTGTGTTAGTTGTGGTAGTTGCACCGAAAAATGTACCCACGGTGTCTATGATACCGAGAAAGCCCCTGCTGCTTATGTCATTTATCCAGATGGCTGCGTTGATCAGTGTCATGGATGCGGTAATTTATGCCCAAGTGGCTCCATTACCTATCGCGGTGACGATACGGGTTGGGTTCCGCCAAACCGGCAATAATTTTACCCCGTCTCTTTTTTGCCTGGTTATTTCGGCCTTTCGGGAATTAAACTCACCACGCCTTAAAAAGAGGCGGTCTGATTTTTCAAGGTCCATTCAAGTTCCATTTACTACATTAATGATAGGTCATTACGAAAGTACCGTGAGCTTTGTGTCCAGTTTCGCACGAAACAACTTCTACACTGTACGGCGGACAGTTCAATGAACTGTTCGCCTACACGTTACAAAATTGTTTGTGGAAACTGAACGCAAAGCAACCATTGTTCGACGTTTATGCGTTTCGCAATTGCCTAATCAAGTTATGAAGAAAGGAGAACACGAAAATGATCAGTTCAATCAGTCAAAGTGGTAGTGCTTCCAGTATTTGGCAGGCCTATCAGGCCAAACAAGTTTCATCCAGTGATACCAGCGATACCACTGAAACCAGTCAAGTCGCTGGTTCAATGCCGCCACCGCCAAAGGGTCCGCCGCCACCTAATGTCAGTGCAACATCCGAATCCGACGATTCGACTTCGCTGACATCGGAACAGGAGGATTTAATCAGCTCGCTTCTTGAAGCGTATGATGCCGCTTCACTGACCGAAGAAGATGCCACCAACATCGTTACCGCATTGAAAGACGCCGGTATTACGCCAAGCAGTGCCTTAGCTGATGAAGTTGAAGACAACGGCTTTGATCTCAAGGAAATTCTGGACCTCGTTCCGGCTTCTGCGAGCATGCCAAATGGTGGTATTTCGCAAAACTACATGCAAATCCGTGAATCAATGGGCAGTTTAAGTATCTTGGATGATACTGAGTTGAGTCAAACCACCAAAACTAACCAATCATTACAGTCCCTTTTTGAACAATATCAGAACAATCAAGATTCCAGTACCAGTCAAGTAGTAAATGTCCTGGCCTGATCAAACATGATAATTTTTAAGGGAAGTCTTTTTAAGCTTCCCTTAATTCGCATTTCATAAAATTTGCGTCTTAAACTTGTTTTTCAAATATTAATTCAAAGTGCGTAGCAGAGCCAGCTATTCCAGTTGGCGGAGTCAAAATTTGTACTAACCGCCATCCTTGTCTTGCATGTTCCTCGATTAAAAGATGATAGTCTTGTTTAGGCTTTAATTCCGTAAATGAGAACTTTTCTAATTCTACTCTTATAAATTTATATTCGTACATCACTTGCCTCCTTTTTAAGACGCAATATGCTGCTATTGTGTCTGTCCTTAATTATCCAACAAAATCGTGTAATTATTTAAATAGTTAACCATTGTAAACGCGGGCCTCTTCCGATCGCCTGAAAAAATGCCCCTGGCAGATTATCTGTCAGGGGATCATTTGGTAAAATCGCCCTTATTTTAGCCCTTCAATCACGGCCACAAACGTATCCACTGGTTGTGCGCCACTGACAGCCTCTTTGCCATCAAACAAGAAATATGGCACCCCATTAATATGGCGTGAACGGGCATTGGCCTCATCTTGCCGGACTTCTTTTTCATAAGCCGATGATTCTAAAATGCGTAATGCTTCGGCCCGATCTAATCCCACTGCTTCTGCAATGGCCGTTAACACGTCAAAATCTGAAATGTTCAATCCCTCCGTAAAATAGCCTTTCATCACCGCTTCGGTATAGGCCTTCTGCTTGCCCTGATCCTTGGCATAATGGGACAAACGGTGGGCATCAAAGGTATTGGTCGGCTGCAGTTTGTCAAAATCGAACGCCAGGTCAACTTCTTTGGCAGCATTGATGACATTCGCGTTCGCCGCGATTGCCTGTTCGATGCTCATCCCGTATTTCTTAGCCAGCAATTGATTAATGCTCTCATCATAGCGCTTCCTGGCGTTCGGATCTAATTCAAACGCATTAAAGACGATCTCAACGGCTGCTGTCATTCCGGTTTTCTCAAGGGCCAAGGTTAGCTTTTTTTCCCCGATATAACAAAAGGGACATCCATAATCTGACCAAATTTCTACTTTCATTTTTTTACCTCATCCTTCTTACCAAAGGTAAGACCTTTCAACTAAGTTAAGTATGGCTGGCACCGTGGATTAAAAACATCCGGTTTGTCGTTGAGCGTATCCGGGATGTTATCCATGATATTCTTTAGACTTCTAGCCTTTTCCAGCATCAGCATGGTGTCTCGATGGGGATTGGCGAAGATTCCCGGCCAGTTGTATTCATCATATTCCGGTCGATTCTGAAAGGCCAGGATCGGTTCGCTGAGTGAAAATTGCGCATTGACACCCGGTTTATTGCCCCTGGCATCAAGCTTGATCCACTTTTCTTCGATAAAAACGGCATTGTAGGCATGAACACAATACCCCAGGGAGTCATCGTCGGCCAGCGTAATATGCTGAAAACAGAAGCCAACAGGGATTTTCTGAGATCGCAACAGGGCAGCCAGCAAATTGGCTTTGGCATGACAAATGCCGGTTTGGTGGATCAGCACATCCGATGCTTTTGCAGTGATCACCTGGGCATTGCAATCAAACGAATGGGGAATTTCATCCCTAACAAAGTGATAGGCGGTTCTTGTCTTTTCGATATTTGTCATGCCAGCTATAAATAACTGCTGTGCTTTATCCTGGATTGTGACATGCTGAAAATCAATCATATCTGTTTCTAATAAGAATTTTCGAATCATTCTTTGTTTCCTTCCATTTCAAAACCTCCTCATAGAACCGGGAGATTTTTTCCAGTCTTTGGTAATCGAAGCGTCAAATTACTTGTGTAATGAGATGTCCAGTGATCCGCATTTTTCATCAATGATGAGGTCTTTTCTCATCAGATAATCTGTCTGGATCTCATCGCCCATTATAAAATCATGTGACCCAATTTTATAAAAGTTGTGTTTTTGATAAAAACTTAAGGCTTTTTTGTTATGCTCCCAGACCCCCAACCACAGATAGGTCAGCTTCTGGGCTTTTCCCAGCGCTACTGCTTTATCCATCAATTGCCGTCCCAATCCATTTCCCTGAAAATCGTTCAAAACATAGATTCTTTCGACTTCGAGCGATAAGGGATCATGAAGATCGGTTTGTGCGTTGCCTTCATTGAGTTTCATATAGCCTGCCAATTGTTCATTACAAAATATAAAATAGAAAAATGAGGCTTCATTTAACCATTCGCTTCTAAGCTTTTCTAAATTAAACGCTTCCTCCAGATAAGCCTGCATAGTGGCCTGCGTATTCATTCCGGCAAAGGTCTCCCAATAGGTTTGGCAGGATATTTTTTGATAGTCCATTAAATCATCTAAGGAACATTTTTTTATTAAAATCATTTTATTACTCCATCGTATCTCATTGCTTCAGGAAGCCGCACGCCCCCCTTTAAAAGTGCGTTAAGCTTCATTTACTATCAGTTCTTATAAATTGTTACCGCCAACAAAGGGATCGCCGTCATCTACAACTTCTTGAATGATCACGATGGGATCATTTTATCAGTCCTCTCCTTAACAAATCAACAATAGATTTCGTTTGGCGGACTTTCCAGCCCCATCATACGCTTGTTCAATTGAGTCATCGTAGCAATAGGTCTCCTGATAACCAATTAAGTTGAGTCTGGCACGGTCTTGTGTTACCTTATTTTAATCCTTCAATCACGGCCACAAAAGTATCAGCGCCTATTGGCGTCATTGCTTTAACAACATCAGAAAATCCTCCTGCTGGACAGCAATGATCTCAAAGCCGCATTTTTTATAAAGTGCCACTGCCGGATTGTTTTGTGTCACACTGAGCGAAACCGCCAAGTAACCGGCTTCACGAAGCCTTTTTAGCATCGCTGACATCAAGTCAAACCCAATCCCCTGCCCCCGCCACTTCGGTTTCACAGCAATTGAGAGCTCTGGCGTCTTTTCGTCATAATAACCATAACCTGGACAATTGGCCGGAAATAATCTCGACCATACCACTCCAATCACTTCTTTTTGTAGAACGGCCACCAAACACGCATCACCCACTCTGCCAAAATCCCGGATGTACTTAATCAGACGAGGATCATCGACGATTTCAATGGGCAGTGGCTCTGACCCTTCTTCAACAAAGATAGCCAGATACATAAATTCCCGCAAAACCGGGAGCTCTTCTTTTCTTATTGATCGAATGATTGGTTTTTGCATTATTTACTTCCTTCTTTAAGTTAAGTATATCCGGCACCGATGCTCAATGCGCTATTTTATCTGCTCCAGCAAGGTTTTTCTGGGATAAAATCCAAATCGCTCATAAAAGCTGAAGGCTTTCTCGTTGCCGACTGCCACCGACACGGTCTTCGTGTGGGCTCCCATCTCATCCATCCAGGTAATGGCATTGCTTAGCAGCGTCTCACCGAGGCCCAGCCCCCGATAGGTTTCCCGAACATATAACGATTCCATTTCAGCATCCCCGGAAAATTCGACCCGGGAAATACAGTACCCGATATTTTGGGCGGTTTCCTGATCAACCGCAATTTCAATTCGCAGCTGCCCATTTTTAGCCTTCTGGAGCAGATTTTTTTTACGTATCGCAAACGTAAACGCTTCATAGTGGGATTTAAAATTCACGGCGGCATCGCGATGATGCCGGTTCAGCGCTTCCCACAACTCCTGGATGTCATCCAGCAGTGATTCATCGCCGCTGCGATAGGTGATCGCTGTGATTGGGGATTTTTCGTGTTGCATCGGTTTTTTCACCTTGCTTTGCCGCCCGATATCATCTTGGGCTGTGAACGGATCGCCATCATCCACGACTTCCTGAATGATCACAATCGGATCGGAGATCAAGCCATAGCGTTCATCCTCGGGATAGGTCACCGCAATCGCTGGTTCCTGCCCGGCATAGGCAATCATGCTGGCCATTGAATCCCACTTTGTGCAGAGAAAAAAATGAGCATACTCACCCTGCTCGACAATTTTTAAAAAAGCACCCCGATTGCCCGGGATGGCCAGGGTATCTTTAACCCCGGTTTGATATTCATAGTGTTCAAATGCCGCCCGCATTTTAAGCGGCACAATTCCATGCCAGGTTCGTGAAAACATGATAACTCCTTTTATATTATAAATATTTTAAATTAAAACCAGACTCGACTGGCTCCAGAACAGAATCATGAACTGGAACGCAATCACCTGAGGCGATGTCTATTTACTTTGAATTGATGTTTAGCGAGCTGCTTCACCGATGCCGATGGAGAAAGTCGATTCCTCGCCATCGAGTTTCCCTTCTAACTTAATGGCATAGCTGAGATATGTATGAAAGGACTCATCGAAGGACCTCGTCAGACAGATGCGCGGTTGGATTGAAATGATCGTACCTTTGAAAGTTGATTTAATCATGATTGAGTGGCCTCCTTCTTCATGTCACATAAACGTAGGGCTGTCGCAATCTTATGCTGGAATCAGATATATGTTCTCTTGATCAAAAATAAGCTCCATCGGTTGATTATACAGCCTATTGACGGTATCGATATTTTCTACGAATGGACGGACACAGTTGTTTTGGTTGTTTTCAAATTGCTTCATCGTCTGTTCGGTCTTTCTTGAACATAATTTTTCCAATTGGTTACTTGCTTCAATCAGAGTTTCATCAATCTGTGAATCACAGATAAAGGGAATCTTTGCCACCGCATCTCCGGCAAATTTATTTATGGATGCAAATCCATCTAGCAAAGATGAATTGATCGAAGACTTGGCATATTCTTCAATCTGGTTATAGCATTTTGTATATAATTCACGATATTGAAAAGAATAATCCTCTATTTTATGAACGGTACCTTCAAGGTATGCCGATCCAAAGTTTTCCAGTAACATCACTTCAAGAAAGGATGAAAAGGCGAACAAATATAACGCAAGTTGATATTCTTTGAGCTCAGCCTGTACTTCTTCCAGCTTGCCTTTGACATCCTGGTCATGATGAATGAAAAGATTCCCGATTTTTTTATTCATTTTTTTAACGATCCGTTCCCGATAGAAAATAATGCTCTGCTCCGCCTCCCGTTTGATTTCCTGAACATGAATGTGTTTGTTGGTTTTATATTTTTCATTGTCCCAGTTGAATTTGTAATTATTTAAAACATCCTCCAAAACATTCAGGTTACCCCGCTGTTTTGCTTTTTCTTTTTGTTTCAGAAATTCAAAAATCTCGTGTGAAGTTTCAAGGATTTCTGCCAGTTTTTTATCGATACTGATCAATGCGACGGCAATTAACAGCAACGTAGGATTATAAGCCATTTTTGTGGTCAAGGTTACGGAGCTACCTGCTGCCGGTACAAATACCGGTTGGCCAGTAATTTGGCCATTTGCGCCCTGAATGAGTCCACGAAATCCAGTGCCATCTTTCGCTTTTACAAGTTCTCCCAAAACACCTTCCGGGAAAACGGCCTTGTAGTAGCCTTCCATTCCACCGGTTTCAAACGTTTGGGTAACGGTTCGAAATGCATCAGGCAAGGTAGCAAATGCTGTTCCCAAAGCAGCAATGCTTACTAATGGTAGTTTTGTCGATTTTTCTAACGCAACTTCATCTTTAAGCTCGGCTGAATAGTATTCAACATTCATCATAGCTTTTATGATCTCATTATTTTTACTGTTTTCGACCATTAATCATTTCCTCCAGAAATATGAGTTTTTGAGTTTTGTATTCTTGTTACGTTTGTTTAGCACTGTGGTTAATTATTAGTATCATTCTTTTATAACGTAGCCATAGTCATTTAAACGACTTTTGCATCTTTCAATTTCTTCATTGGTAAAAAGCTCGCGATATTCCGGTTTTAAAACCAGTGTTTCAACTGACAAATCCAGTCGTTTGTTCTCCCACAGCACTTCAAAACCGTAAGTACCGCCATTTTTAGCAATTAATTTTTTTGCGGCCTTAAGGCCTCCTTCATTGGAAACAATTTGAATAAAGCGGCTTGCATTATAGCCTATTTCCTTTTTTGCAGCATAATAAATATTCTTCATTTCTTCGTGGAATCTGCTTTCTAATTCGCTCATTATCTACCTCCAAGTTAAATTACAGATAAAATTTTGGTCAAATTTAAGGGGTTTATTCAAAGCGGTGTCAAAATCCATTTGTACCCTTTCGACGGCATCCGTAGCAATTCCCACGGTCTGACCTTCGCCTCCGTTAAATGTTCTCTATGATTTTTTCCATTTTATCTGGCTTCTCACCTTATTTATGAATTAGATCGTCGGGAAATAAGCCAGTAGGTTAAGTGTTCATAGCATCGAAGCCCTATTGGAAAAAAATTACAAAATTCGTGAAAATGTTAAACGGACCATCAATTATTTTAAAATCAACCTGTGTACTGTAGAGTATAAAACCAGAAAATATTCTAACATCCAAATCTGACACCCATTTTTCCGCATTGCCAGTCTGCTCACAGTAGTCCTTATCTCCAGTATCGGTAAACCCAAATACATTAGAGAAGTGTCTAACCATAAATCGCTTTATCACCGACGGAATTTGCACAAAATTGCTGGTCGTATTTTCATTCGCAATTCTTTCTGCTTAAATTTCTAAACACAAATTCGATTTTAATTTTTTGACATGCTTCTGCTTATTTTTCAGATTAACATTTTTTTGTTTTTCATTTTTCAATTGCTTATATCATTATTACTAAAAATCCAGAACGTCAAGTTCTTCATTTTCTACTTCCTCATTAATTCTTTCTATAAAAGAACCAACCTTATCAATATCTAAAAAGAAATTATAACCTGTTGTTTTTCCATGACTGATAATTAGATAAGCTGTTATATATGAAAAAATATCACTATTTTTATTGATCTCACTATTTATGTCGTCATCTATTCTTAGCATTCTGTTTTTCTGTATGAAGCATTCCGGTCTTATCCCAATATAGCAAGGATAAATACTGTTTTTAAAAATGAAAATATCAATTCTTTTATTTTGCATAATTCTTAACAATGGACCTCCCACAATGCTAGTTTCTTTGATGAAGCCTTCAATGCAATTGCCACCTGATTCAGATGCCCACGTTGTCCACGTTTTCCCACTATATCTTTTTTCTTCTTTATTTAAAAACTCGGTTTCAGCTCTACCTCTATACGGATATTTATATGATTCTAGAAATGTTAGCTCATCTTTTTTCCTTTCAATTTCTATGTTCAGCAACACGAGCATACTTTTTCGACATTGAAGATATACTTTGTCCATCATATTAAAATATGAATCTGAAAAAACTTGAACATATTTATTGCTGAATTCAAGTAAAAATGGTAAGACAATAAATTTTCGAAAAGAAGCATTATCTAAATCATAATAGAAATCAAGTATATTTACATATTTTCTTATAGAATTATTATTCAAGACTAGTTTACTTTTCAAAATCAATTTCTTTTGCTCCGTGTTAAGATCATTATGTATATAACATGCAACGAAATACTCCATAAATGATTTATGAACCCATCTAAAATTATTACCATCTTTGCAAAATAACGGAACACTATGTAACAAATCATCAATTACCATTGATGCTTTCAAATGGTAATCAAAACATTTATTAGATATCTTTATCAGAATATTCGTTAATTCGTCAATCGAAATTTCATTTTTATCTAATTTGAAAGTTGCCCATCCTAACTCTCGAGCTAATTTTCTAAAATCGCAGATATCAAGTTCAGTTTTCTTCTCATGTACATAGGCTCCTCCCTTTGTATAATCATGATCGTTGAACAATGCTTCAAATGCGGTTTCATAGAAAATTAGTTTTTTATATGGAATCTCCTCCCGATACTGGAATGTTTTATATAAAAGTGAAATCAACAAGGGATTTGTTAACAATTCTCTTAAACTGTCAAAATGAACATCATTTTTTAGCATTTCAATCAAATTTTTCGAAACTAGATTATTATTATCATACTTCTTTATCAATGAAAACGCATCTTGCAAAGCAAGAGGTTCTATATTGAATATTTTAAACCCATAAAAAGAACTAAGTGAAACTTCCTCTCTCGAAGTTAGTATGTACTTTGTATCAGGTGTTATTTTAATAAATTCTTGAATTTTCAATGCTATTTTGGTTTTATCTATTTCCCTAATTTCATCATAACCATCTAATAGAATTAAAAACTCACCTTCTTTGAGTAATTTTGTCACCTGCTCTTTTTTGATCACGCCATCTAATAAATTAATCTCTCTTGTGATAAAGTCGATAATATCTGTTTCCGGATCTAATCTTCTTAATTCAATGTTTATTGGTATGGGTGCACCTCTTTCTAGCGCTTTCAACATAATATATTTCAATAATGTTGATTTTCCCATTCCCGCTGTATCAACTATCATAAGTTTAAGACATGACTCAAAGATAAGAAATAAATCATTTTCCGAATCGTCAAGAATTTTGTATTTTTCTACTTTTGATGGAATAGGATGTACAATTGTTAATGGTATGTATAATTCTTCCAATAATTTTGGTGTATTCTTAAACACTATTGTATTAATATAAACATTCGAATTATAACTTTTTTGAAAATATTCTGCTAATGTTCTTTCCATTTTATCTGTATCATTCTTGCTCATAAAAAAATTATCTATGATCGGTCTTATTTTATTTTCAATCAACCTTTTAACTAAAGTTGTCCCAGTTGCTTTTATAGCAATTGCAAGAGTATCTTTGGCAAAATTCAACCCAGTCTCAATGTTATCCATCTATCTAATACCTTTCTTGAAATTTTTTGCTATGTATACATGGTACCGAGGCTAAAAGTGTGCCTTACCTGCAGCCCTGGTGCCATTTCGTTCAGCATTAAGTTTTGTTTTGATCCTCTATCCTTGAACTATTTTCTTATTGTTAGTTACTCCAAACATTGATGTTAATATAATTGGGAACAACATTTCGCGCTTAGATAACTAATAACAACTACATTAACTATTTCCATTCTTTCCATACTATCACATTTCTTTCGCTTTCACAGTATTAAGAAATATCTAGAATTTCTCTCTAATACAGAGTTTTTAAATTTCGCATTTTACTTGAATGATAACCCCTGATCATTTAATGAAAGTACTTATGACATAAACGAGGGCCAGATTGCGCCCTTATGTAGATGAATTCCATTGGTCTAAGTTAACCCAACCCTCTGGTAATAAATATTTTATTCCTCATTACGCCACCCATTGACATCATTGATTTCGCAATATTGCATTGGCAATTAGTCGATCAAATTTTCTGACATCGACCCCTTTTCGCAAATTCACTTTAATATGACCGGCACGGGTCCAGAGTTCAACTTCAGCATTTAGATCAAGGATCTTGCCTGCATTTTCAGTTGACCACATATTAATTGACGAGTATGGCAACGAGTATACTTCTACTTTTTTGCCACTCAATCCCTGGGCATCTCTTACAATTAAACGTTTATTCGTAAAAACCGCACTGTCTCGGATTGTTTTATAAGCGGCTATCGCTTCTTCACCTTCGACTAACAATTCCTGCACATCTTCTGGAATGGGACACTCCGAAATGAAGGTCCATAATAAAATTTGACTTGTTTCTGCCATTTTAATCTCCTTTTGAATTATTATTTTTTGTTTTCTCCTGAATAATTAATGACGCATTATTTCTTTCTAAATATTTAATATTTACAAATCTAGTACGATCGTGTTCCTTGGAAATTACTCAGTCAAGTATGACCAGCACCGGAGCTACCTATGGCTGGAGGAATCAGGCCGGAAAGTGATCATTTAAAAAAGCGTCGTTTGACTCAGCGAAATATTTATTTTAATGCCTATGTAGTCGGTTCGAATGGATTTATTGTATCATTTAATGGCATTGATGGAAAGTTTTTATCGGTGATTGGGCAAAAAAATAAACTCCCAAGATTGACTCTTGTGAGTTTATTAAATCGTTGCTTGCTTATCATCAAAACCATTTATTCGTGTCGCTTCTCATCCGCCTCCTCAACTCCCGAATCACGGCTTCCAGCCGCTTTGGTAAAGGCACCCCCAGCCGTCCGAGGTTTTCCAGAATACTCAGACCTTCATTTGAAAGATAGAAGCCGATCATCGCTACCCGCAGGGGAGCCCCGGCACCGCCAAGAAGGGTGATGTCCAGCAGGTTCCCCATCCCCACGACCATAAAGATCAGGATTTTTTTGAGGATGCCCCGGAAGCCCTGGGCGCTGGAAAGTTTCTTTTTCTGAAGCGCACAGAGCACTCCGGTTACGTAATTCATCACCACAAAGGCGATCAGACACGATAAGACATGAATATAAAGCTAAGTAGACTTTGCACTACAGCCCGAAATTTAGCTACAAAAACTCTGAAGCGATTATTTTTAGTGTTTAAAAAAACCTTGCTTCGCTGATTACATAATATTAAGAGTGCCATCTAGATATTCATATCGTCTAACTTTAAAATTAATACTGTATTCACATTCG
Organism: uncultured Acetobacterium sp.; assembly: GCF_963664135.1. Lineage (NCBI taxonomy): Bacteria > Bacillati > Bacillota > Clostridia > Eubacteriales > Eubacteriaceae > Acetobacterium > uncultured Acetobacterium sp. The sequence goes on along the minus strand of NZ_OY760905.1, from coordinate 240,987 downwards.
TCACATGAACAGTCTCCCTCAAAATCATACCCTAATTCATCGCCCATATTTCTCACATTCGATAACTAGATCATTTTCAAGTTTCAATTTTATCAACGCCATTCCTTCGTTCTTACTTTTGAAATAGACTTATATTTCTGCATTTTTATTTAAGTAATAAACTTATCATCTTCATCTATTAATATTTTTGATAGTACTAGAAAGGCAAGAGTTTGTCCTGCAACTCGATAATATTCTTGTTTGGCAAATCATAGTCATCGTAAATAGATGCGATGATGATTTGATAATCTGCGTAATCCTCGGAAAGGATTGCCATCATTTCATTTATATTCTCAGAACTTAGCTCACGCCCGCTTGGAGAGTCAAGAATTATCGGTAGATAAACCCCAGTGTGCTTTTGAATTAATTTGATATAGGAAATCTTAAAGGCAAAAACCACCTTGTGAAATATCGCTCCTGACAACGACTTTAAGTCATTAGTGAAAATATAGTCATTCCGTTCACTAACATATTTGTTATCCAGTCCGAGTCGCATCGCATACGCTGATATCAACTGGTGCAATTCTCCTATTAGAGGATTGTCTTTCTTTACACTACTAATAACATTTTCCTCTAAAGCTTTTCTTTCCTTTTCAAGTTTTGCAATTATTCTTTGCGTTGCCACGGCATTAACATTAATTCTAGAGATTTCTGCGTCAAATTGTTCAATACTTGTTTTAACATCTATCAAAGTAGCTTCTTTGTCTTGTTGTTTTTTTAATATGCTGATTTTTTTATCAATAGCAACAATTTGTTCAGTAATAAGTTTTTGTTTCGCAACAAGCAAATCAGCGGTATCCCCATACCCAACTAAAGTATCCTTGTTAACCGGTACTTCCTCTCCATTTGGCGTTTTTACTCTGAGCCTAAATGAAGTGATGTACTTCTCGAAATTTGTATTCTTTCGAATGACACCATTAATTCTGGTGAGTTCGTTTTTTATTGGCTTCCGTTCGCAATATAAAACCTCCAGAGCATTTTCAACATCTTCTGCCGGTGAATCCACAAAAAATGTTTCACCCAACTTGTTAATTTCAGCCTTATATTGCGCAACATCAAGCATTTGCTTATATTTTGAAATTTCTCGTTTTACTGCTATAAGGCGTTGTGCAAGTTTGTCGTTCGTTCTGTTAGACAAGCCACGAAGCAAGGATTCTATAGAAAAATGAATATTCCCTATTGCTTTACCACGATTTAACAATGTCCATCCTTTTTCTTGGTCAACATAGAACGCGCCAAGTAAATTATCGACCACTTCAATGTTTGAAATCCCAAATATTAATGAGTGCATCTCATTTTGTTCGACAGGTAGAGAGTAGCCACTTTCTTTTCCATCATAACGTAGTTCAAGATAGTCCCTATTTCTTATCAGTACAAACTTCTCTTCGTTTGCTCCAACTACAGTAAGCACGGTCTCATAATCGGAAAAACGTATCCCACGCGTGTTCGGAATGGGGTATCCCATTGCATACATGAGCAGACGTAACAAAGTGGTTTTTCCAACACTATTTTTCTTGCTAAAAATGATATTGACATTTTCATTGAACGAGAAAATCTTATAGTTGTTACTCAGCATAGTTTGTTGAATTGCATTAACTTGCAATGAAATTATTCTCATAATTTCACCTTGCCTTTTATTTCTGCAATAACCTTACGGCATCTTAGAACATTTGATACTGTCAAACGAATAACCATCTCTTCGGTAAGCGTGTCGGCACTTTTCAAGTCGAAGCTATTTTTGTAGTTTTGCCAATTTTCTGCGATAAATTTCTGCATGCGCTCCTTTGACTTCAATTCAGAATGGAATTCGTTGTAATCGCTAAGAATTACTGACAGAAATTCGAAGCTTTCGCTGTTGTTGTTAATGACACCTCTGTATTTTTGCAAAATCTCGTAAACATCGCACTCATCATAATCTTCAAGTACTGCATCGTCTTCGCCGACTTCACAGTGAATAGCGATAATAGGCCATACCATACTTTTTTTTGTTATTGAAGTTATTTTTTGCGAGGCATTAACAGTAAACGCGTGTTGCCAAAGGGTAAGCAACTGATTTGTCGAAATTTTACAAACACCGAGATTATTTAGAAACTCAGCGGTAAGTGTTGATAAGACCTTATACCTTTCATCCACTTTTTCCCCATGAAACTGCATAACACAAACGGAAAGTAATGCTTTGTCAAAATCGTACCCTTTTGAAGAGCAAACGTCGCATATTATTTGCTGACAAGCAGTTGGAAGTTCAGAAAAAGGCACAGTATTTAGGGGGCTGCTAAATTTATACATCGTTGTCGAATTATTGAACGGGTTCGGCGAGTTTGTAACAAAAACTAGCTGTTCGACTTCCGTTAGCTTTGCAGCCGCATTAAGAGTTCGTAAGCCTGCTTCTAATTTTTCTTTGACATGGCTATAGTCATTCGGGTTCATCACTGCTTTCGCTTGTGACATAAGCATTTTCCCATCTGCAAAGGTTATTTCAACATCTTCCGTATTGCCCTCCACCTTCACTTTACTAGCTCTATCAATATTTTTAAGCATCAGCATAATTGCCGCATTACTTTGAAATTCCCATCCAAATGCGGATGCCGATGCGTTTGATGAATTCGTCATATACTTATCCTTCTTTCACCAATATTATAGCGATCAATTTTAATTTAAATGTATCTAGTTACATCAAATGCGTGCCAGAAAGTGCACCAACATTTTTTATCTACGGTCGTCCCATGTGGCACCAACTTATTTAATCCGAATTAGATTTTCGCAGATAAGCTTAGTCTCAGGATGATCTACTCCAAGCGATTTTTCTTTGATTGCTAATGCTTTTCTTAAAAATTCCGTGGCTTTTTCATTATCACCTAACAGATAAAAATCTACTGCAATATTATTATATGTGGACGCAATATCTGGATGATTTTCCCCTAATTTTCTCTCTTGAATACTTAGTGCCTTATCATGCCATACCAGTGAATTTTCTGTTTTCCCTTGTTCTTGAAAAACATCAGCAATGTTATTATAAATCGTCGCAACATCAGGATGATCCAAACCTAAGCTCTCTTCTAAGATAACCAATGATTTCTTATATAGGTCAATAGCCTCTTCATATTTTTTTTGCTGATGATAAACACCTGCAATGTTATTGTAAGTTTTCGCAATTGCGGGATGCTTTTTATCATACGCTTTTTTATAAATACTCAGTGATTTTTTATAGAATTCTAATGCTTTTCCAAATTCCCTCATGGAACTATAAATTCCCCCAATATTGTTATAAGACATTCCAATATCTGGATGATTGCGACCTAAAATCTCTAATCGCATTGTTAGTGACCTGTCATAGAATTCTAGTGCTTTCTCATAATTTCCTAACCTTCTATTTATTTCTCCGATATTATTGTATGTTGTTGCAATTTCCCGGTTATTTTCCCCAAAAACTCTTTTTTGTTTTATTAGTGCTTTTTCGTAAAACGCTAGAGCATTTTTATATTTACCTTGTGAGTCATAAACTCCTGCAATATTGTTATAGATCATTCCAATTCCAAAATCATCGCATTCGTTAATTTCTTTGTGTATGGCGAGTGATTTTTTGTAAAACTCCAATGCTATTTCATAATTTCCCAGATCATAATAAATATCTGCAGTTTTAGAATATGACATTGCTGTTTCCTTACTTTTAAAACCAAATACCGTTTCACGAATTAATAAGGCTTTTTTATTATAGTCTAATGATTCTTTATATTTGCCCATTTGTCGAAAAGTAGCCGCTAGGTTTTGATAGGAAATCGCAATTTCTGGGTGATAATTATCTAATAATCTTTCACGAACAGATAGTGCTTTTTGATTCCATTCTTGCGCAATCACATATTGTCCCAAATCATGATAAACACCGGCGATATTGTTATACGTAGATGCAGTTAACAAATGCATGCTGCCAAGAATTTTTTCCCTGATTAATAAAGCCATTTCATTATATTCCAGCGCTTTTTTATAATTTGCTTGATGATATGCTAACCAAGCAACGTTCGATGACAACTCAGCTATTTCAAGTGAGTTATCATTAAAAAAATATTTAATCAATGATTCTGCAAAAATACTATATGAAATCTCCATTTCAGTTAATTTATTTATATCAAAATTTAAACATGCAATGCAAGATAGTAACAATTTCTTGTGATTGTCGAGTGATACTTCTCTAACTGATCGAATTGTCTCACTAATAATCGGATGCATTGCGAATGTTCTACCCTCACATTCAAGCCAACCTTTTTGATATAGTCCGTTGATGAGCAATTCAGCTGAATCGATCGATATATCACCTTTCATCCAATTGTTACAATAATCTATTGGCAACATCCGATAAGGCAATACAGAAAATGATTCCAGTAAATTAATTTCCATCTCTTTTAAATTCGATAAATAAAATAACTTACGATATTCTTCAAGTAGTTTTTGCTCTTGTCCATCTTTTAGAAATGAAAGGCTGAATTGATTTTCTTCTAACATTTTTCGTAGTTCTTCAACAGTCCATGAATGATCTCTCGCAACAGCTGCAAACAACCTTATGGTCAATGTATGACCTAGTGCTAAATTATTTATTACAAATAATAAATGTTCTTCATCATCTGCCTCAATTTTTCCATAAATTTGAGAAAATAAACTTTTGCAAGAATTATAATTCATCGATTCGATTTTAAAAGGCATGAATTTTTCAAATAGTTTGTTTCTGGATGTCATAACTATCCAACATGTTAATGAACTGAGTTTTTTCAAACTTGGGTCTTGACTAGCCTGTTTGTTTACATCATCAATAATCAACAGTGTTTTGCCTGTATTCGATAATTTTCTGATAAAAGACCAAGCCAGCTCTTTCTTTTCCTCCCAAGTACCTGCAATTATAGAGCTAGAAAATCCGTTAATGAAAGTATCATCAAGATTATTTTCGTATTTTAAAAAACCAATATGGTTGAATTCATTTTTTTTACACGCGTAATATTCATTCAAGTAGTAATGGTATAAGTTTCTACAAATTTCCGACTTTCCAATTCCACCCATACCGTGTACTAAAACCGCTTTCTCTCCGCTCTTTAGATGCCTTATTAAATCGCTAATTTCTTGTTCTCTACCTAAATATTCTGAACACGGCATTATATCTACATCAATATTTGAAGTAATAACATAGCTTGTTTCTGAATGACCATTTAAATCAATACTTATGTTTTTTTTTATTTCAACTAAGTTTTTCTCATCAAGCTTTTTAGCAATGGCTTCGTTCATATCCAAAATATCTGGATTATTCATATCTGCAACTATACCTAAAAATTCATCCATATTTGCTAGAATGTTTTTTATTTTTTTTAAATTATCATACCCTGAAAGTGCATTTTCTGGATTGTGAATTTCCTGCAAACTTTTCTCAGTTGCTTTTTTTTGTTCTTGCCAATATATGATACAACTATTCCGATATTGAATTTCATAGATTCTCTTTTCTACAATTAGAGGGAATATTTTATGTTCAAATCTCAGTTCTTTCATTAGTTCCAAAACTTCGTACATACAGTTAAATGATTTTAAATAATTCTCAGTAATTATCAATATTGCAAAATCCATTTCTCTGATAGTTCCCATATAATTACGAATACTTTTCCATTGATCTATATCTCTAATATCTCGATGTATAGAAATGTTTGAGATTCCATTAAAATAGGTGTCGATATTATCAGCATAGTCCGAATCTTTTTGACAGTATGACATGAAAATATTCGCCATTTTTTACCCTCCAACTTCTTTCAACAATTTGTTAACTCACTGCAGTATAATATTAGATTAAGTGTACTTGGTATCAGTATACGGATAACTTGCTATTTTCCTCAATGTCGAGGAGAGAAGTGTTGTTATTTTTAGCAATATGAAACTCAACTTTATTACACCATTTTTTCTTCTTAGAGTAAACATTTTCACTTTTTTGAAAATCGATTTTATGACATGTGGATATTACCGAACATCACATACATAGTCTCAAAACTTAATTTCTAGCTTGATAAAACTCTTCTATATTACATTCTGTTTATAGTCAGATTCTATCTCAATTACAATTTAAAGAACTGGTTCACTTCGCTAGCAACTTCAGGCAGTACAATCGCAATTACCACCATTGCTTTAAATGGTTCGAATGGATTTATTGTATCATTTAATGGCGTTGATGGAAAGTTTTTATCGGTGATTAGGCAAAAAAACAAACTCGCCGGATTGAGTCCGGCAAGTTCTTAAAATTTGATCAGAAAGTACTTTTGATATGGAACGAATGTGTCCCTAGCACTGGGGCCCATCAGAAATCAATTTGATACTTACTTGCTCTACTTAATTTCAATGTGCAACTCTTTCCCTAAACTTTTTGCAACCTTTACAAAAAAATCAAGAGTTGGATTATAAGTCCCGCTTTCAAATCGTGAAATGTTTGATTTCTGGGTTTCCACCCGTAAAGCCAGTTCTTCCTAAGTCATATGTTGGGTGTTGCGAGCCTCAATAAACTGAGAAATAACTTCATAACGTGGTTTTAGCTTTTCATATTCGAGTCTGAATTCTTCATCCATCATCAATTGTTCTTTTATCGATTCAAATTTTATTCCTGGCTTACACATTTCTACACCTTCTTTCATAGTCAGCTTTATATTTTCGTGCTCTTTCTAGTTCGCGATCCGGCGTTTTGTTGGTTTTTTTGATAAACCCATTTAATAATACATATGTATTATCTTAAAAACTAAAATAGAAGATTCTCGATATATCTGAGGAAAACTTAATCCTAAGTTCATAAATGCCCTTGTTTTCCTTTCCTTTTAAGGATTTAACAAAGGGCTCTCTCAGAACCGGACCGTGTTTTTTTAATAGCTCAATCTCACTATATGCTTTTGCCCTTAATTTTGGTTGGAGTGACAGTAAAAAATTCATAATTGGTACATCACCAGTTTCTTTTATATAAAACGCTACCTCATCACTCATCTGCAAATCGACTAGACGCTTTCCAACATAAACATCAACGCTTATTTATTATTTTTATCATATTTGATAACATTTTGCAAACACCGATTCGCTCTTTAATCTTTTCAAAAAGACTCGCTAATCAAATCAGTCGTCAGGTGTTAAGCTACCCGGGCTTGAATTCTGGGCAAAAAAATAAACTCCCAAGATTGACTCTTGTGAGTTTATTAAATCGTTGCTTGTTTATCATCTAAAACCATTTATTCGTGTTGCTTCTCTTCCTCCTCCCCCAACTCCCGAATCACGGCTTCCAGCCGCTTTGGTAAAGGCACCCCCAGCCGTCCGAGGTTTTCCAGAATACTCAGACCTTCATTGGAAAGATAGAAGCCGATCATCGCTACCCGCAGGGGAGCCCCGGCACCGCCAAGAAGGGTGATGTCCAGCAGGTTTCCCATCCCCACGACCATAAAGATCAGGATTTTTTTAAGAATGCCCTGGAAGCCCTGGGCGCTGGACAGTTTCTTTTTCTGAAGCGCACAGAGCACTCCAGTTACGTAATCCATCACCACAAAGGCGATCAGACATTGTAAGAAGCCGTCAAAGCCGCCGAGCATTTGGCCGAGCACCCCGCCTGCCAGGGCAAAGATCAGCGAGATTTCACTGATTTTCATTACACCTCGCAGTGAACAAAGCCCTGGTCCAGATAAAGGATGGTGGTAAGGCCCAGACTTTCGGCGATACTGGCGACTCTTGTAATATCTATCCCCGGGGCGTAGAGATCAGCGGCCTGGCCGACACGGTGTTTGGAACCCGGGATGCCGCCCACCTCGGCGTTGCGGATTTCGCAGCGGAGCCCTGAGGTGATCACCACCGGAGCATTCAGGGCATTGCGGAGGGCTTCCAGCTTCAGCAATAAACCCAGATCCATCGCTGCCGGAAAGCCGTCACAATAATTGCCCTGACAGTCGCAGGCAAATTCGGCCTTGGTAAAGTGCGGGGTGGCGCCATCGCCGTCCATCGAAATCACTGACAACTGTTCCCGAAACAGTCGGTTTTCAGTGAGCGGCCCCACCAAACCATCCGGTTCCAGACCGGCAGCTTTCTGAAAGGCAGTCACGGCTTTTTTGGTTTTAGGACCGTCTTTGCCATCGACTTTTACGGGACCATAACACCGGTCATTAAGAGCGGTTTGAATTTTTTTGATAAAGGCGTTCATTTTATTTTCCTTTCTTAATTGTCATTGAGTTGCCCCAGCGGGGCGGGCGTGCGATACACGCCCCTACGAATCTGAACGAATCGGCTACAGAACGGGAACCGTCGCCTTAGTTCATTGAAAAGGCGGATTTGTCAGTGATAACCAGTTCGGCTTTAACCTTGGCGGTCAGCAGCTGGCCATCTGGGGCGAAGATGGCTTTTTGAATCATCCCGGCCATGGCGGTGTTGACTTCGTCAACGGTGAGCCCGACTTTGGGATCGGTGATGGACATGGTGGTGGTTTTTAAGTCGGCGCGTTTAAAGGTCAGTTGCAGTACGGTATTTGCTGCCATTTGTTTACCTCCTTTCTTAGTTTTGTGGGTTAGTGGCAATGATTGCCGCCAACCCCAGTTGTTGATCCCTTTGGGGACAACGGGCGATTGCTAATCGCACCTAAATTTGAATTCTACCGATGTAGAACTTCGTGAGAGCCTCCCCTTAAATCATTGTCAGCAGTGCCAGTTCGTGTTTGATGACTTCTTCCAGGGTAGGTTCTTGTAGCCCGTCAATGATCAGGGCAGTGTCATAAATTGCCTGATCGGTGGCGGTGGAAGCAATGTCCCCATAGGTTCGGGCAGTGATTTTTTCCTTGCCGTCAACCATGCCGTGGTTGGAGCGGATCTGAACTTTTTTGGTTAAAAAATCGCTTGTCAGTGCCATTGGTCGTCCTCCTTTCCTTTATTTGATTTCATTTTAGCATCCCGGGATACTGGCTTTAAATGGCTATGCGACGGGATTTAGCAAAATATCACCAATGGGATTGGTCAGCTCCAGCCCCTGCTGATGGAGCCGGTAAATCCAGCGGAGATCATAATTCATGGCGTCGGCGATGGCTTCAAATGATTCATGATTGATATAACGGCGGGTCAGAATTTCCTGAATCCGCCAGTCGTTCAACGCTTCAATGGTTGCGATCATTTGGGCATTGAGTTTTTCAACCATCCGGCTGTCAGCTTCGATCTGCAATGTTAAGCGGTCAATCCGTTTCCGGGTGCGGTGGGCCGTTTCCGGGGTGGATCGGTAAATAAGCGCCAGCTGGTTCTCGTACTGATTGAGATACTGGGTGTTGCGAAAGATCTGACCGGATAATCGGGTGATCTCGTTTTTTAAAGCTTTCATGGTTTCCTCCTGATATTTGTATTTGGTAAGGTTACCCCCATCAGCGGGTTCGTCGGGGGAAGATAATCGCCTAGATGCAGTGTCGGTTCGTTTAGGGAGTACAGTAGTATTACGCATTATTCCGGACTTAAATGCATTCTCCTTGATCAACCAGGCTGACCATTTTGGAAAGGGTGGAAAGGGTTGACCCCGGTTTTTTCCAGATCATGATTATTGAATTTTTAAAAATATTTTCGCCATAATAGGAAAAACCCTTTCCATCCTTTCCGATGGCGCTAATAAGCCAAACCAACCCTTTCCGATTTTTCGTAAATTACTTCGTTTCCACAAACAAATTGCCATTTTTTCGCTAAGCAACCTATTTTAAGCTGCTGCCTCAAAATCCAGAAGCTCAATTCCGGCATACAGAATCCGCCGGGTTACCAGTTCCCTGATCTTTTCCAATTCTGGAAAAGCTTCTTTTAACTCCATCCAGAAGCGTTTCTGACTCACCGGCCGCAGTCCTGAATCCTGACAATAATGGGCATAGGCTTGAAAAAGCTCGGTGGCGGATACCTGCGTCTGGTTTTTAATCACACAGAGCTTATCCACAAAGGACAGCACCGAGCTTCCGGCAATCCGGTAGTCTTCCAGGGCAGCATCACTTTGGGGCGAGTTGGAAAAACGATACTGGTTGGCCTGTAACCGCGCCAGTCCCGCCAACGCCCAGTTTAAGATCCCCGCTGCTTCGCCCTTAAGCTTATCCTTAAGATGGAGATCCCGTTGCTCCGGGGGTTTGGGTGGCAGAAAGGGCACAATGATCAGCCGTCTGTAAAACGCCTCGGAGCGGTCGCCCAGATTTTTAGGCAGGCTGTTGCAGGAAAACACCAGTCGGGCAGTGGCTTTAAAGGAAAAGGGGTCCTTGTTTTTGCGCTCGGCGGTAATGAAATCCTCCCCGGTGATACTTTTAAACAGACCGTTATCTTCAATCGATTTGGACGGCAGATCGGCAAAAATATTACCCAGCATGCCAAAAAGCTCCGCCGTTTTAAAGCGATCCCCTAGATTCTGCCAGGGAATATTGGACACATTGGCCGTTCCCAGCAGCACATCCTGCGCCACTGACAGCAGGGTCGATTTTCCGGCACCGCCCTCGCCCACAAACACAAAAGCTTTCTGGGCGCAGGTTTCCGGGATCAGCAGATAACCAAAAATCTCCTGGACCAGCAACTGCGTCGGTTCATCCAGACAGTCTGCGAGGAAGGCCCTAAAAATTGGGGCGACGGCTTTTTCATCATAGTGGGGTTGCAACTGAATGGTGGATAGGCTGGCGGGGTCATGGGGCAGCAGCTGCCGCGTCACCAGATCGTAATGGCCGTTTTTGAGATTGATGATGCGCTTATCCCGATTGAGACCCTCGGCGCTGCGGCTGATTTCCACGGTCCACTGGCATAACACATCATTGATCTGGGCCATCTGAACATGATCCGGGCGCAGATACTTACGGACAATCTTCTGACAGTGCCGGTCGTCCACCATCTGATAGACCCCACCCAGATATTGGTAGTAGGCTTCCCCGGCATAAAAAATCCGCTTGTGTTTAGCCAGTTCATTGGCCAATATCCCGGGCATCAGCCGATAGCCGTTGGGCTTTTTCAAATACCAGATTGGCAACGGCGATTTCCCCCGCTCCCAGGGCGATTTCGCCGGACAGCTGCCCAGCCGGGGACAGTGATAACCCCAGCCCCGGAGTGTTTCGCAGGTCATGGGTCCAGCCCCGGTACTGTTAAACTGGGCGATTTTTTTCGCGGTGGCCGCTGGCGAATAACCGGGGTGATCCCGGGACAACGCCTGGATGGCGGCGTCCCCACCGGCCAGCCCGGCCAGTTGGGTGATCATGGCATACCACAGCGGTTCGCTTAAAGTTTTTGCGGTGGCTTTGGCGTGGATCAGAAACTCACAGGACTTGATCATCCGCTGGGGGTCCACCTCCTCGGCAGATGGAAAGAAACCGGGAATGCTGATCGCCGTTGGGCTGCTGCCGGATTTTTCCGCTGCCACCGGAGCGGCCGGGGTTGGTGACGGCGCCGATTCGCTGACGCTCTGAATGGCCAGATCAATGTCTGTCTGGGTGTAGCGGAGCTGGGGATCGAATTTGAGACAGGTGACCAGCACCGGCTCTTTCTTGTTATGGAAAAATCCCGGCAACCGCATCACCCGGCTGCGATTGGAAATCACCGGATCGCCTTTAAAAACAGCGGCCAGCGCTTTCTGGATCGAACTGAACGAACTGAGGCTTGGGGCTTGATCCGCAGCGGCGCTCTCCGGTGGCTGCAACAGCCAATACCCGTGTAATGATTTGCGTGTCTGAACAATAATCGAGGGTTCCAGGGGGAAGGTCTGGAGATTGGCGTACTGCTCCTCCAGCGGCAGATCGTCGGCCTCCACAAAATGTGCTGCCACCCTGGTAATGGCATCGTCCCGGTGACCGCCGGGATTGACGACAAAGAAGACCCCCTGGCAATCCCGCTGATTGACCAGATGCAAACCGACCTGAAAATCAGCCGCCGCCAGCTCGGCAGCACTGACCTGATAATTTCGCCCGGCCCCTTTACCCGTATCCGAAAAGGTCCGTAAATAATAAGGACCCGGATGAAAAGCCGCCAAAAAGGCATCGGGTTCCACGTTGATTGATCTGGCCTCAGCCAAAGTTTGATTTGATTGCATAATAACCTCCTGTATTTTGGAATTTTTAATGTGTTGTTCCCGACCGCCAACATCAACTCGCCACCAGCCGCCCCATAACAGAGCAATAAAAAACCGGATGCACTTTAAAATTCACAGGCTGGCTGTGATTTAAAGCGACATCCGGTAGTTTAGTGGCTCGATGGCCCAGTTTAACTCAGTATGTATGCTGATATATTAAATTGATGTTGTGATCTCAATGTGATTTTCATAATCTTAATGGGTTGTGCCGCACTTTATGCACTGACCGCATTTTTATCATTATCGCGCCAGTGGCCCTGACCGGGACCGTACCAGATCACGATATCGCGGTGGGTCGGACATTTAAATTCAAGTAAGCATCCACCGACTTCGACGTAAACATCCAGAATCCGTTGTCCACAAACGGGACATCTGATCGGATAAAAAACATCGGGAATCCCTGCCGCCGAATCGCTATGCTGATCGGCTTCATCCCAAAACAACATTTTTGAACCCATTTGTTTGATAACCATGACCTGCTTCGTTCGCTGACATCGATACCGAAACCAAACAACGGTATTGGTGTCGGCTAAATCAAAGAGTCGTCCATAACATCGCCGCTTTTTCCCCACTGATTTGATCTCCCCATAATAGGGGCATCCCGCCCGATATGGACACAGTACCCGAAACATGGCTGGTTTTATTGCTTCTCTGGTCTCCAAAAATTCATTCTCTTTTTTTAATACGCTCATCGCCATTACTTCCTCTCTCTAAGTTTTTATTAAAGACGCCTTTGACGTCGTAAATAATACCCTCATTGAAAGGAAACCGTCTCGACCATGCTGGTGTTTTTCCTTTATTTGCCTCTTTCCTGGCATTTTTGCCATTTTTGTTAAGTGAATTGAATTCGCATGATTGTTGTTTTCATTGACACGTTTATTTTACCATAATGCTCAATTCGAGAACAGGCAAAATTCTTGTCATTAGCGTGACTAACTAAATTTACCGTTTAGAATTGAATTGTTCTAAATACACTACTGATATTTTATCGTGTTATTAAGTTATTAAAATCATTTAATCTCCGCAGGCGTCGCCAATCAATTCCTATAATCCCACTGTATCGCGGTTTTTCCTTTCGGTTAATCGCTGAAACGGATTACCGATGGGTGCGGCCTTGTAACTTAACACTTTCTTAATCTAAAAATAACAGTCCCTTTACCCAGATCTCAACATTTCTTTTTGAGCGCTTAAATAGCGCTAAATTTTACCCTATGTGATTGATTTGTGGTGCAAGGTAATGTCGACTAATAGCAGCATCTGTCAGACGGACCGTCGGATCGGCTATTTCCCAATTCACATAAATATCATCATTCCACATGACTTCATCAATTCCGGGCAACTATTCTAACGCCGACTTTCCGTAATTTCCCGCTGTTTCTTTTTCGTCAGTTTCATAAAAACGGTCTGATATGCCAGTTGGATGCAGTCGATCAAAACCGGTTCCGGGACATCACCGTCAAGCAGAATCGAATTCCAATGTTGTTTATTCATATAATAGCCGGGAATAATATCCGGATAACGGGAGCGGAGAATTTCACCATCGCCGACCGGCAGCTTGAGGGTCAACAGTGAGTCACCGTTCTTATTCTCACCGCGCATGGCAAACATCAACTCGCCGACAAAATATCGCACGGCATCCCATTCCGGCTGGTAGTCCCGGGTTGCTCCCGGCAGCGCCAAAGCTGTTTGTTCAATCAGCTGATCCCATTTTTCACACGATTTCATTTCGATCTCCTTTTTTATATCTTTCCAGTAGAACTTAGGCCGTTAAGTGTCCCAGCGCTAAGTTCAACTTATCAATCGATCGTCGCCTTCGTTGAAACGATTCTGGCGAATCGCATCACAAAGGCCTGACGCTCCAAACAAACAACTCCTTTTTCTAAACGCTTATAAAAAGATTCTTGTTCTGTCATCATTATTTATTGAATATCCAAGCTTAGTCCGGGTATATTTTTAACAACAACGTTAAACATAACCGACCGGCGATCTAACCACTTTTTTGTTTTGGCACATTTCATAATTTTCATATTTAAATCAGGAGGTCTTGATATGAATCTAAAAAAAGCTGCCCTGGGCATCACCCTGGCAACCTCTTTGCTGAGTGTGTCAGGCTGCACCCAAAGCTCATCCAGCCAGACCATCGATCAAAAAATGGCTGATGTCAATGCGCGACAGAATAGTGATGGCAATTATAATATTGTCTTTGTAACTGTGGATCAGGAGCATTATTTTGACAAATTTCCGGAAGGCACCAATTACAAGGCCCGTGAACTTCTGGAGAAAATGGGAACAACTTTTGAAAAACAGTATACCTGTAGTAATGTGTCCACTTCCTCCCGGTCAGTCATTTACACCGGCACCCACATCACCGACACCCTGATGATTGACAATACCGAATCCCCCTGGCAGGAACCGATCTCAGAAAACCTGACCACCGTCGGTGACCGGATGCTCTCAGCCGGGTACTACTCCGCCTTTAAAGGCAAGTGGCACATGGGCGATACCAGCGTTTTTGATGATACCAGCCAACCCGCCATGCAGGAGCAGAATGGCCTACTCGGCTATGGATTTTCGGACTGGAATGCCCAGGGTGATATTGTCGGTCAGCTTCAGCAGGGCTACATGCAGGACAGCAACATTGCCGGGGACACCGTCAGTTGGTTGCGATCAAAGGGAACTGCCACCAATGCCGCCGGACAGTCTTTTTTTCTGGCTGTTAATCTTGTGAATCCCCATGACATAATGTACTATGATACCGATACTAACGGCGAAACCGTTCAGAACACCGGTCAAACGACCTTTGCCATTGCCGGAGCCCCGGCCAATTCGATTTATCAGACGACCTATCCAAAGGCCGTCATTCCGTCCACCTGGAACGAGCCCATCGATGCTGCTGGACGCGTCCCTGCGGATCTTGAATATTTCAACTTATGGAACCGCCGGGTTGGTGAAATCCCATCCGAAGCATCGCGCTGGGAAAATTTCCGCGATTATTATTATAATTGTATTCAGGACAATGATGATCAGCTCGAAAACATCTTAGCTGAAGTGTCCAATCTTGATATGCTGGATAATACCATCATTGTCTTTACCAGCGATCATGGTGATATGCAGGGTGCCAACGGACTCCGGGGCAAAGGCGGTTTTATGTATGAAAACAATATCCATGTTCCACTGATTATCGTCCATCCCGAATATAAAGGCGGCAATTCGATCGATGCCGTAACCAGTCATCTCGATTTGGCACCCACCTTTATTGACATGACAAATCTGCCGGATGATAAAAAAGCGGAAATCGCCGCCGGACTACCAGGACACAGTCTGATGGATTTAATGGATGGCAGCAAAACGAAAATCAGAGAGGGCGCATTATTTGCCTATGAAATGATCTCGATGATCGACAGCAACATGATGCAAACCACTGATCCGACGACCAATATCACAACGTATCAGATTGATTATTCGAAACGGGGATTTGTCCGAGGCATTACCACCGAAAAATATAAGTTTGCCCGATATTTCTCGCCATTAACGTTTAATCTGCCAACAACCATGGACGACTTATATGCGAATAATGATGTTCAGCTATTTGATCTGGAAAAAGATCCCAATGAATTAGTCAACCTGGCTGCCGATAAGGAAACCAATGCCGCCTTGATCATGGAACTTAACGGTCAGCTCAATGATCTGATCACCAAAGAAATTGGCGTCGATGACGGCAATGAAGCGACCACGGTAATTTCTCAGATCAACAAAACGCCAAATTAATGGGAACGAAAAATAACCCCAACCCGGACGCCCGGACTTATGCGATTATGGCTAAACCCGTCGGCGCAGCCTGTAATCTTCGCTGCCACTATTGCTATTATCTGGAAAAGAAAGATTTAGTAAAGCAGCCATACCGGTTAATGCCGGATGCGGTACTGAAGACCTATATTCAGCAGAATCTGGCCATTCACGGTCAAAATGCGGTTGTCGAGTTTGCCTGGCATGGCGGTGAACCAACCCTGGCGCCCCAGGATTTTTACCGCCGGGCACTGGCTTATCAAAACCAGTTTGGACTTGGCCGACAAATACAAAATACCCTTCAGACCAATGGCACGCTGCTAGATGATGCCTGGTGTGCGTTTTTTGCTGCCCACAATTTTCTCATTGGCGTCAGTATTGACGGGAATGCGTCACTCCATGATACCTATCGCCAAGACTATCACGGCGGAACTTTTGGCAAAACCATCCAAGGCATCAAGCTGCTTCAGAAACACGGTGTCGCTTACAACACCCTGACTACCGTCAATGCCGTTAATTCCAAACACCCCAAGGCGGTTTATTTGTTTCTGCGCGAACTGACCGATTACATGCAGTTTTTGCCCGTGGTCGAATGTGCACCTGCCACTTATGAAGCGGCCTCCGGCCAGCGGTTTGCCATGCCCGCGGGCATCCATTCCCCGGCCATGAAGCATCCGCTGACCGATTTTTCGGTGACTGCCAAGGACTATGGCTTGTTTCTTTGCGCGATTTTTAAGCTGTGGCAAAAACATGATCGTGGCAAAAAACATGTCCAGGTGATTGAGTCGACGCTTGCGAATCTCAACAATCAGCCGGCCGGAATCTGTGTTCACGAAGCGCTATGCGGACATGCTGGCGTGCTTGAAATGAATGGCGATCTTTTTTGTTGTGATCGCTATACCTTTGAATCCTATAAGCTGGGAAATATTCTAAAAACCCCGCTGGCCGAATTAATGGAGAAAAACCGTCAATTTGGCATGCACAAAACCATGGGCTTGCCGGAAGAATGTCTGGATTGCGACGCTATCCGCCTTTGTTTTGGCGGTTGTCCCAAGGATCGGTTTCTTTTATCAAAAGACGGACAAAATGGGAAAAACTATTTGTGCGACGGTTATCAATTATTTTTTAAACAGGTTATCGCCGCTACGGGACGGCGGTCTCACCGCACTTGAGAAAGCAAATCTGAAGCGATTTTAAAACGTCGATCTGTGTGCCTGTTAAATCGACTTGGTGCTTTACTTGGTGCTTGTCCTGTTCGACGATGGTATCTAAAAAACAGCGGATAGCGTAAATTCGATAAACACGCCGGAATCATTAGATTTTCTTGCTACTTCGATTGCATCATCGTATTGCGGACGCTTCTCAAACATAACAGATTCCAAAAGAAGCTCTTTTAGAATATCTTCTTCAAAGCGCCTAACTTTTTACCATAAATTAATGAAGCCATCTCTCTACTGATATAGGTACCACCAGCCCCGCTCATTGATAAGAATCGGTATTTTACTAAATCATTACTTAAAACCACAATGGTCATCTCGTCATCAATGTATTTCTCAAAATGAGACGTGTAACCATTTGGCATTGACCCACCATGGCAGATACTGTTACAATCAAAATGTTTTTTGACAAACAATCCATAGCCGCATTTTACAAATTTTCCGTCATGGTGAGGCTTTTGCATTTCCTTTACGCTTTGGGCTTTCAATAGTATCCCATCCTGAATTGCTCGATCAAGCAAATAAAAATCACCAACCGTTGTGACCATATCACCACAAGCAAAGAACATTGATGGGTCCATATCGAACCCTTTTTTACCGCTAATATAATTAGTGGCGACATTTTTTTGTTCGTCATCAATAAATCCTGAATGATTCATTTTAGCAGGAATAAATAGATAATTTTTAACATATTGGTGATAATTCATTCCTGTAACCATTTCAATGATCAAACCAAGAATCAGATAATTCGTATTACTGTATGACCATTTTTCACCAGCTGGGAATTTCAATTGATATCCTTTTACAATTTGTAGTATTTCTTGGGGGGTATGATGTTCTCCCCAGTTTATTTGTTTTCTTAGCATTAAGTAGTTCGGTATTCCCGACATATGCGTTAGCAGATGATGAATGGTTATGCCCTGACCCTGGTAGACGTCCGGAAGATAATCGTCAAGATGCTGTTGTGTTGAAAGCATCCCTTGTTCGGATAACTGCATAATACATAATGCCGTTATTGTCTTTGTCATCGAGCCAATCATGAATTTTGTTTGCGGTGTATTTTTTACTCCTTTTTCCTTATTCGAATATCCATATGATTCATTAAAAATAATTTCATTATTTTTTGATAACAAGACATTTCCACTAAATTTTTTTTGTTTTTTAAAGTATTCATTTAAATTTATATTCATCGTTGATGTCCTTAAAATTTATTATCAGGGTGTTAAGATCTTAGATAAAGTATAGCCTGACAGCGGGACTGCTTTGTGCAGTTTCCCGCAGCGCTAAGCAAGTTAAGTTGAGACAGGCACCCTTAGAAGATGGTACGCAAAACCTCAGACCCAAAGTTAAGTGTGCCTGGCACCGGGGCTATCATTCCTATTCTTGTCATGATATTGCCTCCTTTAAATCAGTTGCCTTTAAAAAAAAGTTCAACGTATCTTGAAATTTGGTCTTCAAGATGTCTCAGGCTCATTATCCCCGCTTCCCGCAGGGTTTCCTTTTCCTGAATAAACAGGATGACTGCCGGTGCCGTAAAAACACTAAAACTTGCGGAAAGAGCAGGCGATTTTTGTATATCCACTTTAACCGCAGAAATGCCGGGATAGTTGCCGAGCATCTGATCAATTTTGGGCAACAGATCGCAACAGACACTGCAGATATTGCTGCCAAAGTAAACCAACAACATGTCATTTTCCTTTTTTAAAGCATCGATTTCAGTAATTGAGTTAATTTGTTTCATCGCTTTCGCCTCTCTTCTATTAATTTTCCGGCAAACTATTTGATCTGTTCCAACTGGGTTTTTCTGGGATAAAAACCAAAACGCCCATAGCAGCTGAAGGCTTTTTCATTGCCCACTGCAACCGACACGGTTTTTGTGCGCGCGCCCATTTCGTCCATCCAGGCAATGGCATTGCTTAACAGCGTCTCACCATGACCCGGCCCCCGATAGTTTTCCCGCACATATAGCGATTCCATTTCAGCATCACCGGAAAATTCGACCCGGAAAATACAGTACCCGACATTGTTGGCTGTTTCCTGATCAACTGCAATTTCAATTCGCATCTACCCATTTTTGGCCTTCAGGAGCAGATTTTTTTTGCGCTTTTCGAACGTGCAGTTTTCATAGTGTGACTTAAAATTCACGGCAGCATCACGATGATGCTGGTTCAGCGCTTCCCACAGCACCTGAATGTCATCCAGCAGCGATTATCACCGCTGCATAAAAAAACAACCAATTCGCCCTTCTGAATCAACAGGAGGGCGATTAATTTTGATCGTTTCACACTTTTTACCAAGGATTTATTGAGTCCCGTGAGAAGAATCGTCTCCGATTAGTTAAGTCAATAAGTTAAGTGGGCTAATGGTTTTGCCGTCAGGCACCAAGTTGTCCTTTGGAAACAACAAGGTCATCATACAATTCATGTGGGGCAATATCCTGTTCGTTTGGCCATTTGATCCCCTGCTCTGAGACTCGTACCTGGCTGAAATATGTTGGATCAGACAACTCTCCGAACCAACGTCCTTTTATATAAGGCATTACATCGAATGTCCCTTCTTTTCCGTCTTCAAATTTTAGTGTTTCTTTGTGAGATTCTTAAACTGTGGAAAAAACATGTCCAGTTGATTGAGTCGACGCTTGCGAATCTCAACAACCAGCCTGCCGGAGTTTGTGTCCACGAAGCACTATGCGGACATGCTGGCGTGCTTGAAATAAATGGCGATCTTTTCAGTTGTGATCGATATGCCTTTGAACCCTATAAACTGGGAAATATTCTAAAAAACCCGCTGGCAGAATTAATGGAGAAAAACCGTCAATTTGGTCTGCACAAAACCATGGGCTTGCCGGAAGAATGTCTGGATTGCGACGATATCCGCCTTTGTTTTGGTGGTTGTCCCAAGGATCGGTTTCTTTTATCAAAAGACGGACAAAATGGGAAAAACTATTTGTGTGACGGTTATCAATTATTTTTTAAACAGGTTATAACTGCTGCTGGACGACGGTCTCACCGCACTTGAAAAAGCATATCTGAAAAGACTTTCGGGAGCGCTTTATTTTAGCGCCCGGTTTCTGATGGATCTCTCGGTGACCGGGAGATCCATCATCGGCCACTTTAAATAGGATTTCACCGCTCTCGCCGTTTTCAATCACTCACTGTTTTTAAAAACGACGGGATGAAACGTTCTTTGAACTTAAGATTTTAGATTCTTAAAAAGTTACCGACTGTCACCTCATATGGAAATTCAGATTAACGCTGAAAGGCATTCTAGGGAAGATGATCCGAGTACCGTTTTTAGATGGTTCACAAAACCTATGCTCCTATGAGGTTACCTAGTTTGTCATCATATCGTTGAGATACGGGGTGATAAGTTAAGTGCGCCTAGTACTGAGGCACTGAAATAAAATCCCAAGCGGTTTCCGGTAGTTGTAAGTTAACACTGAAGTGTCAAAAATCGCACTGCTATGCAGCGGCAAAATAGTCGATCACGGTGCGGTATTTGCTGATACAATCATCCGGTCAGCGATAGATCATTTCGTCGACACTGGGTTCCTTGTCGAGACTATTGCCCCGGTGGGCTACTGTTAGGAACAAAATAAATATACCAATTTATTTTTAATAATTTCCTACATCAAACTCAAACTTATATGGTTCATTAATAATCCCTTTGATTATGGGATAACAAATAAATACTTGCGACGAGTTTGGATTAGGATTAGGTCGCATCTTAAAATAGTCTTTCATAAAATAAGCAAAATAACACTCTGTGATATTATCTGTTTTACTTATTTTTTTATTTTCAAAAAGAGATCTTATATCATTTTCAAAACCTCTTTCAAATTCTGCATTCCAAAATATTTCCATACCAGATGGCAATCTTAAAATATTGAGTAGTATTCTATGCTTTTCATTAGTGGGGTATTTATTTTTTGTTTCCTCTGTTTTTTTTATGTTTTTTTCGATCAATTTTTCGATTAGTTTTAAATCAGTACATGCACTAAAATTATCACCAATATTATCTTTTGGTTGGACCTCCTTAACATACACTAATCCATATCCAGGTGCCGTCTCATTTTGACTTTTAACTTTTAAATATATATTTATCTCTCTGTTATTTTTTCTCTTGTAACATAATTTTTCCTCATGTTTGCCATCGAAAAATTCTTTCAACCACAAAGATACTGATCTTTCAAATTGTACAGTATCTTTATCTCCAAACTGTTCAAAAGGAATCGTTAAATTATAATCATCTAACATGCTATATTCCTCAGTTGTCAGTTCCCCTAAAACAGAATTTATACTTTTTTCTATAAGTACTTGACCATTATTCTTTCCTTTTGTCTCGGGATCTGTCATTGATAATATTACTTCCTTAACTTCTATCCATAAATTTTCCTGTGAAACAACATCTTTATAATGTAAATCTACAGAGTATTCATTTGTATTATTTTCATCCGGACAATCTTCTAATATATAATTCTTTCTTTCTTGCCTATTAATTAAACTTATAAACTGATCAACTTCCGGATATTTACATTCACTAGCTTTTTCTTTGTGCTTCTTCCTACATTTTTCACAAAATTCAAACATTTTTCCTCCTTATTTTGGAACTGATTTTTTGCGCGTTTCATAGCCATTTTTATTGTTAAAACGAATGGTCCGGCACATATCCAGATACGCCCTTCTACTCGCTGCATTATAACAATTACTTAACGATTTAAAATAGACATATTTCAAGAAATCAAACACATCTTTATCTACTGTGATTTTCTCCAATGTTCAAGTTATATTTAAGAATGGTAACGAAATAATCAATAATCGCTAACTCTTCGTGACTCAAAAAAATTGTTTTGAGGAGTTTTTTGTAGTATATAGAAATAAACCAATTCTAAATAATTGTTTATTTAGCTACATATAACTTGTAGCTTTATACTATAAGTATCCATTAAGTAAGATGCTGTACCAGTTAGTATACGAATCATGTCATCTGATATGACTTTGGAATCAATTCCGGGTTGTACAATGAATACTTCAAAATTTGTTGGGTAAACCCGCATTTTATTTTTTATCTCTTTGAGTTTTCTTATATTTCCAATTTCAAACCGCGTACTATCTGAACGTAACCTTACGGCTTCTCTTTTTATCATACGATCAATTATCGCCGTAGGGTCTTGACACCATTTTATAGATTTTTCAGCTTGACCACATACCTCATATAAATCTGCTACTCTAGCTCCCGGGTTGTCTCCATGAGAATATTTGCAATGATAAAACTTAATAATTATTTTTTCATTCACATCGATTATACTTATGATATCTGCAATTTCTCCAGAGGAATCATCATCAAAAATCACATCATATTGTTCCGAATCAATTAAATTCTGAATAACCTTATATTGAATGCTATCTTTGTTTCGAATAATTCCCTGTGATTCAATCCGGATGTTCGTATTTTCCCAATTCCATGGTTTTATGCGGTCCATATTAAACAGAGGAGGACATGATGTAATTTTCACAAGACAATTTCCTTCTAGCATTGATTGATCAACGAATTTTATTCGCGGCGGAAATTCATCGAAAAATTCCGTCATTTTGTATATATTTTTATTCTTCTTGAAGATAAAACCGCTCGGTTTAACCGTAATGAACTCAGCACCATTATTATTAATTCTCAATTCATATTCTTCTGCGACTGATTCATTCCCTACACAAAACTTTATTGGCCCACTTTCATTATACTCTGAAAGTTTGATATCCATCATATAAATAGGATACTCATTAGTGCCGTGTATGATATGAACATTATTATCATTTATAAATTCCAAGTCGATTGGCCATTCAATCCCATATGGTACTGAAACTGGACGGTCTATTATAATTTCAGGGATTAATGCCCCTTCAAATATTTTCGAGGTATCAATTTCATCGTTTTTTAGTCGAGCAGCTATATCATTACACCAATCAGTCCAGTATTGGATGCTTTCAACCCACCTCGACCAAACACGCCCTTTATATGAACAACCGATACTTACTTTACCATGACCGTTATATCCAACTCCAAAAAGATTGGATTTAAACGAAGTCTCTTTTTGTGACTCTGTAATTCCGTTGGCGATGTCAAGTCCCGCAAACATGCGATATCTAATAGGCCCATCAATGGCTGATTTAAGCCCAACAGTACCCAACATCAATCTGTTAATTCCATGCAAACACCGGAATACTCTCTCTCCCACTATTTTTTCGTAATCAGAAAAAAGTCCAGTTGCTATTTTATCTGAAATGCTTTTATTTGTACTGTTAACAAAAAACATTTTAATATTTGGATTCCAATATATTAAGTGTAGATTCCAATTAGTATCATTGAGGCCTTTGAAGGAAGTCCATTCTATATTAGAATCAGATTTTTCAATAATTATAATAATACCATTATCATTGTTGATTGTAATGAAACAATTTTCTGAACTAAACGCCTTATAAATAGCATTAAGATTCCATTTCTTTTCATCTGTTTTGTAGGCAATCATGCTAATTTTTGGTCTTAATTGATTGATTGACATGCCAAGCAAGGATTTATTATCAAACCCTTGAACAAGCTCTTGTAGGGACAATTCCTTATCAATTTTTTGTTTAGCCATTACATGAAGTAAAACATTCCAATCTGAATCTTGACAATAAAGTTCTCTCAAAGATTCATTCAAGTCATCATTTGCAATATTAGTGATCACGGTAGCATTTCCTAGTTCTTCGCTAGATCTCGCGAATCTGCCGATGAACTGTAAAGTTATTGGTAGCGACTTATATTTATCATGAATAGCTGCAATTTTTAAGCTTGGTATGTCGATCCCCTCTCCGAACATATCAACGCAAATAACTATCTTTGAGTCACCCTGTCTAAGCGCTTTTATAGCTTCTTCTCTTTCCTTTTTGGCGATATTACTATGCACTAATACAGGTTTATACTTTTTAAAATTCGGATTATAAATATTATTAAACAAACGATCAGCTGAACGCTTATCTTTGGCTCTTACTAAAATAATATGTTTATATCCTGCTTTTAAATCACTATCTAATTGCTTAATTGCAGCAGAAGCAATAGAATAATCTCCCTTTTCTTCATCAAATTCCCAGATTGGCGAAAATTTAATTTGCTTAAAATACCCTTGTTCTTGTGCCATTGACAAAGGAAAATTATAAATTATTTTCCCATCAATTTTCTTCCCATCATTTCTAAATGGCGTTGCCGTAAATTGAATACACTTTAATTTTCTCAACTTATGTTTGACTTTTGTCCATGTGCCTGCTGCTATATGGTGCGCTTCATCTACAATCAGTGTTTCGCAAAGAACACTTATTTCAGCTAAATATTTGTCAGAAAACCTTTGTAGAAGTGACATCGTAGTGATCACAACATTTGACCTTTTTAGAATTTCTTTTAATTCGGAAAGATCTTTTGGTGTTGTAACTAAGGCAGTGACTGAAGGTTTTATTGCAGAAGCATTTATTATGTTGAAATCTTGTAATACACCAAATGTAATAAATTTATCAACAGTTTGTATTCTCAATAAATTACTTGGGACAATAATTAGCGTTCTTTTAATCATTTCAGACACGACCGTAGCAATCATAGTTTCCGTTTTACCTGTACCAGTTGGCATAACAATAGTTGCCGGCTCTTCTGAAACTGTCCAATGAGCTTTAATTGAAAAAAGCGCTCCGAGTTGTGCTGGTCGAAATCCATGATAATTTTCTTCTTGTTCAATGAAAGATAACGCATTCTTCCATGAAGATATTACTGTTTCTACATCCAATAGTCGCATATCATGATCAGGTCGTGCTTGTCTAATAAAATTTTTACCAAATGCTTGTTTTATTTCACTCATCAATTATAACCATCCTTGTAAAATTTAGGATAACCCAACAAAAAATGGAGCAGACAATATTAGCTTCTTCATCTCTTAAACATCATTTTGGGCGTCAACGTTCACCAGCCTGGATAGATCATTCATCCGGGTCATCGCATTAGGGCTGATCCATTAGCGCCGGAAAAAGATCGGTTAAAAAAGCATAATTTGACTTCATCTTACATTTACCTCAATACCTATGTAATCGGTTTGAATGGAACTATTGTATCATTTAATGGCACAGAAAGAAAGATTATATCGACCGTTTGGCAAAAAAACAAACTCACAGGATTAATGCCTGTGAGCTGCAAAAAGCGATCCGGGAGGTGGATCACTCATTGTGTTGACATGTTTCATTTATACCTGCTTGATATACTCCAAAAACTGAACCTTCAACCCATTGGGATCGGTGATAAAGAAAAACTTGACGTGTGGCGCGGGCTGAAACGGGCCGCTGTGCAGGGCTATGCCTTTGGTTTTTAGTGCTACCAGGGTTTCATCGACTGAGTCAACTTCGAAGCCCAGCGAAATACTGTCACCGATGCCAAACTCCGAAACGGCCTGATTGCAAACCAGTTCCAGCTTGGTTTCACCATCCCCTAAAAAAGCCAGTTCCATACCTGGTCCCGTCGGTCGGCGGCTGTCTACTGTCAAACCGACCACATCGGTGTAAAACTGGATCGATTCATCCATGTCCTTGACGGTGACTGTTACCCATGCTAATTTCATAAATTGCTCCTTTTCAAATATAAAATATTGGTTTTCAACAACTGTTTTAGGTATTGTAGCATAAAACCGGACATTACAAAAGTGGCTCATTCATGTCATATTGACCTAATCTATCCCTGATCAAAAAACCGCCGTTTTCTGAAATCAATCAGAAAGCGGCGGTAAGTTTAAATTTTTTCCGACTCAACTTCAGACATTATCGTTTTTTCTGCGTTTATAAGTCAGCAGCTTTTAATCGGTCAATGATAAGTATGATTTTTTTAATGACCAGTTCATAATCCGGTAATTCGCCATAAACGAATTCAGCCCCAAAATTTTCTCGATACGCTTTTTTTATCCTTTTATCGTCCATAACATTGATCAAAGGCGCTTTAAACCACTTTTCTTCATAGGGATATGTATCCTTGAAACGTGCAGTTACTTCTGCTTTCTTTACCAATTCTACCATTTCGTGAAATTCTTTTGGATTCTCATAAAACGCTTCTACCAAATCAAATGTTTGATACAGATCATATAAATGACGTGTTTTTGTCAGTAGTTCTTTTAAGTCAGGCTCGTAGGACATTCTAATAAGTGAGACCAATTTTTCGATCACAGTCCGATTTATTAATAAAACGTTTAGTCTAAAACGACTCAATCCTAAATTGATCATTTCTTCGGTATAACCATTTTCTTCCAAGAAAGTACCAACAAAGGATCTAACCTCTCTTTGTTCATATGGATAAGGCTCCATAAAGCTTGTCAATTCAAATCTTATTTGGGGATGGAGTTCTTCTAAAGAACCTGAAAATATTGATCGATAATTATATTGTATGTAGCGATAATTTCCACTTGCTATTTCATCTTCAAATGAACTTTTTTCAAAGCCTTCACTCATAATCATTTCAGTTTTTTTCAATTGTTTTTTTATTGAACTATTAGTGAGCCCTTCTGACAAGAGGGCGATATCAATATCCTCCGAAAACCGTCTCAAATCCGCATAACACTTTGTCAGTGAAGTCCCTCCTTTAAATACAATCCGCTCGCCCATTTCAGAATGAGCCAGATTATGTAGAGCAAAAGTCACCCAGTAATCTTTTTCAATAATTGTTGGATCTAATTGAAAGAAGTCGGCTGTCAACTTGATCAAATCCTGATACATTTCGTTATTTTTGTGTAACTGCATAACTATTCCCCCAGGTTCGATTATCTTTAAAAACCTCCGGATGAACTGCCAGAATGACTTTTTTCCCTTTGGCAACCGCCTCTTTGTAATGCTTCAATCGTGCTTTAAAATAAGCATCCCCAATGTCTGCTACTTCGGCAATCAAACCTACAAGCACTTGAACCTGTTTGTTATAGTTTTGGGCATTTTCTAAAACAGTCATTTTTACTTCTTCATTAAATTTATTTTTAAAGATTTTTATCATCTTATCAAGAGAAGCCTCGACCGTTGTATCCGGGATCAGATCAATTTGATCTAGCATATCTAAATATTGTAACGCCTCAATATTCCCTTTGTTAATGACAGCTTTCGCCTTAACCAGCACAACGTTCAAGTTTTCGTCCAATCTTTTTTGACGGATATTTCTGGCGACCCAAGTTCTTTTAGGAATCTGGGTTGTTAATCCCCATTGGTTCCATAGCACTGGCCCTGTAATATAGCCAGTCGCCTGATGATCGCCATCAAGATATTTTTTTTTAATCAATTTATTCTTGTCAATTTGAATGGTGCCAAATTTAGTTCGCTTCGGTTTATAATAGACACCTTTTTCAAACTGTTCAATTACTTTTTCATTAATCATTCGATTCAAGGCGACATAAGCTGCAGATTTTTGACTATTCATATCAAATGTAATTTCTCTGAATAAAATCGGCTCAGCTTCGTCATATTTTTCAATTCTATTTCGAACAATCTGTGCAACGTTCATTTTGATCACCTTTTTTATTATTAATCTTACTTTCTTTGTATTTTTCCTTTTAATTCTATCTTCAAATCAAATGGTTATATTACTATTTACACTATGATCCTTACATTTATTATAACGTGTCTTGGTATTTCAGGCAATGACTTTATCAGAAAAAAAATACTTGCCTCGATCTTCGCAGTTCCGACGCCTCTGTGCGATCGCAAAAAACCGCCGTTTTCTGAAATCAATCAGAAAGCGGCGGTTAAATAATGTCTTGCTATTTTTTTTAAATCATCTTTTTAGAAACGGCCGATGTTCCGGGCGGTCATAAAGGCTTCGGTGTTGGCACTGGTAATATCCCGGGGCGCGATCACATCCCCCACCAGGTAGAATTCCGGTGCGGAGAAATTCAGCGCCAGGGCAGCGTCACGGCGGGGTTTCTGGCCCACAGCGTAGATCACCGTGTCGGCGGCTACGAATTGGTCAGCCCCGTTTAGTTCACATAAAACACCGTTTTCCTGAATTTCTTTAACCTTGGTATTAAATTGAATGTCCAATCCTCGTTTAATGATTTCAAATTCCAGGCCCAGCATATGGAGGAAATTGCCGCCGTCATTAACCCGGTCGGACAATTCAACGATTTTAACTTTTTTGCCGTTGGCAATCAGGTGTAGTCCCAGCTCCACCCCAACCAGACCGGCCCCGATGATCACCGCTTCATCACCGATTGACTCAATGGCGGTATAGGCATCCTGGGCACAGATCACATTTTTATTATCAATGCCGGGGATGGCCGGTTTAACCGGTTCGGCACCCATGGCTGCAATGATGATGTCCGGGTTGATGGCTTCTGCCAGTTCTGGCGTCACCGCAGTATTCAGGCGCACCTCAATGTTGGCATCTTGAATCCGTTGTTCCTGCTGGTTCAGATACGCGTCCAGATTCTTCTTAAAGGCCACCGCTTCTTCACAGCGGAGCACCCCACCCAGACGATCACGTTTCTCAACTAAAATCACCTCATGGCCGCGGTCGGCACAGGTCAGCGCCGCCTGCATCCCGCCAATGCCACCGCCAGCGACCAACACTTTCTTGGTCACTGCGGTGGGAATGGCAAATTTCATTTCCAGTTCCCGGCCGGTTTCCGGATTCAGGGCACAATACGGTTCGCCGTTGGTGAGTTCGCTGGAAAAACAGGATAAACAGCGCATGCACTTAATAATCTTGTCTTCATTGCCGCTACGTAATTTATTGGGGAAATCGGGATCACACAGCAGTCCCCGCGCCATTTCCACTACATCGGCCTGTCCCGAACGGATGATTTCTTCCATCAGTTCCGGATCATCCAGAGCGCCGACCGTGGCCACTGGCGTTTTAACGTGTTTCTTGATTTCGGCCGCATATTTGACATTGCAGCCGTCTTCGGTAAACATGCTGGGATGGGTGATCGCAAACACTTCAGCGACCTCGTGATTACCAGCCGAGATGTGCAGTAAATCAACGTGGTTTTCCAGCTGCTTGTCAATCGCAATCCCATCTTCAATCCCGAATCCGCCGTCATAGCATTCGGAACCACTTAAACGGATTTCAATCGGGAAACCCGGTCCGACTTCTTTGCGGATGGCATCGCAGACAGCAATAACCAACCGGGCCCGGTTCTCGACATCTTTGCCGCCCCATTTATCGGTACGGGTATTGGTAATCGGTGAAAGAAACTGGTGCAACAGCCAGCCATGACCGGCATGGACGGTGACCATCCCAAAGCCACAGCGTTTTGCCAGACCGGCACCCTGAGCAAATTTTTTAATCGTCCGTTCGATGATCTCCTCATCCATGGCCTGAATCGTACGGCCAGCCAGCTCACATTCTACCGGGCCATAGGCAACGCCTTTAGAGGACGCACCAAAAAAAGACAGATCCCGATTGGCAAACATTCCGGTATGCTGCAGTTCCAGCGAAGCCACTGCCCCATAAGTTTTGACCCCATAGGCCAGCCGGGACAGGTTGTTGCTGATATTAGGGGTGTCCAGACAGATATGGGTAGCCCCGCCGCGACCCAGTTCGCCATCGACAATCCCTTCAAAGGAAGTCACGCTGGCCGCGCCGCCCCGGGCTTTGCGTTCATAATAAGCGGCCGCGCCCTCATTGAGATAACCATCGCCATTGAGATTCTGGTAGCCAGTCGGTGATGCAAAAATACGGTTTCTAAACAGGGTGTTCCCCAACACAATCGGGGAAAACAGATGGGGGTATTTGCAATTTTTCATACGATCTCCTATTCAACTATAATATCTGAAAAGTTTAGTTGAGATGATTATACGTCGGCATCATCGCCCTGTCTAATAGACAGATCTGATGGGGTGATCAGAATAGCTTATGGAGGTTGTCCTGGATCAGTTTGGCAATTTTGGGAATGAAGGCATTGCTGTTGTTTTTTAGCCAGGACAGGTCAATGCAGTCGATGTGATGGGTTCCCACCAGTTCGACATAATGAATATTTTTAAAAATCTTTTCAACATAGCCTTTGGAAAAATACGACACCCCACTGTTGGCATCGACCTTCAGAAACATCGCCTCGCAGGTGGCCACTTCATGAATGATGTTGGGGTCAAAGCCGTCAAGCTGGCAACACTTGATCATGTTTTCATAGCTCTTCTGGCCATAGTCCGGATTAAGCATAATAATCTTTTCACCGGCCACCTCCGCCGCATTGATGCGTGTCTTTCCGGCCAGGGGATGTTGGGTGCTGACCAGCAGACCCAAAGGCTCCCGGCGGATCGGGATGGTCACCACGTCGCTGGATTTCACCAGATCATAGGTGTAGGAGATAACCATATCCATGGAGCGGTTGGCCAGGGCGTCGATGACTTCCCGGAAGCTGTTTTTTTCGAAGTTGAAATTCAGATCCGGGTAGTGGGCCTGGATCAGGCTGACCAGCGGTTCAATAATGGTTGCTTCAATGGGGCCGGCATACCCGATGTTGATATCCAACTGACTGCGAAAATGAATTTCCCGGGTTTTCTTTTGGATCAGGTGATACTGATTGACAAACTCTCGACAGGACTGGTAAAAATAAGCCCCCGCTTCGGTAAGTTCGAATTTGTTTTTTAATCGCCTGATTAACGTTACGTCCAGGTCGTCCTCCAAACTGGCAATTTGCTGACTGATGCCCGATTGTGAAACGTGCAACCGTTTGGCCGCCTTGGTAAAGCTGGCTTCATCGACGACACAAAGAAAATATTCAATCTTCCGGATATCCATTTTTGCCTCCTCTATTGAGAATAAATTGCGGTGTTTTACTGGCTATTCGATCAATTCGCGCGTCAATTCGATACTACCACATTGATCCGCGCTTAAAAAAGCGATATACGCCGCTTCACTGACGGGCTTGGAATAATAATACCCCTGTAAATGGGTAACCCCATGGTTGTCGAGATAGGTCGCCATCTCTTTGGTCTCGACCCCTTCGGCAACAATTTTAACATTTAATTGCAACAGCAGCTTGATGATATTTTCCAGAATGGCGGTGGCCTTGCTGTTTTGCTCACTGTTTTCCTGGTCGAAACACGGCCAGATCAGACTTTTATCCAATTTCACCAGATCGTAGACCACTTCAGCCATCCGTGACAGGTTGGAATACCCAGTGCCGAAATCATCCATTGAAAAGCTGCAGCCCATCTGTCGCAGCTGGAGCATGTTCTCCTGAAGCATTTCACCGGATTCAACAAAGGCGGTTTCGGTTATTTCCAGATTGATAAAACCCGGGGTGATCTGATATTTTTTCATAATATCCTGTAATTGACTGGGGAGATCGGGATGGACGCACTGAATTCCCGAGAGATTCACTTCAATGTACTCAATCCCCCTGTCCTGAAGCGACGTTTCTCCGGCAAAGGCACAGACTTTTTCAAAGACAATCGCCCCCAGCTCCATGATCAGGCCTTTTTTTTCAGCAATCGGAATAAACTCTTCCGGAGAGATAAAACCAACCGTGGTGGTATCGGTTAAACGAACCAGTGCTTCGGCTGAAAGATACTGCTTCGTTTGGGCATGATAAATCGGCTGGTAGACCATTTCAAAGCCATCCTGATCGATGGCGTCTCTTAAGATATTTTCAATGGTGGTATAGCGAAGTTTGCGATTGATGATCTCCTCATTTAAGAGATGGATGATCGTGTCAGCGGTCGCTTCGTTATGAGCGGCCATATAATTCATCATCTCATAGACCTCGTCGCAGCTATCCAGATTTTTATAGTTATCGGTGAAAATTACATCAATATGAGCTTTAATGGCAATGGTGTATTGGGCAAACTGAATCGGTTTTTTAAGCTGCCAGGCTAGCAGTTCCAATTGATCCTGAATGTCGGCCAGGGTGGCTTCGGTTAAAAAGGTCATCACATTGCTGCGGGAATGATAAAGACTGAACTGCGCGGCGTGTCGGATCTTGCGATTCATTTTTCCATCGCAATGGGGGCCGAACTGGAATCGTTCCTTCATCATCATCCCGATGATTTCAAGGACGTGATTGGCATTGTCATGCCCCACCATGGTTTGGATGCGTTTTAAATCATCCACCACCACGCTCACCAGGATCAAGGGCTTTTCGGCTTCTTTTTTTTCGTTCAAGATCAGATGAAAAGCGCGTTTGTTGAAAGTGCCAGTTTCCTCATCCATGTATTCCTTGGGATTTTCAAAGGCCAGGTAGATAAATAGAATCATCAGGGTGACCGCTACTTCTGAAAAGAGCAGGCCATAATTAAAGAGTTGAATGCTACCACCGGCAATCAGCATCAGAAGCCCCAGGCGAATTGCCAGCCGATGCTTTTTGGGGATGGTCTCTTGATAACGAAACGTATCGATAAAAATCCAGGCGCAATAGAAAAACAGGGTTACGGTGAAGCCCACCACCATGGAGCCATGAGCATACAGCTGCTGACCGTGGCGTTCGTAATTCAAATCCCCAAAGAGGATCATCCCCATTAAAAAAGCCAGAGGCAGCATACTGCCCAGCACTTTTTTCCACCGCATCCGTTTCTGGTTATTTCCTAAAATTTCAATATACCAGAAAAGCGACACCACAATCATGATCAGCGTTCCATAAAAGACCTGGCTAAACAACCGGCTTACCGTCGGGGTAAAAATGTCCGCGTAAACCGTGGCATAAATTTTGAGGACATTAAAAATAAGGTTCACCGCGGTAAAATAAAGCATCACGGTAAAACACCGATTTGATAAAAGCGGCAGTTTTTTATTTCTTAAAAAATCCAGAAGAATAATCGTAAAAAAAAGTATCGTCACGATCAGTAACTCGATATCTGTTTGAAGCATGGTTGACCTCCCGTTTTTTGTCAGTTGCGAGCCTCATTTTACCATTTAAGGGCATCTCTTTTCAATAATTTTTGTTGAAATCTAAAAACTCGTCGATTCACACAGATTGCTTAACTGTTTTAGTGATTGACAAATCCATTCGCAACGCTCAGAATATAAACTATCATGCGATCTCCCGCAACGATTACAGATCATATCTTATTTAGCTTTTGTGAAAACCGGGACCTGCCTCAGGTGTCAGATGATTAAGAATGAAGGTGCCGCAATGAAAAAATCAATTTCCCAAAATGAACTCGCCAAGATTCAGGAACTGGTCGGTCAGGTTTCTGCAGAAGACTTAAAGTACGTCGATGCCTTTGTTTCCGATCACCTGGTGATTTGCATTCCCAGCGTTGGCTTCTGTCAATATGCTATCCGCGCCGGGCATACCCACCCCAGCTATTCTTTTGTGGTTTTCTTCTCAGAGGAACAAAATTTCCTGGAAACCGCCATCACTCTGCCGGACGGGCATTTTCTGGGCGCCGGATTAGCGCCAGATCTACCCCATGAGGAAGAAGAAACCGATACCTTTACCCGTTATGCGGCGCTCTTTATCGATCGGAATTTTTATGAAAGACTACGCCGACACTATCTCGCCACGGAACCGATCCAACCCTATTTCTGGCAGCAATTTCCTGTTGCGTCGGATACCATGATCGACATCAAACGCTTTATCGATGCCTGCGACCGTCCCGGAACAGCGGCCCAACCCTACCGCAATGCACTGGCCGAACTAATCACCCATGGCCTGCTGCGGGGACTCTATCCCGGTGACGATCAGGGTCAGCCGATGGCAACCAAACTGGATGTGGCGGCGGTCATCGACTACATGGAAGATCATTTCAGTGATAAGCTGACCGTTGCGATGCTGGCCCGAAAGATGGGGCTGTCCCCCTCCCAGTTCAGCCGCCGCTTTAAACAGGAAACCGGCTCTGCCCCGATGGACTTTTTTCTGGCACTACGCCTTAAAAAGGCGCAGAAACTGCTGCGCAGCGGTTCAAAAAACATGACTGAAATTGCCCAGGATTGCGGTTTTAGCAGCACCGCCCATTTTTCATCCGCCTTCAAAAAATACAATAAGCTCAGTCCCAGCAACTATCAGCAACTCTATCAAAAATCATAACAGCAGGATCTGACAAAACCATGCGTGTTTTTTGAAAGCAATCATCTTAATTTATCGATATAGTATTTGTAAGAAATTAAGCAATTGGGTAATTAAAAAAGGAAACCTTAATTGCTTTGATGCCAGTTTTCATAAACAATTGTGTATGTAAACAGGCAGCGAAGCTAACGACAGTATTCAATTGGATACCCAAGAAAATTAAGATGAGGTGATCAAAATGAACAAACAGGAAATGTTAGCATTAATGTGTGCGAACCCGGCGTTTTATCTGGCTACCGTGGATGGGGATCAACCCCGGGTCCGGGGGATGCTGCTCTATCGAGCCGATGAAAACGGGCTAGTCTTTCATTCCGGAACCATGAAAGAAGTCTATGCCCAGATCCAAAAAAATCCCAAGGTGGAATGTTGTTTCAATGATTTTAAGACCGGACGGCAGTTGCGGGTTCGGGGACAGCTTGAAATCGTCAACGACAATGCCCTTAAAGACGAAATCGCCAACCATCCCAGCCGGGCCTTTCTAAAACCCTGGAAGGAAAGCGGCGAATTGTCCGATTTCTATGAAACCTTTGCGGTCTTCAAGATGACTGATGGCGTCGGGGTGACCTGGACAATGGAGACGAATTTTGAACCCAATGTGGATGTCGCGTTATAAATTCGCGATCACTTATTATCAAATCACAGCTTAAGTCTCAGCCGGGTATTTAACCCGGCTTTTTCCATGCTTTAAATCAGACAAGTTTTGATCATTCATTCTTTTACAGCAGTAAGGCTGTCTAATAATTGCAGTTCATCCAGCAGCAACCGAAATGACGGCGTCATCTCAATCGTATCATAATCAATCTCCTGCTCCACCAGTAATTCCATACATAGATAATCCCCGGCACCGCTCAGCGGCAGACAACCGACATTAAAGAAACCACAAAATACCGCTTCCTGATAGGCAAAATTGATGCCGGGATCAGTGAGATTCAGATAAAGTAAAATTACCGGACACTTTTCTTTTTTCAGGGTTAGCAGCGCCAATTTAAGCTGCCGGGCGATATCTTCCCCAGTCTGGTTGATAAATAGCTTGCCCAGCCCGTTATGTTTGTCTTTTTTTAAGGTCATCACACTTTTTTCAGAGCGGGGATGATTGGCTTTTTTGCCAATTACCAGGTCAATCCCAATCGTCTGATAAATCTGCCGAAGCAATTTTTCCAGCGGCTCTGGGACATAGACACTATGTTTTTCGCCCGGTTTAAAGGAGCGAATCGCCAAACAAACCGAGACCCGCTTATTATCCAGATTGACCAGCTCATTGATGTGAAAGGCAAAGCCACAGGGAATTAATTGGTAGTGATCACACATTTGCTGAGTGATGGTGTGATAGGCCACTGGTTCCACCAGCAGGGCATTGATATCCGGCACCGCCTGGCAATAGGCCACAATCTGATCGGTCAGATTTCTCATGATGTCATATTTGCGGTACTTTTTCTTGACCACGCCAATGCCCATTTCGACAATGCCGGGAAAATCCGCCAGCCGGACAGCCGCCAGATGTCCGGCTACTTCACCGCCTGGAGCCACGGCTACCAGCGAATAGATGTCGCCCCGCTCACAGGCATCAAAAAACTGATCGGGATAATAAACCTGCTCTAAAATATAAGTCAGCTCGTATTCATCATAAATACACCGGGCCACCTCGATGGCGTCTTCCCGACGCAGCGGTCGATACTCAAGGTTCAGATCCCCGGGCAAATCTGCGGCTGGCTCCGGGAGCCGTTTAGTGTAAGCTGGTAAACCGGACAGATATTTAACCAGCCGCTGCTCCCGGCCGTTAAAGCCCATGTTTTTGACAATCAGCTGGTCCAGGAAATGCTTCATAATACTGATCCCCAGACCGTCATCATAATGATTCTCAATAAAATCACCAGGGATCCCCATATCACTGATGACCACAGTAAATTCCGTTCCATTGACCTCCACTGCGACGTCAAAATAATGCTGGCTTTCCTGATCAAACCCATATTTAATCACATTGGCCATGGCTTCTTCGACCGCCAGACCAAGTCCCCAAATTTCTTTTTCTGACAACAGATATTGGCCGGCAATACTTTTAATACAGGCCTGAATCGGCTCCATCATAGTAGTCTGATTAACTGCTCGTATTTTTATCAGTTCCATCGTTGTCACGCTCCCACTCTTTTTTGATATGCTTACATACTGATCATAATATTGTTGAAATTAAGGACATAGCTGTATTTAAAATCGCTCGCCATTTCCTGCACCAAATGAAGACCCAGGGTTTTGTCAGTTCCCAATGCCTGAAGATAAGCAACCGGATTAAAGGGCTCGCCGTCATCTCGAAAACGCAGCACCAGCTCGGAGTCCACAATTGACAAACGAATATCAATGGCATGCGCTTGTTGGTCCTTAAAGCCATGCTCAATAATATTGACGCTTAATTCTTCGACGATGACACCGACCCGGTTTGTTCGTTTTGCATCAATCCCGTTTTCCCGACAAAAGTCCATCATCCGCTGGGAGATCCCGGTGGCGTCCAGGGTGGAATTGGAAATGGTGACATCCAGAAGCCGGGTGTCCGTTTTTTCCAGCAGCAGGATTGGTATCAAATCACGCTTTGATCGTTTTTTAATGATCCCGGTCAAGACCAGAACTAACGTCAGGGTCACCGTTTCACTGATCACAAAGGCCATCCAGATCCCCATTTCACCAAACAGGCGAGCCAATATCAGGATCAGCGGCAGTACCACAATCAGGTTTTCAAAAACGGTAATGGCAGCCGAAAAACCGCTGCGATTAACGGTTTGGAAATAACAAATTAATAGGAAGTTAATCCCAAATAACGGCAGTGATAACGAAAATAACCGGATCGCTGCCGCAATCACTGTGAGGGTCTGAGGATCGCCGCTAATCCCAAATAACCCGGCAACCGGCAACGGAAATAGAACAAATATGATCATCAGCGTCCCGCACAGCGCGGTGACGGTGGCAACGGCCGTTTTAATGATCGACTCAATACCCCGGTAGTCCTTTTCGCCATAGGTACAGCCAACCACCGGAATGATGGTTTGAGCCGTTCCGCCGATCACAATCGTAGTGGCTGAGAGCATGTTCATGCAAACCCCGAAAGTTGCCACCCCCAGCGGCCCGACAGTAGCGATTAGAATGGTATTAATGGAGAGATTTCGGATAAAATAGGTGATTCCCGTTAGCGCCAGCGGCATCCCGAATAAAAAGATGCTGCCAAATTTTTTTAAATCTTTTTTCAGTGGTCGCACCAATTTCAAATTGCGTTTGGGCGAAACAAAATAGCAGCCGCAAACGCCAGCCCCCACCAGATACCCAGTCACGGTTGCCAGCGCGGCGCCGCCGATGCCCATGTTAAAGACCCCCATAAAGAGCAGATCCAGCAACAGGTTAACGACATTAGCAATGATCAGAATATTCGCCGCCAGTTTAGGGTGCGAATCGGTGCGGATAAAATAGACCAATCCGGGAACGGTGATCAGAACCGGAGCACCCAGCACCAGCACCGCAAAAAAGTCTTTCACCCGCGGTTCTAAAGCACTCCCGCCGCTTAATATCGCGGCGATCGGTGCAGCCAAAAGAGTGCCGATCGTGGCGAACAAAACCGATACGACCAGTAGCCCCGCTAAAGCCATGGTAAAATTCAAATTAGCTCCTTCTTGATCCATTCGCCCTTTACAATGGGCGACGACGATGGAACCGCCGATCCCAATCAGGGCATAGACGGCACTAAATAAAAAGGTGATCGGTGCACAGATGTTGACGGCAGCAAAGGCCTCGGTTCCCAGCAGATTACCGACAATGATGCCATCCACAATGATCCCTAGTGACAATGCCGCGTTCATCATAATTGTCGGCAGCAGATAGGAAAAGAACCTGCGTCTCAGTAACACCCCGGATCGCTTGAATAGCGATTGATTCTCATCGAACTTTTTCAAATTTGTGCCTCCATTGTTGCCGCCTATTTAACATTCAATTTTCTTATTTTTCTCCATAGCTACTCATCTTTTGCAATTTTTTTCAGGGTGTCCCTCAATTTTTGAACAATATCACCTAATAGGGAACGGCACCATCACATGTAAATTCTGCGCTTTAAATCAACTTTCCTTAGTCGCAATGACCTTATTGATAAAGTCGATCATTCCATCTTCTACCTTGTCGCGAATATCCCGATAGTTGTGGATTTCATGGCGATACCCGGAATAAAGCTTTGTTGTGACCTGATTTCCGGTATCCGCCAACCAATTTGTAACCGCATAGACGCCTTCGCCTGCATCTTCTATTGAAATTACCGTTTTTTCGCTTCAGGTATCAATGCCGGTGTAATCGATTTGAATGGATTTATTGTATCACTTAATGGCGCAGAGAAAAAGATTTTATCGACGTTGAGGTAAAAAAATAAACACACCGGATTGGGGCCGATGTGTTTATCAAATCATTAATCAGTACGAAATCATCTATTCTTGATGTTTAATCAAACACGACTTTTGGGGACAGCTTTATTCTTTTCTTATTTAAACACTTTCACGGTTCCGACATCATTTAAATATTTTAGCAGCGAGAGCGCAATGGGAAATCCAAACAGACCCAAAACTCCCAGCAGATTCGCGCCTAAAAACATGCTTATTAAAGTAACCACCGGATGAAGCCCAAGCTGGCCGCCGACAATTTTAGGCTCTAAAATATTACGGATGATCGTCACAAAAACATATACCAGCAGCAATCCCAGTGCCGTCTGATAATCTCCCTGGATCAATGTTATGATCGTCCAGGGAATCATCACGCCACCGGTTCCCAGCACCGGTAAAATATCAAAAATGGCGATAAAAAAGGCAATCAGGATGGGATTGTCAATCCCCACAATGGACAGCCCGATCGAGAGTTCAACAAATGTAATCGACATAATCAGTGCATAGGATCGAATGACGACAAATAAGGTATTGACAATATAATTTTTGATGGTCCGGATAATCTCATTAGCCTTTTCCGAAAACTGCCGAAACACGAATGATGATAAGACCTCATAATCAATCGCCATAAAAAAGGTTGCGATCACCATCAAAAGAACCTTAATTAAAAATCCCGGCAAGGATGTCGCAAAGTCTGATAAGTATGCTACAAATGTCAGGGATATGCTGGTAACATTGTCACCTAAGTAATTGACCAACTGTTCTGAGGCAGTATTTAAAACATCAACGAGTGCCGCATCAATCAGAAAAACCGTCTGTTCAATCCCGTCGAAGGTGGTCAACAGAAAGGGTCTGAATTGATATTCGTAGATTTCTGGCAATGCGGTGAACGTATTCGAAAGGATTGAAATCAATTTGACCCCAACCAACGCGATTAAAATCCCAGCGCCGCCATAAAACACCAGCACCAGAATAAAGGATACCAGCTTATTCGGCAATTTTGTCCATTGTGAAATCGCTTTTGCCGGCCCTTTAAGTACATAAGCAATCAGAAACGCCAAAATAAAAGGGCTTAATAAGGATATGGCATACTTAAAAATCAAGTACACGATCGCCACAACCAATAGAATATAAACAGCATTTATGATAAACTGTCTTTTTTTGTCATAAGGGGATTCCATCTTTTCCTCCAATTTTATTTCATCAAACACCCGCTGGCATTCGATTATTAACAAAACCGCTCCTCAGATAATCTGAAAAACGGTTTCCACTTGCACGATTTCTCTTCCGATATGTAGTTGAGTTGGATCTTTGAGTTTGTGTCATGATAACTTCTGCGAACCACGCTTATTTTAAAGGTTATATATAATTCTACCCCATCTTACTGTAAAGATCAATTATTTTATCCATTCTTGCCTGCTCACTGACAAATAAACTGTAGTGTATTATAGCTTATTCAATCGGTTCGTTTAAGTTATCGCATCATCCATGCTTACACAAATGCCGGACACTTTCACAATCGGTAATAATTTATCCGCTCATTTTCGATTATTGCTATATACTTTTGCCGCACTTTCATCTATACTGAAAACGTTAAAACACATTACCATCAACTCAAAAAACAAATTAAAAACAAAGGAGCTCAAAATGAAAAGAAAAGTAATTCTATCCATTGCCCTTGCCCTATTAATCTGCTGTCTGGCAGTTGCCGGATGCACCACCGCCAAGAAAGATACCGCTCAGACTGAGAAGTCTGATGCCATCGTGCCAACTGATTATAGCCAAAGCGCCCACTGGCTGAACCTCCCCACCGAAAACACCAAAGCGGTGGATGTCTTCTACCTGTACCCTTCCGCCTGGGCTAAGGTCAATGCTGATGACCCGATCATCTGCGAAATTGACAACCCGGTGATGCTCACACAGTCCAAACTAGCCTATGAACGACAGGCCACTGCTTTTGAAAACACGGCCAACATCTATGCGCCCTATTATCGTCAGGACGATGCCGGTTCAACTCTGCAGATGCCAGTTGGTGAGCAACAGGATATTGTCAAAGGTGTTCCGCTGACCGATGCCACGGCCGCCTTTGACTACTACATTGAGCACTACAATAACGGCCGTCCCTTTATTCTGGCCAGTCATTCCCAGGGTTCGAATGTCATGATCTATATCTTACAGGATTACATGAAAGAACACCCCGATGTCTACAAACGCATGATTGCTGCCTATGTCATTGGCTATTCCATCACCGATGATTACCTGGCCCAAAACCCTAACCTGAAATTTGCCACCAGTGCCGGCGACACCGGGGTTATTATTTCCTACAACACCCAAGCCCCCACCATTGAAGGTTCTGACGGTGTGGTTCTGCCCACCGCTCATGCTATCAACCCGATCAGTTGGACCACTGACGAAACCGTGGCGCCAGCCTCCGATAACCTGGGCTCGCTGCAATTGAATTCCGATGGTTCAGTGGTCAAAAATCCCGATGGTACCCCTGTGAAGGTGATGAACTTTGCCGATGCTCAGGTCGACAAAGCCAAAGGGGTCATCATCTGCAGCACCGTGGATGTCAACACCTACGCACCGGGATCGGCCATGTTTGGCAAAGGCGTCTTCCACAGCTATGACTTCCCCTTCTATTACTTTGATATTCAGGCCAACGCCGAACTGCGGGCGGCCAATTATTTAAAAGAACATAAATAAAAATTGACGCTCTAAAAATTCCTGTCCCAAAGTACCGGTCACTGGTTAAACAGTAACCGGTACTTTTTTGCACGTATCTAAATGGCGATCGAATAACTGTACTGTTCCACCCGATTGAAATGACAAAAATATCACTGCTAAATTTCTTGAAAATACTTCTTATATAAGATACAATCAACTTTATAACAACCGAATAAAAAACGAAGGATCAAATGGAGGAAATAAATATGGAAAATGCATCAATCTACGAAGTGTTACAACTGGCCATCAACCTGGAAGAAGAAGGCACAAAGTTCTATGAAAAATGGGCTGCCAAAGCACAAGGAGCTGTTAAAGATACCCTAAACAGATTAGCAGCAGACGAAATAAAACATGCCATTTATTTTAAAAGCTTATTTGATGGTTTAAAAGATAAACCACAGGTTGATTATCTGTTTGATGAAGAAGTCACTGCTTATTTTAAAGGTTATGCCGCTTCAGCAGCGTTTAACCGTGAGCAGGTAAAACTGGACACCATCAAAGATGCTGTCGAAGAAGGCATCCTGACCGAAAAAAATTCAATTGAATATTATGAATTTTTATCTAAATACTCCAAAGAACCTACCCAAAAAATGCTGGAAACCATCATTAAAGAAGAACAAGGCCATCTGGTCATTCTAGAAAAACTATTAGCTGAAGTTTAAAAACGACGATCGATACAACGTCCAAGGATTGTGTCCTGTTTAGCAGGATTCAATCCTTTTTTATTTATCACCTGTTAGCTAATTGCGAAAGTACTGTGCGCTTTGGGCCCAGTTTCGTATTAAACATCTTTTTCTACCAACACCGAAATCTTCGTGAGGTAGGCATCCACTGATTTCTCAGCGATTTCGTCAATAATGCCTTCTTTGTAGGAGAATCCGCAGATCGCATAACCTTCCTGAAGAATGGCTGTTAGTAGCTTATCATAGGTCGTTTCGCTCTCGTAGTAATCGCCTTTCAAATAGATGGTGGCATAGATCCCGGCTGGTTTTCGGAACAATTTTTCAGACTGAAGGGGTTTGGAGATTTTGGTAAAAAAATAAGCGTAACGGTCAAATTCTCCATTTAACAGGCTGTCCCCGGAAATAATGGCCCCAAAGGGATGACCCACATTAAGTTGCTCCCGGTGACAAGTGGACAGATGATTGTAGAGAATCGGCATCACGACCTCATGATCACTGCTGTCGGCCAAATCACTTAAGACCAGGTATTCCTCTGGAACAGTTTCAAAGACAACGACATTACTGGCAACTTCCCCGCCAATTTTCAACAGTTTCTTTTTAGTCTGGATCATCTCCTGAATCCGCAGCAGCTCAATAATCTCTGCATTGATTTTTTCTTCCTGGGCAATCAGCAGCTTGTTCAACAGCTCCGAATTACGATGATCCAGATAATTTTTGATTTGTTCCAGCGGCATTCCAATTTCTTTCAAAGCCGAGATCACCAGAAACACATCATACTGAGCTTCGCTGTAATACCGATACCCATTTTCATCTCGCTCCGTGGGTGAAAACAGGTCAATCTCATCATAATAAATCAAGGTCCGTTTATTGGTCCCACACATCCGGGCAAAATCGGCCGTTTTGATCCGCGAGTTAACTGCTTCTTTCATGGTGCCTCCTAGAATAATTTTACTTGACTATACCGTTACTGTATGGTTTATCCTATCATTAATAAACATAAAGTACAATCGCAATCTTAAAAATATAAATAGTGGAGAAACTTATGCCAGAACTCAGCCAACGCATTACCCAATTCACCGATTCAGTCATCCGACGGATGACCCGGATCGCCGATGCCC
The DNA here is from genome assembly GCF_963664135.1 of uncultured Acetobacterium sp. Classification (NCBI taxonomy): domain Bacteria; kingdom Bacillati; phylum Bacillota; class Clostridia; order Eubacteriales; family Eubacteriaceae; genus Acetobacterium; species uncultured Acetobacterium sp. The sequence goes on along the minus strand of NZ_OY760905.1, from coordinate 197,886 downwards.
ATCATGCCATCAATTTATCTCAGGGCTTTCCCGATTTTGATCCGCCAAAACCGCTGTTGGACGCCCTGGCTAAAATCGCCTATGATGGCCCGCATCAGTATTCGATTACCTATGGTGCCAAAAATCTCCGGGATGCCCTGGCCGCCAAGCATGGCCGAGCCATCAAACGAGATATTGATCCGGAAACTGAGGTGCTGGTCACCTGCGGCGGTACCGAAGCGATGATGGCGGTGATGATGACCATCTGCAATCCCGGTGATAAGGTGATCGTATTCAGCCCCTTCTATGAAAATTATGGCGCCGACGCCATCTTGTCCGGTGCCGAACCCATTTATGTACCATTGCATCCTCCCGCTTATAATTTTGACCCCAACCAGCTGGAAGAGGCCTTCCGTCAGGGAGTGAAAGCCATTATTGTCTGTAATCCCTCCAACCCCTGCGGGAAGGTCTTCACCCGAGCGGAACTGGAATTAATCGGCACCCTGGCCACCGCCTACGACGCCTTTGTCATCACCGACGAGGTATATGAGCACATAGTTTACAAGCCCCATGTGCATGTCCATCTTGCTGGTCTGCCGGGTATGTATGACCGCACCATCACCTGCAGTTCGCTTTCTAAAACCTACTCCATCACCGGATGGCGGCTGGGCTACTTAATCGGACCGGAAGCAGTTGTAGAAGGTGCCAAAAAAGTCCATGATTTTTTAACGGTAGGAGCGCCTTCGCCACTTCAGGAGGCTGCCTGCGTCGGGGTCAATCTGGGGGATGACTACTACCATGACCTGATTGAACGCTATACACAAAAACGGGATTATTTCTGTCAGGGACTGGATCGCATCGGTTTGGACCACACGATCCCTCAGGGCGCCTATTTTGTACTGGTCGATATTTCGCAATTTCTGTCGATGAAGCGTTTTGCCGGATGGACTGATCTTGCCTTTTGCGAATGGATGGCCAAAGAAATCGGTGTTGCTGCCGTACCGGGTTCCAGCTTTTTTAAAGAAAATATCACCCACCTGATCCGGCTCCACTTTGCCCGCGGCCAGGCCACCCTGGACGAAGCCCTCAGCCGCCTGGCAAACCTGACCCAACTTAATGATGTTTATTAATTTAATAAAACCAGTTCCATAAAAAAAAACATAATTTGCTTTGATGGCGATTTCCACAAACAATTTTGTAACGTGACGGCCAACAGCACAAGAAGATGTTGTTCGCCCTAGTGCAAAAATTGTTTCGTGCGAAACTGAACGCAGAGCTCACGGTATTTTCGCAAATACCTAAAACCATATTAAGGAGAACCATACCATGAACATAAAACCCTTTAAAGTCGAAGAATGGATGAATCAATATGAGGATGGCGCAGTCTATAATCTTGCCGAAACCTGCGTCGACTCGATTTCGCTGGATCAGTTGTTTGAATTAACCGGAACCGATAAAGAAACCTCCCTGTCCGAAATCTGTCGTCGCCGTTTAACCTATGGCGATATCTGGGGAGCCCCGGCCTTTAAAAAAGGCATCTGCCAGCTTTATAAAACCATAGCACCCGAAAACATCATCACCACCCATGGCGCTGCCGGTGCCAACCATCATATTTTCTACTCGATCATTCAGCCCGGGGACCGCATCATCAGCGTTATCCCCACCTATCAGCAATTGTATGCCATTCCCGAATCATTTGAAGCCGATGTACAACTGTTGAAACTCCAGATGAAAGATAATTTCCTGCCAGATCTGGCCGAACTCCGGCGGCTTGCCACCCCGGAAACCAAGCTGATCTGCATCAATAATCCCAATAATCCCACCGGGGCCCTGATGTCTAAAGAAATGCTCACTGAAATTGTCGAAATCGCCCGCAGCATCGATGCCTACCTATTATGCGATGAGGTTTATCGGGGCCTAACCCAGGATGAGGATGACAGCGAATCGATTGCTGATCTCTATGACAAAGGCATCAGTGTCAGCAGTATGTCCAAGGTCTTTTCGCTGGCCGGGCTGCGTCTGGGCTGGATCGCCACCAGAGATCAGACTGTGATGGAGGCCTTCCTTTCTCATCGGGACTATACCCTGATCAGCTGCGGCATGCTGGACGAAACCATTGGCGCCATTGCTCTTAATCACGCCGAGACACTGCTGGCCAGAAGTAAAGCCATCGTTCGGGAGAACCTGAGCATTCTGGATAACTGGATTAAGACCCAGCCCCATATTACCTATCTAAAACCGCAGGCCGGTACCACGGCGTTGCTGTGCTATGATTTTGAGATGGATTCCTATGAATTCTGCAAAGATTTATATCATCAAACCGGGGTATTCTTAACTCCTGGCGAATGTTTTGAAGAAGAACAGTGTGTCCGCATTGGCTACGCCTGCGACAAGCAGACCCTGATTGATGGATTAAACGCCTTGGGCAACTATTTGACGAAAATGACCGTTTAAATAAAGCGATTCATGCCTGGCTGGTATTCTTTACTTCATCGCACCTTCACAAGCTCGTTTCCGTCTAATCACAACACCTTAACCAAAGCTGAGCCCTTTAAATTTAACTTTTTCATTTTATCCATAAAAAAAATAGCTGGACGTGAATAATTAAAAGCTAATTGGTTATATAAGTACCAAAGTAAGATTTTCAATAACTTTTATGGAAACTATGATGTTATAAGTAATTGCTTAATTTAAAAGAATCGAATACTATTTGCTTTGCTGTTGATTTCCACAAACTGGCAACAAGGCTCACGGTACTTTCGCAATTGCCTATAATGAAAGTTAATTTGTGAGGAGAACGCGTTATGTATACAAAGTTAAGAGAACATAAAGGCACGAGTCTTTTGATATTCCCTGATAATTACGTCATTGTTGATATTGAAACGACTGGTTTTAATCCCAAGGTCGATGAAATCATCGAGATTGGCGCTGTAAAAGTATGTGGTAATAAAATCACCTCCATCTATCAGTCCTTAGTCCGTCCTAAGAACCCCATCAATCCCTATATTTCAAATCTCACTGGTATCACCAATGCGATGGTTGTCGAAGCGAATCCCATTGAAGTGGTGCTGGAGTCCTTCCTTGCCTTTATTGGCAGTACGATTCTCGTCGGTCATAATGTTAATTTTGATATTAATTTTTTATATGATCATTGCGAAGCGCATCTGCATCATTATTTAAAAAATGACTTCATCGATCTGAAAGAGTTGTTCAGAGAAAAGCAACGTTCAGGCGACACCTTTAAGTCCACCTGCGAAAAATGTGCCGTTCAAAACACCAATGCCCATCGGGCCCTGTCTGACTGTCTGGCAACCAATAACCTGTATCAGTCCTTAAAATTGCATAATGGTTCGATTGCCTGTGTGGAAGAATTGGACACCCTCACTTTGGCATCGGAATTTAAGACCAAACATTCTCCCTACAAAAAACAATGCCAGCTCAAAAAAGAAAACCTCGGTGCGATTGCTCAGGTTTCTTGAGCCGCTTCACCAAATCCAAAACGATGCTCAATTGATGACAGAAAAATAAATAACCATCCCCCTAACCGACGTCTATCTGTAAATTTACAGATAGACGTTTTTCAGGAGGATGGCTTTTTAATATGATTTTGAGGCGTTGATGGGTCGTTCAAAAACTCACTGATCTCCCACCATTTACTCACTTTGAGCCTTTGCTTCAATAAACGCTGCGGCTGCCTTTGGACCGCCGGCCTGTTTGAAACGCTCCGACAGTATTTTGGTATTCTTAACAAACGACGGATCGTTCAAAACCGTGTTTACCGCGGCGCGCAACTGCTCGGGCTGACTGCTTTTTAATTTAACCCCGGCCCCCAGTTCGGCGGCCCGATTAGCCACCACCCCTTCTTCACTGTGAAGCGGAAATAATACCATCGGGACGCCAAAATAAATACTCTCATTCACGCTGTTCATGCCACAATGGGTAACAAATACATCGGACTGTTTAAGCACCGCAAGCTGATCGACCCGGGATGCGACCACAAAATGATCGGGAATTTCTCCCAATGCTAAAAGATCGGTTTTGTCACCCACCGACATCACCACCTCCACGTCTTCGTCTTTAAAAGCCTGGAGACAGTTATTGTAGAAGTCCGCATTCTGGTTCAAAACAGTTCCCAGAGAAATGTAGATCCTGTTCCGATTGCCTTTTGGCGCTGGTGCGGTTTCCGTTGCCAGAATCGAGGGGCCCACAAAAGCATAACAGTTTGAGAAGGTTTCAGCCATCGGTTGAAAGGCCTTTGAAGTGTAGACAATGGTATCAGTGACATTATCATTCTGGATCAAATCAATAAAATTTTTGACCTCATAACCGTGATTTTTCAGCTGCTTAATCTTTTTATTAATCCGGGGCATCCCGGTGAACATCGCGATCATTTCTTTAAAGCCCCGCTTCATCAACCGGGCGGTGTGTTGATTAAAGGCAAAGGTAGTAGTTGAACAAATAAAGGGAATCGCTAATTTCCGGGCAAACAATTTTCCCCAGAAGCAGACCGAATCGGAGACGATACAGTCCGGCCTGAAATCCCTGAGCTCGCGGCAGATCGTTGCGTCCATGGCAATGGTGGTGTCTACCACCATTTCGATCAGGGCGGCAAAATCCTTGCCCGCTTTTTTCTCCAGTTCCTCGGCGGAGATGATCGGCAGATAGGCGTCGCAACTAATAAACCGAGCCCCGGCTGCTTCAATTTTTTCCTGAAATTCGTTAAACGAATAATACCAGACCTCATGGCCGTGGTTGACCAATTCCTTAACGACCGGAATGGTGGGATTGGTATGCCCATGAGCAGGAATCGAAAAAAAGACAATTTTACTCATTTCACTTGACCTCCTGAAATTTGGTATTTCGTATCAGTTTTCGACTAGTAACCATAACGACCACATCGCTTGAGAATATTCAGACACAAATAGGTAAGCCAAAGGGATGGTTTTTTTTTCTGGCCAAAATCCCAGGGTTTGCATTTAAGATAGATGGATTCTGAAGTAAACTGGTACTGGTCATTGGCTTTGACTTCCAAAATGTCAATCATCTCCTGAAATCGGCGGTCTTTAAGAGCGAAGGTGTATTGGCTTAAACAGTCGGTAACAGCAACCAGATCAAACCAGAGTGTCGGTGCTTTAAGCTTTCTGAAATCCGTTCCCATATAAAACATATAAGGATGAGATTCCCAGCTGTTTTCCCATTGAACAAGGAGTGATTCTAGGGATATCCGAGCTGCTTCCGATTCGGTGTAATCCGAGATCATCAAGAATAGTCTGAGCATGGCTAAGTTAGCATAGGGGCAAGGGTCGCTCTTTTTTCCCGGCCCTCTAAACTTTCCCAGTTCCTTTGAAACCGTACAAGGAAAGCCATTGTCACGCTGGAGTCCAACCAGATAGTCAACTCCCTGTTTCACCTGTTCCTGATAAGATATCCCGCCCCGGACTAAGGCTAGTAGCATCAGTGGCGCATCACAGAAAGACCAGCCCAATGAGTCTTCCCCCGTACCACCGTAATGTTTAGGCACATTGGTCAGGCTTTTGTAAACACCGTTCTCATCTTTATTGGTAAGAATCTGAACGATAGCCCGGTCAATTTCGGCAACTTCCCGATTCAGACCAATGTCCATTAAAAACAATAGCTTGTGAATTGGCAGTTCTGGGTTTTTGTGATTGGTAACCAAAGTTCCGTTAAAGTCTGCCACGTCACTCAATAGCTTTTTAATTCGGTTGTCGTCTAAAACCTGTTTTTTTAAATCTGCAAGCGCATCCTCGTCCTGATTCATCAGGTTTTTACGGGTAGCATATTCTATATAGGGTTCACTTGTTAAAAGCCAATTGATCGCTTTCATTGAGACCTCCAGTTTTTTTAATCCTAACTACCCATATTGTATCACTAAACTAACTGTGATAAAAGATGACAACATAACTATCTTATTTTCAAGCTTTCTAATGTTTTAGAGCTGTTGTTCATTAAGCGATCATTGTCCTAATGATGCCAGACACCACCCTGAACGATGGCTATCGACTGGCTGAACGGATCCAAAACCGCTGACCGGCTACTCTACCAGACCAAGAAATCCGGCCTTAACACGATTTGCAAACATGAAAAATTAATCTAAAAACCGATAACCGAAAAAAAGAGAAAGACTATCGGTCATTTCTCTTTTTCGGTTTTTTATTCAGTTTTAAAACTGGTTGTGCCTATCCAGATTCATAATCTCTGTCCGAATACTTTCAGCGCCCGTTCAACATCAGCCTGCATGGCCACCCGGCCAATCTCGGCAAGTTCATCAAAACGCAGGTCGTGGCCGGGGTTTTGATCGAGGTGCGCCTTAACGGCCTGGCCACCGGCCAGGGACATATAGGTAAAATAATTGATTTTTGAAATCCCGGACTTGATCGCTTTGTGGAAGTCATCCGCACGCACTCCGGAACCGCCATGCATCACCAGCGGCACATCCACCAGTTTGCGAATGGCCGCGATACGGTCAAAATCCAGACAGGGTTCGGCTTCATAAACACCATGGGCGGTACCAAAAGCAATCGCCAGAGCATCTACCCCGGTAGCCGCGACAAACGCTTTGGCGCTTTGGGGGTCCGTATAACACGCTTCCGGGATCAGCACTTCTTCATCCGGATCCGCTTTGCCGCCGCCCTCAGGACGGAGCACCCGACCCAGCTCCGCTTCGACGGATACGCCCAGATAGTGAGCGACCCGGACAATTTCCCGGGTATTTGTCAGATTTTCGTCGTAGGGCAGCTTGGAGCCATCATACATCACTGAGGAAAAACCCATCTTCATGGCATGCAGCAGATAGCCCAGGTCTTCCCCATGATCGAGATGGACACAGACATCCACGCTTGCCTGATCAGCCAGCCGGATCATCACCGGTCCGATGACTTCCAACGGGATCATCTGCTCATGAATCTGGGCGTGCATGATAATCACCGGTTGGTTCAAGGATTCTGCCGCTGCGATCACTGCCTGAACGCTCTCCAGATTCGGCGTGTTAAACGCTCCGATGCCGTAACCATGCTGATGGGCTGCTTTTAAAATCGAAGTGAGATTAACACGCATGGTCGTTCTCCTTGATACTGCGGCAGGCCACCACATCCACGCCAGTACCGCAGACATTCGGGATAACCACGTCCCCCATCCGGCAGGGCCCGGTGATTTTCGTCTGGCGAATGGTGTTCATCGCCAACGCCATGTCTTTTTTGGGGATGGGGGCCGCGGTCTTCACCGGTAGCAAAAGCGCTTTGCCACCACTTTCCACCATAACCGTGCTGGTTAAGGTTCTTTCTGGTGTGGTGATCTCCTTTTGTGCGAATTTTTTACCTCGTTTACAGCCTTGTCCCTCCACATTGATTAAAACGCCGTCCTCCAGAAAAACCGTGACCACGCATTCTTTGGGACAGGTGGTGCAGCAGACTTTTATTGCAGTTTTATTTATTTCACTCATTTTTAATTCACTCTTTTTTATTTTATTATTTAATTTTGCTGTTTTTATTGCTCTCTGATCACGACTCATCCGTTTACCTCCCGGACTGCTACCGTTATCGGTTGCTGTGGATCACTGAGATGAATCATTTCTTCCGGGTTAAGTGCCACCATTTCCATGACGCTTGGCTTAAAGGCGTGGGGTTTACCCTGATAAAGGATCTCGGTTCCGGCCTGGATTACCACTTCGGCCTTATCTAACGGTTTGTTCACCCGAAATAAAATCCGGGCGGCGTGTTGTAACGGAACGGTCAGTTTTGCCGGCACGGTATAGCTGACATTCTCTCCCGGACTCAGCAACCGCGTCATTTTGGCTTCGACTGGGCTGGCTTCATTGGGAGATTGACGATTCGTTTGCTCAAGGACATAAGCCGCGGCCGCCGCTCCGGCCTGTTCGGCTTCCAGCGTGACGTTGTCCACCAGATCGTGAACGTGGAGGACGTTTCCGCAGGCGAATATCCCCGGCTGATTGGTTTCCAGATCGTCATTCACCAGCGGCCCGTTGGTGCGGGGATTCAGACTCACTCTAGATTTCTGGGATAACTCATTTTCCGGAATCAGCCCAATGGATAACAGCAGCGTATCACAGGGAATCACTTCCCGGGTTGCTTCGATCACGTTGAAATTTCCATCAACCTTGGCCACTTCAATGGCTTCCAGATGGGGATGGCCGATGATCTTTGTAACCGTGGTCGACAAATGCAGGGGGATTTCAAAATCATCCAGACAGTTTTTGATATTCCGGTAGAGTCCGTTGGCATAGGGCATCAATTCATAAACCCCCAGCACCTGCATGCCTTCCAGAGTCAGCCGTCGGGCCATGATCAGGCCGATGTCGCCGGAGCCCAGAATGACGATGCGTTCACCTGGTTTACGATTTTCGATATTGACATAGCGTTGAGCCAGCCCGGCAGTGAGGACCCCCGCCGGTCGTGAGCCGGGAATTTTTATGGCCCCCCGGGTCCGTTCCCGGCAGCCCATGGCCAGCACAATGGCCCCGGCGTTAAGCAACAACATCCCCTCCTCATTCATGGCTTTCACCTGGCGTGCCGGGGATAAATCGATGACCATGGTTTTTAAAAAAACATCAATCTCAGCCGTTGCCACCCGATTAATAAACAACTCGGCGTATTCCGGCCCGGTGAGCTCCTGTTTGAAATAGCTGAGACCAAAACCGCTGTGGATACACTGATTGAGAATTCCCCCCAGTTCGTCGTTGCGTTCGATGATGGCCACGGTGGCACCTTTATCCTTGGCTTTCAGGGCTGCCGCCATACCGGCGGGGCCACCGCCAATAACAACCACATCATAATTTAACTGTTTCATTTCACACCTCCCTTGATCGATCCACAGAGCAGTTGGGATCCGACATCTTCCAGGCAGATCGCATCCATCGGTAGCCCCAGCTCCCGGCTCAGAATCGAAAGGACCTTGTATTGACAGAATCCGCTTTGACAGCGTCCCATCCCGGCTCGGGTGCGACGCTTAACCGCGTCCAGGGTATGTGCCGGAATCAGCCCGTGGATGGCATCGATGATCTCACCCTCGGTGACGGTTTCGCAGCGGCAGACAATCTGTCCGTAAGCTGGGTTCTGATGAATCAGAGCATCCTGTTCATCAATGGGCAATGCGCTAAAAACAATCTTTTTTTCCCGGTACGGATTGTAATCCGGTTTAGGAACCATTTCCAGTCCGGCATTATCCAGCAGATCGCGAACCACTTCGGCAATCGCCGGGGCCGAGGCCACCCCTGGGGACTGAATCCCGGCGGCGTGAATAAAACCTTTAACCGTCTGGGATTCGGCAATGTAGAAATCATTGTTGTTGTCCAACACCACCGGTCGCAGTCCGGCGAAGGTGCGGATGATCTTACCGGCGTCGAGTTCCGGCAAGATCTTATGCACCCCATCGATCAGGGCCTGAATTCCCGGGGCATAATTGTCAACCGCTTCCTTATCATCCATCATCGTAGCGGTGGAACCGACAATGGTGTTGCCATGAACCGTGGGAATGCAGGCGATCCCCTTGGTGTCCGGTCCGGGACAGGGAAACATCACCGTTTGCGGCTTGATCTTCATGTCCTTGTCAAATACCAGCAGATCCCCGTGTCGGGGTTTCATCTGGTATTCTTCAATTCCCAGCAGCTTGGCAACCACGTCGGCATGGTTGCCAGCGGCGTTGACGATATAGGAACAGGCAAATTGCTGATTGGGTGTGCGAATCACAAAACTGCCATCGCTTCTTTTTTCAATGGCAGTTACCGGCTGGTTGGTCAGAATATTCACGCCGTTGGCCTTGGCATTTTCAGCAAAAGCGATGGCCACCTCAAACGGATCAACCACCGTGGCAGTCGGAGCATATAAGGCTAGTTTGGCATCCGTGGCCAGATGAGGCTCGCGGTTGCGCATCTGCTCGGCAGTGATCATCGCCAGCTCCCGGACGCCGTTCTTGATGCCAAATTCCAGCTTGTGTTTTAACACGGCTTCATCGGCAGCGCTAAACCCGATCACAAAGATTCCCGGATTAATGATGCTGAAGTTCAGTTCTTTGGCAAGTCTTGGGTAGCTGTTAGCCCCCTGGACATTGATCTTGGCTTTCAAGCTGCCGGGGGTGGGATCGTAACCCGGGTGAACTACGCCGCCATTTCCTTTGGTCGCCCCGATCCCGATATCGGTACCCCGTTCCAGCAGGGCCGCCGTCAGTTGATATTTTGAACATTCATGGGCAATGGCCGTACCGGTAATACCACCCCCAATGATGATGATGTCATAATGATTCATTTTCTTTTCCTCTCGTTAATGGTGTGTGTTTTACGCTGCCCGTAATTTTGGTTCGTAGAGGCGGGTATTACCCGCCCGCAGATGTCTGTCTTTTAACTCTCGTTCCGGCTGAATCCTCTACCGCATCAGCATCCCACCGGTGGCATCGATGGTGGTACCGGTCAGGTAAGATGCCGGTTCCGAAGCCATAAACACCACGATGTTGGCCACATCCTCCGGCTGAGCTACCCGGCCAATGGGAATCCGGCTTTCGTAATAACCGGGATTGGCTTCAATATTGTCCCGGATCATGTCGGTATTGACCACCCCCAGGGCGATGCCGTTGACGGTAATCCCTTTGGACGACAGCTCCCGGGCCATGGAAATCGTCAGTGCCACCATCCCGGCTTTGCTGGCGGCATAATGGGCATGGCCAGTGGTAGAGCCGTTAAAGGCCGCCTGGGAATTCACATTGATAATCCGTCCCGGTCGCTTCTTGGCCAGATTGATTTTTGCAAAATACTGGGATGTCAAAAATGGCCCGGTCAGATTCACATCCATGGTCTGTTCCCAATCCTCCAGCGGGATGTCCTCAATCCAGCCAGTCAGCCAGATCCCGGCGTTGTTGATCAGAATATCCAGATCCCCCAACAGGGCTTCGGCTTCTTTCATCATTACCAGCACATCATCGGCGTTTTCCATATTGGCATTCAGGGGAAACGCTTTGACCCCCAGCGCCCGGGCTTCCTCAACCACTGCCTTCAGCTCGGCCGACTGGCTTCGGGCGGTGACGACCACATTGACCCCTTCCGCCGCCAACCCCAGAGCAATCGCCCGCCCTACCCCCCGGGAACCCCCGGTGATAATGGCGTTTTTTCCGGTTAGTTTCAAATCCATTTTAATCTCCTATCTTCACTTTGACACCCTAATTGGCAACTTACTTTGATGTTTATTTGAATAATTCTTAAAATAAAGCACTCAACTGTACCGACAATTGTTACATCATGTTGGATGCATCAGGGCGAACACGGCGTAGCCTGTCCGACCCTGCAGCATCCAACAGATTAACAATTGATCGGTACCCACTTTCATCGCTATTAATTTAAGTCATGCACTCACATCAAAGCGCCCATGAATTAATCCTAATACGCATCCCAGATCCCATCCAAGGCATTGATGACTTTCAGATAGCGGTTGTACTTCTTTTCGTACAGGTCTTTCTTTTCCGGATTGGGAATCGCAGTGAAGGCGATTTCGACCATCACGTCCGAGGCCGCTTTGAAGCTTTCGTAGGCACCCGTAGCAACCCCGGCACAGATGGCGGCACCCAGAGCCCCCAGCTCGGTACATTCGGTCACCTCAATGGGTACCTGGAGAATGTCTGCAAACATCTGCACCCAGACCCGAGACTTAGCCACGCCACCGGCAATTCGGATACTCTTGGGCGCTTCCCGATATTTCAGCAGCTTTTCAATATGATACTTGTGACTGAAAACAATTCCTTCATAAACGGCTCGCAGCATATTGTCGCGGTTGTGGTAGCTCGATAGTCCCACAAAACAGGCCTTGGCATTGATGTTGACATTGCTGGCATAAAGAAACGGCAAGAACACCACGCCGCAGTCTTCGTCAGCCACACAGTTGACACAATTGTTGGAATATTCATAAACATCCTGATCTTTCAGGTCAATATCCCGAAGAATTTCGGTTAGAAACCATTCCAGATTACTGGCGGAGGTCGGGCTGCCTTCCAGGATCATCCAATAACCGGGGATGGTATAAATGGAGGTCATAAACAGATCCTTATCAACCACTGGTTTCTTGCTGATGTATTCGTTGATGCTCCAGGTACCGGCCACAACACACATTTTATCCTCATCGGTAATCCCCACTGCCATCGCCGAGGCGTGAATATCCATACAACCACCGGCCACCGGGGTCCCCTCGGCCAAACCGGTGAGTGCTGCCACTTCTTTGGTGATGGTGCCACAGACTTCTCCGGAATAACGCAGCGGCGGCAATTTATCATAGATGCTTTCCAAGCCCATGTCTGCGAGCAACTCCCGGTCGTATTTCACATCTCGGACATTCATCAGGCTGGAGCCGGACATATCGGCGATTTCCCCATAAGCTTCGCCAGTTAAGCGAAAGCGGATATAATCCTTGCACATAAAAATCCACCGGGTTTCTGCTAATACGTCCGGCCGATATTCCATAAACCATTTCAGCAGCGTGGTCGGCTGTCCCGCCCAGACACTTTGCATGGTTTTCGGCAGGATTTTTTCAAACGTCCCATCACTCAGCCACTTGATCACATATTCTTTCCCGCGTACATCGGTTGAGATCATCCCATTGTAGGTTTGACTGCCATCGGCTTTGACCAGATACATCCCATTACCATGACCAGTGGCTGACAGCCCGATGATCTCACTTCCCTGGATACCCGCTTTTTCGATGACCCCTTTGATGGCTTTGACATTGGCCTGCCACATTTCTTCGATATTGCGCTCGGTAAACCCGGGGGCCGGCTGATACATGGCTGTTTTGGAACTGGAAATGGCGATCTCATTTCCCTTCAAATCATACAACGCCGCCTTAATCATGGTGCCGCCATTGTCCAGACCCAGTAAATATTTTCCCATTTTGTAACCTCCACTTTATTTTTTTGAATAGGTAATTGCGAAAGTGTCGTGAGCTTTGGGCCCAGTTTCGCTAATGCCTATTTTTTTTAATTTTAAACTTTGATACACCGCACCGTCACACATCAGTTCGTAGGGCGGGTACTACCTAGCCCACAAACCCGCTTTGTTCACTAAAAAAAGTCCTGCCTAATAAATGCGACACAATTCATCACATTTACTAAGCAGGACTCACACAATTACCATCCGGCACATTTTATTTTGTTTTATTATAAATCAAGAAATCCAAAATCACGCTACCACAGCGACTTGTCGCTAACCGTCAAGCCTTTAAAACCGCAGGCCTTGACTTTTTCCATCATTTCACGGTCCCGGATAAAGCCACCCGCCAATAACGGGATTTTTGCCACCGCCGTCAGTTTTTGATAACAATCCAAGGCCATAATTGCCGGTAACAGCTCGACACCGTCAACCCGGGAACACTCAATAATTTTCAATGCCGTCTCAAATGATCGCGAATCATGCAGAAAAAATCGCTGAAAGGTTACCAGACCGCATTGTTTTGCCATCCCCAGCTTGCCGCTGTCAGTTGACATCACCCCATCCACATGGTAATAATTTTTTAGCAGTTTCATTCCCACGTGGTCTTTTCCAAAACCACCCAGCAACTCCATATTAATCAGTGCCTTTTTATCTTTGGCATGAACCAGCTTGACCAGATCCTGCAGATTGGCAATGTGGGCTTCGGTAAGCAAAATCACCTGAGCCTCGCTGTTAAGGGCGATTTCCAGGTCACCCAGCCTGCGGATGGAAGGAATAATTTGAAATTCTGAAAAATCAGTCCAACTCATTTTATCTCCTCATTGACTAGATCATAGCATAATGGAAATGAAATCGTCAACATTTTTATTTATATCCGAGCGTTTCGGTTTTTGATTCTTTGGCACATCTGAAATTCAATTCTTCCCAGATTCGAAATCGACAATTCAGACAACTGGTTTGATTGCCTTCACACAACTCTTCCTCAACATCCGACTGATAGCGATCACAATAGGTCACATTGTTTTTGGCCGTGTCATAACGTCTCAGGTCTTCTTTGTGCATGGTTTCATACTGTCCATGATTGCTTCTTACAATCAGTGTCCGTCGGTCATTTTCCAGACTCAACTTCACTCGCCAGCTGATTAAAACCGCATCAGTATCCTGTAAATCAATACCTGAGTATTCCTTGACACCATCAATATCCGGATGACTAAAGAGGGTTTTCACCTGATAGATTTCACCTTTTTCAAACCCCTCAACCGCCCCTTTCATTTCCCCGTCATTACCGCTAAAGCGCAATCCCACCCCGGCAAGTGCGCCGATGATCCCATCTCCGGTGCCTCCCAGGGCCTTCAGAAATACCTGACACGCTGCCGCCGTTTGCTCAGTTTCAGCTTTAGTCAGAACTCGGGTCTTGGCATCTTTCCCGTAGGCTATCAACTGATCAAAACAGGCAGACCGAGAAGTATTAAGGATTGCAATTCCCGGATCGGATCCCACCGCTGCCTCCTGTTGTAGATAACTGCATAGACGATCTTTGGCAGCCAATTCTTTACGCTCGTCAAATTCACATTGAAATGCCATAGAACTGTTGTGTGAGGTGTAGGCAATATTTTGATGCAACAGCAGTTGATGCCGTGAAACGAATGATGTTTTTGCACCAAACTCGTCTTCCAATATCTTCTTGAGTTCCTCGGCAATACTGCCCGTCCCTTTTGATTCCAGATTGTCCGTATCATCAATACAAATAATATAGTTCAAAACCATGTTCCTTTCTTATAACGCGCCAATTCCAAAATACTTAATTCGATTTTGCTATATTCCGTTTTTCTTTACTCGGTTGTGTTAACAGGCTCCAGTTCCCGCAGATCACGGCCTTCCAGAATCTGATTTAAGACATCATCGCTTAAATCAGCATCAAAAAAGGTCTGATAATAGCTTTTCATTTCCTGCTTCAATTCAAGATCGCCAAACAGCTCGGGATATATGGTTTTTCCCAGCCAAAGCATAAACAAGGGCGTCTCCAGCGAATAGGGCTGTCCCCAGCGGGAAATTCCCACCGGTAGATTATAGACATGGTTATTCTGATATGCTTTAAGCACATGCAACCGTTCATTTTTCATAATATAGTCATAAACATCAGCGCCGTTGACAATGATATACTGGGGATCATCGGCAAACAAAGTTTCCAGACTGATATAGTTTTTAGCATCATTGAGTCCCGGCATTGCCTTTACCCCCAACTGAGTGATCCCCATCCGCTTGATGATATCGGCGCTCAGCGATGCTTCAGTATCGCCCCGAAGCAACTCATTAACGGCGTGATACAACGTGATCGAGTCGCTTTTTCCGGCCGCCTCAATCCGATCGGTGATCAGTTTTTGGGTTTCATCCAGATAAGCACAGTATTGAGCCGCTTTTTCTTCCCGACCCATGATCGTCCCGATCAGCGTAATCGCTGTTTTCTGGTCTTCAATGGTTTGAAAGTCAATAGCCACCACCGGCACATTAAACTTTTCCAGTTGCTTCATAGTTTTTCCGTCATTCACGGTAGCTGGGTCACAGAAAATAATGTCCGGCAATGGCTCCTGATAGAGTTCTTCGATATTAAAAGCACCGCCACCCTTGGGGGTACGGGCATCTACCATGGTGGGATAGAGATTTAACAGCAGGCGATCCCGCATATTACCTTCCGAAACTGACTGAATTTTATCACTATCCCCCAGCATACAGATAATGTGGACAGCCGGAGAAAAAACTGCGGCCACTTGGTCAATCTCCTTGGGTACTGCCACAGTTCGGCCCAGAGAATCGGTGACAAGCCGCTGGTTTTGATCGGCCTGAACCGCTGGGGCTGATTGGTTTCCGGCCGCGCTGCAGGCACTTAATAACAGCATTACCGCCAGTAATAGCCAGCCGATTGGGATCAGCTTTTGTCGTTTTTTCTCCACCAAGTCACCAGCTCCCTTCCAGCAGATTAATCGGCATCATATATTTTACCGTGTTACCGTTGGGCAGCACATTTTCAGAAACTAAGCTTTCAATCCCGAAGATATTCTGCATATGGGGAGCGTCCAGTACCACATTGGTCGAACCAAAGGCTGCGATCTTTCCCTGGCGCATCATCGCCACCTGAACGGCGTTACCTTCGTTTTCCAGCAGATAGGCGTGGTTGGGGAAATGAGTAGCCATGATAATGCAGCGATCCTTCTGATTGGCCAGACAGCTGATCTGTTTTAAGACCTTCAGCTCATTGCGAAAATCCAGGTGGGCAGTGGGTTCGTCCAATACCAGGATGCTGGTATCCTGAGCAATGGCTCGGGCCAGTTTGACCAGCTGGGCTTCGCCGCCGGAAAGACTATTGTAATTCCGGTCCCGGAGGGTGGACAACCCCACATCCGCCAAAGCTGCTTCCGCTACTTCCAGATCGAGTTTATCTGGCTCTCCGAAAATCGATGTCCGTGGGGTCCGACCCATCAAGATCATCTCCAGCACCGTATAGCCAAAGGAGCTTTCCTGGAACTGGGGTACAAAGGCAATGTGACGGGAAATCTCCCGGGCCTTCATGGTGCGGATATCCTGATTTTTTAGGCTGATACGCCCGCTTTGGGGAGGGATCAGCCCCAGCAGACATTCCAGCAGGGTGGTTTTGCCGCAGCCATTAGGGCCAAAGAGACAGATGATTTCCCCAGCCCTCACCTCGAGTTCAATGCCATTCAAAATCTTCTTTTCGGGATAGGCAAAATGCAGATCGCAAACTTCCAGCAGTTTCATTTCGTCCAGTTGCCTCCATTCGTTTTTTTAAGCAGATAAATGTAAAAGGGCCCCCCAATCAGGGAAGTCAAGATACCGATCGGCATTTCTCCGCCGGTAAGCAGCCGGGCCAGATCATCCACAATCAGCAGAAAGCAGGCTCCCAATGAAAAACAGATCGGCAGGATTTTTCGGTTATCGTTCCCCATCAGCATCCTGGCAATATGAGGGATGATCAACCCAATCCAGCCGATCGTTCCACTGACACAGACCGCCCCCGCCGTTGCCAGCGCAGTAAAAATAATCACCAGAAAACGGTAGCCATCAACATTGACCCCCAGCGACTGGGCCTCCTTATCGCCGATTGAAATCACATTGATTTTCCAGCGCATCAGCATGATTCCGATCACCCCCACCGCAATCGGTCCCAGACAAAAAAACAGATCCTGATAATCCACCGTCGCCAGACTCCCCATCAGCCAGAACGTGATCGCCGGAAGTTCCCGGTAGGGATCGGCCAGATACTTGGTAAAAGCAATCAACGCGGTAAAAATGGATGAGATAATCACCCCGCCAAGGACGATCGAGATATTTGTGGAATTCTGATAAATCCGTCCGGTAAAAGTACTCAAGAAAACCGCCAGCAGGCCGAAAGCAAAGGCCAAAAGGTAAATGGCACCGGTATTTTGAAATAGAATAATGGCCAGACAGGCTCCGAATCCCGCCCCGGCACTGACTCCCAGAATCCCCGAATCAACCAGCGGGTTGCGAAAAACCCCTTGCAAAGCGCCGCCGCTAACCGCCAGGGCGCCGCCAACCAAAATCGCAACAAGTGCTCTGGGCATCCGAACCTCCCAGATAACCGTGGCTTTTGCATCAGCCGCATTGCCATAACCAGCCTTCAGGATAGCTAAAACCTGTCCCAGCGTTAGATCATATTTTCCAATAAAAAGAGAAATCAAAAATATCAAAAACGGAGCCAGGATACACGCTGTATAGATCAGCACTTTTTTTCGCTGATCACGTTGTTTAGCGGGCTGATTCGGCCTATTCTGTTTAACGGTCGCTGTCACTGTTGCCGCCATTCTTTTTTTTCCAGAAGACGAATATAACCGCCAGCACCACCAGAATCCCCAGCGCTGCCAGCAGCACGACCATTCCCGAATTCATACCGGAACTGGTGGTTTGAGACGCTGTATCTGTCGTAGTCGTTTCTGCTTTCACTGCTCCCGCCACGGAAAAGCCATAGGTATAGTCCTGATCCAGACTTTGTCCATTTTTCGCCATCAGATTCTTACTAATGGCAATGGTATAGGTTTCGCCAGCCTGCAAGCCATCATTGATCGTTATCCCAATAAAGTTGCGTTTCTCCCGTTCGATCTGGTCATCCGCCATCACCACCGTAAAACGCACCGGTTGTCCACTCTGATCGGTAACTGCAAAACATTTTTGATTGTTTTCCTGAACCGTCAGATTAACCACATTTTTACTGAATTCAAAGGTAATTTCTTGATTTTGGGGCACGCCCTTCTGGCCATCCGCAATGGTGGCAGCGACGATCGTCAGCGGTTGATCTGCGCCTCCGCCCGAACCTTCTTCTGCGACTGCCAGGGCATTGCCCGGAAAGGCGACCCCGACCAATATCATTAATGCCACTCCAATTATTCCAAATACTTTTTCTTTCATTTAAAATTTCCTCCGCAAACCCGATCGGCTAAGCCAATCAGCATAATAATAAACTAAATAACCGTTTCCCAGCATTTATTCAGTAAAGCTTGATCACAACGGTTGCCAACCGGCTCGCCATTTTCAATCCGGATATGGCAGCCTTCGGGGCAGACCGTGCAGATCATTTCATTGCCCCGTTCCCTTTCGGGTTTCTTTTCGGATGTTGACTGTTCCGTTGCAAAGCTCCGGTGCTCACCAGTGACCAGATAGTGGCTAACGCACTGCGCCAGTCGTTCGGCCTCAATGCTGATATTGTCAGCCAGATCATGAACATAATGGCAATTACCCAGATAAAAAAAGCCCGCCCCGTCCGGCAGCCCCTGCCCTTGGGCCAGGGATACGTCGGGAATCAGTCCCATCGAGGTTACCAGGGAATCACATTCGTAGATCGTTTCCTCGGCATAGATAACCTGTCCCGCCCGAACCGGACAGATGCCGACGGCAGTAACCGTCTTGTTTCCAAAGACCGTGGTCACGGTATGGTTTAATAACAGCGGAATCTGATAGGCATCGATGCAGTCGATCTGATTGCATTCCAGTCCAGCAACCCGGGACTCTTTTTCCACCACTGCCACCACAGTGACCCCAGTCAGGGTAAAGCGCCGGGCCATGATCAGACCGACATTGCCTGAACCGAGAATTACAATTCGTTTGCCCACCGACCCGCCTTTTAAATTAATGATCCGCTGGGCGGTTCCAGCCGTATAAATACCGGCCACCCGATTGCCGTTGACCAGCACCTGGCCCAGATGCCGCTCAATGCAGCCGGTGGCGAAAATAACTGCATCGGCACCAACCTGATGGAGGCCTTGGCGGTTGACCAGGATGGCCACCTTATCCGAGGAGATCTCAATCACCTCGGTGTCCACCATGACATCAATAGCGGACCCGATTTTTTCGGTGAAATATTTTAGATATTCAGGACCGGTGCGATTTTCCCCCAGATATTTGAGTCCGAACCCGGTATGGATACACTGGTTCAAAATCCCTCCTAAATTGGTTTCACGCTCGATTAACAGAACCGGTGTTACGCTGTTTTGAACCAGTTCTAGGGCAGCGCAGATCCCCGCGATACCGCCACCGATGATGACAGCCTTATAATGCTTCATGTTGGAGTACCTCATTTAATATGTCCTGAATTCGATCCCGACAATGGCTGCCATGGCATTTACCCATGGACGCAGCGGTTCTTCTTTTGACCCCATCCACAGTTCGAGCCCCAGCATTTCGCAAAATTACATCTCGGATTTCACTTTCGGTCACCAGGTTGCATTTACAAACAATTTTCCCCAAAGCCGGATCCTTCTGAATTTCTTGGTTGCGCTGCTGATGATTCAAATCGGTAAACCGAAGACGTCTTCGCCGCCGGGGGTTGTAGTCTTCATTGACATTAAAATCCCCGGCGCCAAAAACAAGACCAGCCACATATTTTCCGATTTCATCGGCACAGGTAAAACCTGGGGATTTGATGCCAGCCACATTGAGAAAATGCGGGTGCCTTTTCCCAGGCCGGATAATGAAATCTTTGGTTTTATCCTCATAAGCCTCAATTTCGCCCTGTGCATTTTTACGTAGCCAACTCGGACGGGGTCTTAAACCGGCAAAACAGGTGATCATTTTATCAAAGGGAAGCGGTCTCACCGAGTTTTGAGAGACCTCCTGAATAAACGACAGACCCTGGATGGTGTTGGCACGATCCTCTTTATCATCCACATCTTCCGCCGATGGGCCCACCATAATATTGCCATGAATGGTAGGCGAAACAAATACCCCCTTTGGTTCATCTTCACCCCGAGCCTGAAAAATAAAACCATTGACAAAACCATCCAGTTTCTTGTCTAAGACAATATACTCGCCCTTACGGGGACTGATCCGAAAAAATGGTTCCTCGATCATGTTGTTGATTTCGTCGGCATACAAACCTGCGCAATTGATCAGCTGCTGACAGCGAAAATTACCATTATTCGTCTTAATAATAAAAACACCATCCTGCTCTACAATGGACAGTACGGTGTGATTTAAAAAAAGTTCAGCCCCATTATCCATGGCGTTTTCCATCGCGGCACTACAGTACTCCCAGGGGTTTGCCGTTCCGGTAGCCGGTGTGTACACCGAGGCAATAATATCGTCTTTTACATTGGGTTCCCGGGCCATGGTTTCTTCCCGGTTCAACAAGTACATTTCTTTCACGCCGTTTTCATACCCACATCGAAGCTTTTCTCGAAGCTTTTCAACCCCTGCCGCACTCCGAGCAGCGATTATGGAGCCACAGCGACGAAAGGGCACATCCAGCTCGTCGCAAACATTATGAAAATTCTCGTTGGCAACGACGGTCATTTTTGACTTTAAAGCTCCTGGTTTACCGCTGTAACCACAATGCACAATGGCTGAATGAGCTTTGCTGACCCCACAGCAGACGTCATCTTCCTTTTCCAACACCGCCAGCGCCAGTTTTTTCTCCATGAGATGCCGGGCGACAAAACTACCGATCACCCCAGCGCCGATGATAATTACATCGTATTCTTTCATCATCCATCTATTCCTTTATCCTATTATTATTATGTTTTATTGTTTTTATCTAATTATGGACATGATTATAACATTCGGCCAAATTACTGTCAATTGACAAAAAAAAGTATCGATTATGATGGCGCTGGTCATTTTTTAAACAACTGTTTCGATTCATCGCAAAAAAACAGCCTATGCTTGGTCATAGGCTGCCGAGGTTAAATTGATTGCTTTTGAAAGTTTTTTTCCGCTAACTATAAAAATACGTTTTATTGGGTTTCGGCCCTACTTATCGTTTAAAAACTCACCGACAATGGTTTTATAAATAACGGGCTGTTCAATATGATGCAAATGTGCAGAGCTGGGAATCACCGCCATTGATCCCTGGGGAAATTCCATTTGAAAATCTTTCACCATTTTAACGCCGGCTTCATCATTGTCCCCACAGGTCAGCAGCACCGGCACGGGGATTTCATGGAGTCGGGGCATCAGGTCAAAACGCTTTAGTTTGCCGTTGACGCTGAATTCGCTGGGTCCCCACATGGTTAAATAGACATCCATATTCAATTTACCGAAAGAATCCATCACGCTATCCGGCCAGGGATCCAGACGACAGAGGTAATTTCCATAATAGACCTCGGCAGCCTTCTCATAGGCTTCACCAAATTCCTGATTTTTTTCAGCTTCAACGATGATCTTTTGAATGACTTCCGGCAGATTCGAGATGTTTTCCATGGCACATTCTTCCCACAGCGGGGTGCTCAAATAGGGAGCCGAAAGGATCAACGCTTTGACAAACTGCGGCCGCTTGTCCAACATATAGGCAGCAATCAGACCACAGCCCCAGGAAAGTCCCAGCAAAATCACTTCGCTAAGCTGTAAACCCTGAATGACGGCATCCAGCTCGGAAACAAAGTATGCCAGGGAATAATCGTCATGATCATTCGCTTTTTCAGATTTTCCGCTACCCAGTTGATCATAAAAATAAACCGGTCGCCCGTCGCTGAAGTCGGCAATGGTATCCGGGATGCTCAAAAAACCAGGTCCGCCGTGAACCACCAGCAGGGGTGTTTGCTGCGACGCTTCTCCATAAACCGAATACCAGATTTTCTTGCCCTGATAGTTAATATAATCTTCTCTCATATTGAATTCTCCTTATTTCTCTAAATTGAAGGTTATTTAAAGCCTAATAAAAATTGAACATTATTTGCTTTTCGTTCGTTTCCACAAACAATTTTGTAACACGTAGGCGAACAGGCGGTAGCCTGTACGACGTACAGTGTAAAAATTCGCGAAGGCAACGAGCCAATCACAAGCTTGCTTGTAGTTGGCGACTGCCCGCGACAAAGAAGAAATTCGCGTAGCGATTTCTTCTGGTTGTTTCGTGCGAAACTGAACGGAAAGCTCACGGCACTTTCGTATTAGACTTCACATTACCCCATTTTATATTAAATTAACAAAAGTGATAATAAAATTCAGCTACTAAATGGCGTATTTTTAACCATTTTCATTCTACGCCTTTACAAGATCCTAAAAAAGTTATAGATTATCATTAATGTTTAATTCAAACGATCATTTTATAATTAATTAAGAGGTGTAAATTATGAGCCGTTCATACGACGATAACGATTCTCGCCGCCACGATCATCATCATGGTCTGGTTGGCAGCATATTGGATTTTGTAGAAGACGAAGATGCCCTGAAAATGAGCAAAAATCAGCCCCAGGCTGCCATACAACCGGACACCATGGTTTGCAGTCATTGCAAAACGGTGATTCCCGCCCATTCCAAGTTCTGCCCGGAATGTGGGTTCAAACAGACAGATGCCCTGCACTGCACCAATTGCGGTTCAACCTTGGCCGCTGATTCAAAATTCTGCTTAAACTGTGGGCAGAAAGTCAGCCAGTAAATTCCAAACCGTAAAAAGCTTTAATCAAAAAGTTTTAATTTTAGCAGATCTGGGAATGCCATTGCGCACTTCTCAGGTCTTGGTTCTGTTTTTCCAGAATTGCCAGCTGATCGTCCACGCTGTTTCAGGTTCGCAACGTCGCCACGATCCGATCGGTATTCAGCAACAGATCCAAAGCATCCAACGGGCTGTTTACCACAATATCCGCTGCCAGCAAAGACTTCACGCAGCAGCCCTCTTTGCCCATCACCACAATCGATAAGCGACTTTCGGCAAACATTTCCCGGTCATTATTGCCGTTGCCAATAGCCAGATTTGTCGCTCCGCCGATCTTTTCAACAAAAGCCCTTTTCTTTTGGGAAATATTATCTTTTGAAAAAATTTCGATGGTTAACGGCAGCTCTCCGCATTGCTCTCGTACCAGACCAAAGGTATCGGCAGTGAGAATATGCACAGCCACCCCCCGCTTTGCTAACGCCACCAGTCTTTCTCTCAGTCCATCGACCAGATAGCCGTCCACCGCCAGGGTGCCATTGTAATCAAAGGTCACATGCTCCACGACGATGGGCTCGTGGCCGGGAATTTCCAGATTTATCACAGTTACCTCACTTTTTATTCTTTCTTTTTTTATTATTATTTCTAAATAGGTACTTTTGCAATTACCAAACTTCAATTCAAATTTCTTTTCAGATTTCTTTTCAGATCTCTTTTTAGTCCGATTCTAGAACAATCACCGTAGCCGTTTTTTTTCGGCAATCCTTTTTCAGCCGGTTACACAAAACCCTACAAGCGGCCGGACTGAGTCCCTTAGGTGGGGTGTTGACAATAATCAGTTTGGGTTGACGGATTCGGGCCATGCCATATTCCAGCCGAATGTACTCAGCATCGGTGAGGTCTGTGATCCGGGTTTTAAGTTTATCCTGTAACCCCATCATTTTAGCCACCTCATTGAGGTTAACCCGGTTCTCTCGGAAATGGAGCAGCAAGGCGATTAGAACCGTGTTTACCCGGGTTTTAGAATAACGCAGGTGCGGTTTCTCAAAAATAATGGCGTATTCTTGTTTGCGCAGGCGTTTTAACTGTTCCTGTTTACTGCTGGTAAAGGTTTTTCGGTTAAAGATCAACCGTTCATTGGGCTCCAAATTCAAGCCGGTGATTTTTTTTAGAAATGTATTTTTTTCATTTTGAGAGCTAAAAGACTTTTCTTTATATCCGTTCTTTTCAATGGCAAAGCTTCGCTTGCCGCTCTTTCTGATTTGTAACAGCGAGAAATCCCGGTAGCTGTCCAGGGATTCGCCAGATTTTTTAAAGACGGTAAGCATTGCCAGCGTCATCTCGTTGACCAGGGCAAAATCTTCCAGCGTGAACAGTCCATTTTTTTTATTGACCAGTTCTAACGCTCCAAACACTTCTGTTTCATCAATGCCTAGGGGAACCGCTATTTCTGAAGTGATGGTGATGCCCATTGCCCGATCAATGCCGTTAAAATGAAGTTTATATTGTTTGGAATCCCTGATAAAAAGGGGCAAACCATCAAAAACACACTGGGCCGCAATACCGTATCCGGCTCTGAGTTTTAATTGGTACAAATCCTCCGCTCCGGGGCTTTTGATAATCAGCGGATAGATATATTCACCTTTATCATCCTTATCTTTTAGCCAGATAATCGCCGCCTGAGCTTCGGTCACCATCAATATCTCATCCAAGGTGGTGCTGAAAAGCCGGGGCAGTGAGGTAATTTCTTTCAGTTTTTCCTGAAAATTTGCCATGCATTCATCATGGGTAAGCCGTTTTTCGGCGGTATAGTCTTTGAAAATCCGCGACCGGAGCTGACTGGTGGTTTCCCGGATCACCCGGGTACCTTCCAGATTGCCAAATTCGTCAAAATTCACCTCTTCTAAACCATGGACATTGATAAATCGCTGGGCGGCATAGCGGTTAAGCGGCGCAGTCCGGCTGATATAGGAAACATAGCTGGCCTTTCGGGTCGGGTCATTGGC
Source organism: uncultured Acetobacterium sp. (assembly GCF_963664135.1). NCBI lineage: Bacteria > Bacillati > Bacillota > Clostridia > Eubacteriales > Eubacteriaceae > Acetobacterium > uncultured Acetobacterium sp. Next base: position 173,072 of record NZ_OY760905.1, on the reverse strand, counting down.
ATGGACAATATACTCAAACCGATCCGTTTTAAGCGCTTCTTTCTGGGTTTCAGTCATGGTATACCAGCAATAGGGTTGAGCGTTAACACAATAGGCATTGGTGTTTTCTTCCAGACGGTTGATGTACACATAGGTGGCCAAATTCCCGCCTTTGGAATGCCCCAGAATATTGCGTTCGCCTAAGATCCCTGCCATATGACGGTCATAAAAGGCCATCGCCTTGTGATGATGGGTAGTGACAACCCCCAATGACGCAATCAGACAGCCCGCCCAATCCAGAACGACACTGGATAGATACATCTGCTCGCAGCCACTGAAAGTCACCGCCGCATTGTTTTCGCCATCTTCAAAGGCCAGTCCGACAAAACTGGTTTTGTTTTTATCCGATGTGTTACCAAATTGACCAAAATTGTCATTTGCATAGCCAGTAATCACGACATCTGCCAAATTTTCGCTGGCGGCATAAATCCGCCGGAAATGAGCCTGTCTTTGTCTAGCATACTTTCGGCCACTTTGAGACCGACTGACAAAACCTGGAAGAATTGCATAACCACAGACATCCATAAGATCAATGAACTCATCCAGTTTCATCGGTGTCGTTCTCGTAATCTGGTTTTTATATTCAGATGGCAGATGAAAATAGACCATTTCAAGCAGCAAGTATTTTTCTACGTCCAGCAGATTGCTCATTTTCAGACTCATCGATTGTCCCCTTTTCTTTCAATACAATATTGAGGCAATTGTGAACGTGCCGTTAGCGTTCTGATCCGTTTCGCCAATGCCTATCTATCTAAAGAAATCATATCATAATTGGTTGTAAAATCAAAGAATTAGAAACACTTATGGCAACTTAATCGACAATTTTTTTCAAATATTTGGTATTTTTTTATTTTCTGTTGCATTTGCAACCGTCAGCATGAAAATAGTGTAGTATGATTACGTCATCGTCAGATTAGAAATACAGAACGTCGCAGCAAACAATCATTCCCGATAAAAGAGATTTTTTTCAAATAAATACATCAATTGAATACGATTAACACGAGTCGCTTGGATTCAGAAAATAGAAGTAAAATGGTTTAACCCAATTTTAATGGGTAATTCAATAGTAGTTATGTTTTTTTACACTGATTATTCCCTGTCTAAGACAGGTTATATATAAATCTATTAAAAAATATTTTACGAGAGAGGTAAAAAGATGAAAGATATGTTTTGTTTTCAATGTGAACAAACTGCCAAAGGAACCGGATGTGAGGTCAGCGGAGTCTGTGGTAAAACACCTGTTGTTGCCGGAGATCAGGATAAATTAATCGGTGCCTGTATTGGTTTAGCCAAAGCCGTTCAAAAAACGGCTGCTACCGAAGCCACTGACGCCTGTATTAAAAAAGCTTTGTTCACTACTGTTACCAATGTCAACTTTGACGATGAAAGTATCAAAGTGATGGTCGCTTGTGTCGATAAAATGAAAGCGGATCTGGATCCTACTGCAGAAGATTATGATATGGCAAAATTATGGGACGACAATGAAGATATCCGTTCTTTAAAAACACTAATCCTTTTAGGCGTTAAAGGGGTTGCAGCCTATGCTCACCATGCCGCAATTTTAGGCTACAAAGATTCTGAAGTTGATGCCTTCTTCTACGAAGCATTAGTAGCAGTTGGATCCGATTTGGGCATGGATGCGTTGCTTCCACTGGTTCTTAAAACGGGTGATATCAATTTAAAATGTATGGCGCTCCTTGACAAAGCCAACACCGAAACCTATGGCACCCCAGTCCCAACTGAAGTTCCCTTAACCATCGAAAAGGGGCCATTCATCATCATCACCGGTCATGATTTACATGATTTAAAATTATTGCTGGAACAAACTGAAGGCAAGGGCGTTAATATTTACACCCATGGCGAGATGCTGCCAGCTCATGCTTATCCAGAACTTAAAAAATATTCTCACTTAAAAGGAAACTTCGGCACCGCATGGCAGAATCAACAAAAAGAATTTGCAGCTGTACCAGCTCCGGTTCTGTTCACCACCAACTGTATTATGCCAGTAAAAGAAAGCTATTCTGACCGTATTTTCACCACTGATATGGTTCAATACCCGGGTATGATTCATGTTGGCAAAGAAAAAGACTTTGCGCCAGTGATTGCCAAAGCACTGGAACTGGGCGGATACCCTGAAGATAAGGAAATGACCGGCATCAACGGCGGCAAAACGCTGTTAACCGGATTTGGTCATGGCACTGTTTTAGGCGTCGCTGACAAGGTCATCGCCGCTGTTAAAGCCGGCGATATCAAACACTTCTTCCTGGTTGGCGGCTGTGACGGCGCTAAAACCGGACGTAACTATTACACTGAATTTGTTGAAAAAACACCAGCTGATACGATTGTCTTAACGCTTGCCTGTGGTAAGTACCGATTCAACGATCTTGATCTGGGCACCATCGGCGGCTTGCCACGACTGATGGATATGGGCCAATGTAATGATGCCTACTCAGCCATTCAGGTTGCGATTGCCCTAGCTGGCGCCTTTGAATGTGACGTGAATGAATTACCACTGAGCATGGTATTGTCCTGGTACGAACAAAAAGCGGTTTGTATCTTACTGACATTATTATCACTTGGCATCAAAAACATCTTATTGGGACCATCATTGCCAGCCTTTATTTCACCAAACGTATTAAACGTTCTGGTTGAAAACTACAACATCGCTCCGATCTCTACTCCAGAAGCTGACATGGCAAAATTACTGGGCTAATCTATTTTTTAGAATTAACTGTATCGAGCTTCGCCGCCTGTTATCACCAAACAATTTTTACACTGCACGTCGTACAGTCTACCGACTGTTCGCCTGCACGTTACAAAATTGATTGTGATAACAGGCATCAAAGCAATAAAGGTTTGTTCTTAAAATTTTAAATTACTAGATATATTTAAACATCATCTACACAAAATGAAAGTCTGTCAAAGATCCCCTGAAAAGGACTTTTGACAGACTTCAATCTTTATTAGCAGCAATTACCAAAAAACTTGAAGGAGGACTTGTTTATGGGTTACCAAACGACAACGGAAAAAATGAATGCTATTTTTTCTGACTTATCAAAAGACTACCTTATCTATGCACCCAAACGGTTTGTCGGCGATGGCACCTTTACCGCCATTGACACGATCCGTTATGGTGAAATCACCGAGCTATCTGAAATCGAATTTGCTGAAAAATCGGACTACTCTTTTAAAGAGGTCTTACTTCCTATCTCTGAAACACTGTTTTATTTTACTGAAAATGAAATGAAAGAAGCAGATGCTCCTAAAAAGGGAGCGATTGTGTTTTTGCGCAACTGTGATCTGCACGGCCTGAAACGAATGGATACCATTTATCTGGAAAACGGTGCGATCGATACTTATTATAAACGGCTGCGGGACAATACCAAATTTATTCTGATGGGCTGCGAAAACGCCTTTGAAAACTGCTTCTGTGTTTCCATGGGCACTCAGAAAAGTGACGATTACGACGCTTATTTAAAGGTTGACGGCGACACCGTGCTGGTTGATAGCCATTGGGATGTCCTGAACACCGCCCTGGCTGGTGCAACTCAAACGCCGGTGATTGCGGATTCGGTTACGGCCAATGATACCGTCGTGACGATCCCGGAAACGGTTCCGCAGACCCTGTTTGACGCCCCATTCTGGGAAGAATACGGCAACCGCTGCATCGCCTGTGGACGCTGCAACTTTGTCTGTCCCACCTGTACCTGTTTCACGATGCAGGATATCTTCTACACTGACAACGGCAAAGCCGGCGAACGACGGCGGGTTTGGGCTTCCTGTCATGTGGATGGCTACACCGACATGGCTGGCGGACATGCGTTTCGAAACGACAAGGGTCAGCGAATGCGCTTTAAGGTCATGCACAAGGTTAACGATTATAAACGTCGCTTTGGCACCCACATGTGTATCGGTTGCGGCCGCTGTGACGATGTCTGCCCCGAATATATTTCTTTTGCCAATTGCATCAATAAACTGGATACCTTGGTCAATGACGCTGCAAAGGAGGAAAACTAAATGACTGAACTTAATCCATATATTCCGTTTCTTTCTGAAATCGTCGATGTGATCAAGCATACCGAAATCGAGTTTACCTTCCGAATGACCTACAGCGGCGATGTCAAACCGGGACAGTTTTTTGAGGTATCGCTGCCCAAGTTTGGGGAAGCCCCCATTTCGGTCAGCGGTATCGGCGATGGCACGGTGGATCTGACGATCCGTAAAGTCGGCAAGGTTACCGATGAGATCTTTGAAAACTATGTCGGCGATAGCCTGTTCTTGCGGGGACCCTACGGCAACGGCTTTGACATTGCCAACTACAAGGGCAAAGAAATTCTGCTGGTCGCCGGCGGCACCGGTCTTTCACCGGTCAAAGGAATTGTCGATTATTTTTCGGCTCATCCCGAAGACTGCAAGGGCTTTACCCTGTTGGTTGGCTTTAAATCCCCTAAAGATGTCCTCTTTAAAAAGGATTTCGAAGAATGGGAAAAGAACATCAACGTCATCATGACTGTGGATACTCCGGAAGACGGCTACTGCGGCAAATGCGGACTGGTTACCCAGTATATTCCCGATATCCCGATTAATCATTCGGATGAAGCCGTCGGCATTGTGGTCGGCCCGCCGATGATGATGAAATGCACCATCACCGAACTTTTCAATGTGGGCTTCAAGCAAGAAAACATCTGGATCTCCCAGGAACGAAAAATGTGCTGTGGGATCGGTAAATGTGGACACTGCAAAATTGATGATACCTATATTTGTCTGGACGGCCCGGTTTTTAATTACACCAAGGGAAAATTTTTAAAGGATTAGGAGGAGCGCCATGTTAGATCTGAATACAAAGAAGATAAAGAAAAATGCTTATCGCGTCACCAAGGTTCGTGGGGAAACCGCCTCCAGAGTCCGGGTTCCCGGGGGCTTATTAACCGCCGAGCTGCTACCATTGATCCAGAACATTGCCGAAACCTATGGCAACGGCCGGATCCATTTAACCACCCGTCAGGGCTTTGAAATCCCAGGCATCAAATATAGCGATATGGACGCTGTCAATGCCCTACTCCAGCCAATTATTGAAAAACTTGAGATCAATCAGGAAATTCCCGGCAAAGGCTATACTTCCGCCGGCACCCGGAATGTTTCGGCCTGTATCGGCAGCAATACCTGTCCTTTTGCCACTTATAATACCACCAATTTTGCCAAGAAAATGGAGCAGGAAATCTTCCCCAATGACCTTCATTTTAAGGTAGCCTTCACCGGCTGTGCCAATGACTGCATCAAAACCCGGATGCATGATTTTGGGATCATCGGCATGACTGAGCCACAGTACGATAAAGATCGTTGTATGGGCTGTCAGGCCTGTGTCAAAGCCTGCAAGAAAAAATCGGTGGATGCCTTGTCGGTGGAAAATTACCGGATTATCCGCAACACCGAAAAATGTGTCGGTTGTGGCGAATGTGTCATCAACTGCCCCACCCGGGCCTGGACCCGCAGCCCGGAAACCTACTATCGACTGGTGATCATGGGCCGTACCGGCAAGCGAAATCCGCGGCTGGCCGAAGACTTCCTGGTTTGGGCTACCGAAGACGCAATTGTTAAAATTGTCAAAAACACCTATGGTTTTGTCAATCACTATATCGACCGAACGGCTCCCGGCGGCAAAGAACACATCGGTTACATCATTGACCGTACCGGCTTTGCAGAATATAAAAAGTGGGCCCTGGAAGGCGTCGAGTTTGATCCCCGCACCATCGTCAATGGCCCAGTCTACTGGGGCGGCATTCACTACGATTGATTTTTATAATAGTCCAACAAAAACGACCTAATCTTTCGAGATTAAGTCATTTTTTTGTGCTTATTATTTACAAATCAGGTTCTAGGCTTTGGCGATTTCTTTGCCAAAGTCGATGGCGGCTACCTGTTGGGCGTCATCGGGGTTCCACTGATTCCGCAGACCCTCATTGATGATTTCAAAGCCGGCACCGGTCAGCCATTCATTTAACACCTTAGTGGACTCGCCGCTCCAGCCGTAGCAGCCAAAGGCGGCGGCTTTTTTGTTTTTAAACTTCAGCTCTTTCATCAGATGAACAAAGCCGGCAATGGAGTGGAGAATGCTGCCGCCAATGGTCGGCGAACCAATCAGCACGGTCTTTGATTTAAAGACCTCGGTAATCAGATCATTCGCATCGCTTTTTGACAGATTGAAGACTTTGACGACCACATCCGGGTCGGTCAGACCAATCCCGTCAGCAATTTTTTCAGCCAGGTTTTTTGTGCCGTTCCACATCGTGTCATAGATAATGGTAATCTGATTTTCCTGATAATCCCCGGCCCACTGAGCATATTTTTCGACGATTTGCATCGGATTGTCATTCCAGATGACACCGTGGCTGGTGGCAATGATATCAATGGTCAGATTAAAGGCAATAATTTCGTCCAGTTTCTTTCGCAAGATGGCACTAAAAGGGGTCAGAATATTGGCATAGTATTTCATCGCTTCTTTAAATAAATCGCATTGATCGACCAGATTATTAAACAGTTTTTCGGTGGCATAATGCTGACCGAAAGCGTCATTGCTAAATAAAATATTGTCCCCGGTCAGATAGCTGGCCATACTGTCCGGCCAGTGGAGCATCCGCATTTCCACAAAGATCAGTTCTTTGCCATTGCCCACATCCAGCTTATCACCGGTTTTAACCACATTGAAGTTCCAGTCCTGATGATATTGACCCGTTAAAGACTTAACAGCATTCTCAGTACAGTAAATCGGCACATCCGGAATTCGTTCCATCAATTCCAGCAGGGCGCCGCTGTGATCGACTTCGCCATGATTGGCGACAATATAGTCGATCTCATTCAGGTCGATTACCTGGGCTAAATTTTCTACAAATTCTTTAGCATAGGGCATCCAGACCGTGTCGATTAAAACCGTCTTTTCTTCCTGAATTAAATAAGAATTGTAGGTCGAGCCATGCTTGGTTGAAAATTCATTGCCATGAAACTGCTGTAGCTCCCAATCCACTTTGCCAACCCAGCTCACATTGTTTTTAATTAATTTTTTCATGATCGTTCCTTTCATATCAACATCAACTTAACGTCCCCATTCAATGTCTATTAAACGATATACCCTAAATTGCTGTTAATAATCTTTTCTCTCATACCGTATTACCACACAAAAAGACTTCTGTATTACAGCCGGTAGCTGTAATATAGAAGTCTTGGGTTCACTTCACTTAATGCGATTGATCAGCTCAAATTACTTTCGTTCTCCGATATCGATGGGGCTGCGGCAATTGCGTCTGCCTGATTCCGACTTAAAATAATTCCGATTCCCAACCAGATAACCACTCCGTAGCTAAACAGGTTTTGCGGAAACACTGGAACCGGGTAAATATTGGCAAAAATGATCCCGGTCAAGGCAACAATCGCCACTGCCGGCAGAATCAGGCGGCCGCCCCGCCAGCTGCGATTTTTATAGAAGTACACCATCGCGCCAATTGAGGTAAAGATATAAGAAAGCAGCAGTGCCAGAGTGCCGGTTAAGGCCGCATAACCAGCCAATTGAATGGCCTCCAAACGAAAACTGACCACAATCATGATGGTGATGGCAGCCACAAAAACGTTCAATCCCACATAGGGAGTATTGTTTTTTTCATTAACCCTACCCAGTGACGGGCATAACATCCCATCCCGACTCATCGTAAACAGTACTCTGGCCCCGGCATTGACACAACCCAGGGTACTGGTGAAAAAAGATACTGCCATACACAACAACATCACAATTGAAAACTCAGTGCCCAGATATCTGGCAATCAGGTCGCTCAGTGGTGAATTACTGCTTGTAAAAGCGGCCATTCCCTCGGACGTCAAGCCAAATCCAATCACCTGAGCATAGGAAACTAGCACATAAAAAATTCCAGTGATGATAATTCCGCTGGTAATTGCCAGCGGAATGGTCGCCTTCGGATTTTTGCTTTCGTCGCCAAGCGCCGATGCGCCCTCAAACCCGGCAAAGGCCAGAAATCCGAAAACTGATGCATAACCCAATGATGACAGATTGTTGTCCCCCAGGGTAAAGGGTACCATGCTCAAGCCAGCGGTCTTTTGAGAATTGACCAGAATAATCCCGGCAACTAATAAGATCAGCCCCATGGATACTATTTCAATCAGCAGCATTACCCAGGTACTTGTTTCGGCATCCTTATGGGCCAGGGCAAAGATCAATCCCATTAAAAACAGCCCGATGAACAGCCAGTGAATACCTACCCCAAAAATACTCAGCAGGATCTGCAGATAGGCACAGGATACCATCATACAGCTGACACTGAGGACTAAATAGGCCAACACAATCAGCCATCCTGAAATAAAACCGGCCCGACGCCCCAATGTTTTTTCAACAAAATAGTAAACTGAGCCAGCTGAAGGAAAGGTCTGGTTCAACTTTACAATCGAAACCGCCACACAACCGACAATCAACAGGGATACCAAAAAAACAAGCGGAACCGACGATCCTGCCTGGGATCCGATCATCCCCGCCGTGATTGCAATGGAGGCCGACGGACCCATAATGGCCACCGATAATGCAATTGTTTGAAAAACATTCAAGCTGTCTTTTTTTAGCTGATCTCCAGACATCGATTTTACCTTTCTGATATTAACAATCCATTTTTGACAGCTGTTTTGATCGCGGCACTTTTACCATTGACTTCCAATTTTCGATAAACATTCTGGAGATGGGTTTTGACCGTGCCGGGCGCAATATACAACCGGTTGGCAATTTCTTCCCGTTTTAACCCCTTGGAGGTCAGTAATAACACTTCATGTTCCCGTTGAGTCAAACTAACCCTGAATAATTCACCATTTTCCAGGCTCTGCACATAAATTTTACTAAATGACAACAGTTTTTGGACAAAAACATCCTCCGGTTGACGAGCGAGAATATTCTTGAGCATCGCAATGAGATGTACTGCGTTTTCCACAAAAGGCATTACAATACCGTCCGGTCTGGCTTCCGCTAATGCCATCTCAAGTGCGTTCACCCCGGCTGCCATGCCATAGAGGTGGTATTTTGCAATGGCATCAAAGATCCCATTATGGATAAACCCCAATTGGTTATGATAGAGTGAAAAATACTCGACAAAACTTTCAGCCAGAACTTCGAGTTTCACAAAATTCCGTGAGGCAGTCACCGCCTTACCATAAACCAGGTAATTAAAGGCGACGCCCTGATAAAAAAGATCAGCCGTCGTCATATCACCAACTTGCAGCCAAAATGGGATTTTTTCAACCTGATCCAGATTTGCATAGAGATAGCCCTTACAAATATCAATCGTCGTATTGTAAACAGGATTACTGACTTCGGTGATTTCTTTTTCCAGTTCCCGGAATCGGTTGAGCGCATCGTTGATATGTCCCTGTAAAATCATCAGCCGGATTAAATTAAAGGTGGCGCAAATGATAATGCTATGCTGATCTTTGGTCCGGGCCTTATAAATCGCCTTTTCACTGTTTAATTCAGCTTCCGCCCATTTGCCGGTTTCTAACGCGAATTCCGCCCTGGCCAGGTATTCCGATCCGGTCCCATTGCCGTTGGCGTATCTGGGGTAAACCGGAAATTTTTTAATAATTAATTTTGTGGTTGTTTCAAATTCGCCCCGATCTCTGAAATAATTGTATAACAGGTGCGGCGAGCCAAAAGTAAACTCGTTTTCGCGCTGCATAATATAAGATTGCTCTCCATTTAGCAACGCGATAATCAAATCATTTCTGTCGGTGGACTCTTCAAGATGATTAAAGAAGGTGAACTTTCTGACAATATTAATCTCCGCCAGCATCCGGTTTTTATCTGTCCGGACCCGCTCATCCTGATTCAGGAAAAATTGTTCGAGTTCTTCTAACTGTCGACAGCAGCTGATCATTGTTTCATCGTTTCCCCGGAGCAGCGAAATAAGAATGTGCTGCAAATAGGCGAGCGGATATTGGTGCAATACGTCCACCGGTGTTTTGGCAAACAGCTCGGCAGAGCCATCAAATTCGGCGAGTTCATTGCGGATATTTTCAGGATTGTTAAGATGTTGCAGTACGCGCTCATTGTCTCTGGCCTGTTTAAAATATGCATAAGCTTTGGGAAACGCCATCTTAGCAAGATACCATTCCCCCAAGCGACTGTACAAGATGCGTCGCTCTGCCAGCGAAAAGCGCTGTTTTGTTCTTAAAAAATCAAGCAGCACATAATGAATTTGATAGGTTTTATTGAGTTCATCAAAATAGATAAAGGAGTTTTCCTTTTTGATCTGACTTAGAATCAGGCTTGCCTTTTCTTCTCCGGTAATAAATTGCGCCTGATCTTCCGTAAATGTGTCCATAATCGACAGTTCAATCAGAAAATTCTGAATCGCATCATCATAAACACTAAAAAGCGTCTGGTTGATCAGCTCGTCAATGGTCATATTCATCCCCACCGGAATCCCTTTTTCGAGACCGAGCAGCAGCATATACGTCAGGGTGATCCATCCCCCGGCATAGTCACTAATTTTCTTCAGATCTTTATCGGATATTGTTTCGATCATCAGCAGGCAATAATCCCGGACTTCAGCTTCTGTGAATTTCAGCAAATCCTGGGTGATCAATTGGCAAAACCCCTTTGCCACCAATTCGGCACTGTTTAAATGAATCGTATTTCTGGTGATCAGGATAAGATGAAAATTTTCGATTCGTTCAGAGACAATTAACTCCACCAGGCGATTCAGCGGTTCGCTATTGGTCAGGTGGTAATCATCCAACACCAGCACTATTTTATCATCGTTAACCATATCACTTAAAACCGATACCACCTGATCCATCTGGGGGACATCCACCGGAAAACCAAGATGCTTTAATGTCTCGCCACTAACATGATTATACTTGCTGACTTCGTCCGAAAACTTATTCCAGTAGTAATCGATAAAACCACGCTCATGTTGAAATGTTATCCAAATGGGCTTAATCGCTGCTATTTCTAGAAAATTCCGGACGGCGGTTGTTTTTCCATATCCCATGGGCGCTTCAACGATGGTCAGCGGATAATCGTATCGATTGGCTAATATGTCATTAATACGTTCTCTATTTAAAAATTGTATTTTCACGTATGTCTCATTTCATTATTTGATTTCAATATTTAAATTAAATTAAAAAATAAAACTGTATGACTCTATTATAGCCGGGTTTTTTACATATGTTAAGTTTTTTTTAAAGACATCTTCTTATTTATTATGATTGTATAATCGATTATGATTGCACTATTTATTGCTGATCCTTTAAAAATTCTGAAACGTGAAAGCGGCCCATTTTAAACAAAATGGACCGCCTCTGGCTTGATTTTATATTACAACTCTGTTAACCCTCAATATTAATAATCGCATCGGCCCAATCTTCATAAAACAACGCCTCATGGGATACCAGAATCAGGCTGCCTTCCCATTTGATCAGTTCTTTTTTTAATACCTCTTTGGCATCGGCATCGAGATGGTTTGTCGGTTCATCGAGAATTAAAAAGTTTGCCTGGGTCAGCATCAGAATACAGATTTTAACCTTGGCCTGTTCCCCACCACTCAAGGTGGATACCCCTTGGAGCATACTCTTTGCCTTTAAACCGCACTGCGCCAGATACCGTCGCAACTGGCTCTGAGACAGCTTGGGATAAACGTCCGATACCACCTGGATGGGGTTCTGTTGCGGATATTCCCAATTGAGGTCTTGTTCGAAATAGCCAACCTTGATGTTATCGGCAAATTTAAATTTCCCGGAAATCGCCGGAATTTGTTTAACCAAGGTTTTAAGCAAGGTCGATTTGCCGATCCCGTTAAACCCGGTGATGACGATTTTCTGACCTGATTCAATTTTAAAATTAAGTTTTCCTAACAGCGGATAATCATAGCCGATTTCCAGATCTTTGGCACTCAAGGATCGCTGAGCTGAAATATGCAGCGAGGTAAATCGGAAATTAGGTTTTGGCACCAGTTCCGGTGGTGGAATCCGATCAATTTTATCCAATTGTTTCTGCCGACTTTTGGCCATACTGGCGGTAGAAGCTCGAGCCTTGTTTTTGGAAATATAATCTTCGAATTTCTTAATTTCTTTTTTCTGCGCTTCAAATTCTCGGATGTAGCCTTCCCGTCTCAGGCCTTTTAACTCAATGAACTTGGAAATGTTGCCGCTGTATTTTTTGATGGTGCAGAACTCAATATCGCAAACACAGGTGGTAATCTTGTCCAGAAAATCAAAATCATGGGAAATCACCAGAAAGGTTCCCTCATACGCTTTTAAATAATCGGTCAGCCATTCCACATGTTCCTTATCCAGAAAGTTGGTGGGCTCATCCAAAAGCAGCACATTGGGTTCTTCCAGCAGTAGCTTAGCCAGGATGACCTTGGCCCGCTGTCCCCCGCTCAGTTTTTCCAGAATGCTGTCCATCCCCAGCGCGGTAATCCCCAAACCGTCGGCAATTTTTAAAATGCGGCTTTCCAGTTCATAAAAGCCAGAGTTTTCCAGTAAACTCTGGAGATCTGCGGCTCGGTTCATGGCTTTTTCGCTGCAGTCGCTGCCCATATTTTCATAAATTTTTGTCAGCTGGGCTTCTGTTTCATAAAGTTCATGAAAAGAAGTTTTCAGATAGTCAAAAACCGTTATGTCCTGATCAATTTTGGCATGCTGATCCAGATAACCAACCTTAATGCCTTTTTGCCAGCGAATATCCCCGCCGTCGGGAATAATTTCGCCAATCAAGGTATTTAGCAGGGTGGTCTTCCCAGTCCCATTTCGCCCGACAATCCCCATGTGCTCCCCTTTGAACAGTTCAAAGGAAGCCTCCTGGTATAATATTTTATCGCCAAACGAATGTGTTATATTTACTACGTCCAATAATCCCATTAATATTTCTCCTATATAAATTCTACTAAATAAATTCACAAAATAAAAACAGAGAGTCACCTTTATATTGACTCCCTGTCATTATAAAAGGCCATAACGAACATTGCGTCATGGCCTTAAAACTTTTCATATGGTTATCGGTTTAAGCGCACCAAAATAAAGTATAGCAATGCTATACCAAACTAGCGCTTAGACCGATGAGAATAAAAGTTTTACACTTTATCTTTAGGCTCAAAACAATGTCTCATCGATAATCTCATTGTTCGAGCTACTTCAATTGTTAAAATCATCCTGTTATACCTTCCGCTAGATAGTTTATCAAAAGGAATTGATCTTGTCAATCAACATTAAAACCCCAGCACCGATCCGTTAAGGATGGCATTGGGGTTTTCAGTAGTTGTTGCAATAAAAAGCAATAACGCAGTACCGACAATTGTTACATCATGTTGTTTGCATCAGAGCGGACACGGCGATAGCCTGTCCGATTCTGCAGCAAACAACAGATTAACAATTGGTCGGTACGGTATCTGAAACAAACGCCTAATTACATCAGTTTGCTGATATTTTTGGTGAAAGCAACCACATCGTCAAGCGGTAAGCCGGCAATCAGTCTGGCCTGATTATAAATCACTTCAGTGTAGAGCGCAAATTGCTCATCATCGGATTCATAGTAAGTTCGGAGTTTTTCATAAACCGGATGGTTTTTATTGATTTCCAATACTTTTTTGGCTTTCACATCGCCGCCCTGGGGCATGGTGTTTAAGGTCATTTCCATTTCGATGGACAGATCCCCTTCAGTGGATAGATAGGCAACGTCCTCTTTTAAATGGGCAGTGGTTTTAACCTTAACGACCTCATCCCCAATGAGTTCCTTCATCTTTTCCAGCAATTTTTCATCGACTTCTGACGTTTCACCGGGATCGTCTTTTTCATCTTCTTCCGGTGCTTCCAGGCCCAGATTCTGGCTGGATACTGAACGGAATTCTTTTTCCTCGTATTGTCTGAGGGTTTGGGTGACAAATTCATCGATGGTTTCGGTTAGATAAAGAATCTCATAGTTTTTGTTTTTAATGATCGATACCTGGGGCAATTTTTCAATTTGTCCCACTGATGATCCCGATGCATAGTAGATATATTTTTGATCTTCCGGCATTCGCTCAACATACTCTTTAAGGGTAACCAGTTTGCCTTCTTTAGATGAATAGAACAGCAGGAAGTCCTGAAGTTTTTCTTTGTCCTGTCCCCATTTATCATAGGTACCCACCTTGATCTGATTACCAAAGGCCTTAAAGAAGGTTTCGTAGGTTTCCCGATCGTTTTCCTGCATTTTCTTGAGTTCTTCAGAAATTCGGGTATCGATTTTACGGCTGATCAGACGCAGCTGACGATCCTGCTGGAGCATTTCCCGAGAAATATTCAAGGAGATATCTTCCGAATCCACCACCCCTTTGACAAAGCTGAAATAATCCGGTAGCAGTTCGCTACATTTTTCCATGATCAGGACGCCGTTGGAATAAAGTTCCAGTCCCTTTTCATAATCCCGGGTGTAGTAATCAAAAGGGGCCTGACCAGGGATATACAGAATCGCTTTGTAGCTCATCGCACCTTCAATGCTGAGGTGGATATGAGCCAGTGGTGCATCAAAACCGAGTCGTTTGTCGTGATAGAAATTGTTGTAATCTTCATCGGTGAGCTCATTTTTGTTTTTTCGCCAGATCGGGATCATCGAGTTTAGCACATCATCGGATAAATAGGTTTCATATTCGGGTTTGTCGCTGTCTTTGGTTTCTTCCTTAACCCGGCTGTTTTCAACGACCATTTTGATTGGATAGCGGATAAAATTGGAGTAATGTTCGACTAAATGACGGATCCGGTGGGGTTCCAGATAGTCGTCAAAATTATTATCTTCGGAATTTTCTTTGAGATGCAAGGTGATTTTAGACCCGTGGGTTTTTCGTTCACCCGGCTCGATGGTGTAACCATCTGCCCCTTCAGAGACCCATAAATAAGACTGCTCATCATCAACGGATTTCGTTTCCACGGAAACCCTGTCAGCTACCATAAAAGCCGAGTAGAAACCGACACCAAATTGGCCGATGATGTCAAAATCTTCTTCCATTTCCTGTTCGTTCTTGAAATCGCTGGAACCACTTTTGGCAATGGTACCAAGATTGTCTTCCAACTCAGCTGCAGTCATCCCGATGCCGGTATCTTCAATGGTCAGGGTGCGGTTATCCTTGTCAGGGTGAATCCGGATATAGTAATCATCCTTATTAAAACTTTTATCTTTGTCTGTTAATGTTTTGTAGTAAACCTTGTCAATCGCATCGGATGCATTTGAAATCAATTCCCGGAGAAATATTTCTTTGTTGGTATAAATCGAATTGATCATCAAATCCATCAGACGTTTGGATTCTGATTTAAACTGCTTCTTTTCCATAACATACCTCTTCTTTAAACTTTTATAGCATTAGCACTCTTTTGCTGCGAGTGCTAACAATATTGTAAGGATAATTATTAAATGTGTCAACACTTTTAATATTTTTTTAAGTATAAAACCATTCAAATAACGCGCTATCGGTTATTACTCACATATTTTTGAGAACAACCCGACTTATTCTGCAACGATTGCTTTTCGTTCAGTCATTCGACACCCATCAATGACCAAATATTTCTATCTTTTGTCGATAATTGCCTAAGTAATTATAATGATTTCTATAGTATAATATGCTTTATATTGTGTTTAGCACTCAAAGAAAATTTGAATACATTTAATTTAATTGAACTATTCCCAAATTATGATAGTATATTAACTAAAAAGGTGTTTCCAATGAAAAGAGTCGTCATTATCAGTTGCGGAAAAATTATGGATAATTGCTCTGGAAAGGGATGTAAGCAAGCATTCAAAGAAAGACAGGACGCTTTTTCAAATTATCCATTAACGGATGTCAAATTAATCGGATTTATCCGCTGTCGGCATTGCGACGAAACTGCTGTGTCCCGAGTTCTCAAAAAAACAGATCATCTGCTAAAAAAAGATGTTAATGCAATCCACCTTTCAAGTTGTATCTGTTCTGTTTGTGAAAAACATGATGACTTTGTTGAAAAATTATCGAATCAATTCATTATTGTTAATGGTACACATCTCACCAAAAAATCCAATTAAACCATTTATCTGAAAAACTCACTTTTACCCATTTTATTTCACACCACTACATTTACATCAATGAACGTATGCGCTCATTAATGTAAAAACTATTCAGGAGGAAAAGCCAAAGTTGCCGAAACTATTTCAACCCAAAGAGAAAAAAGAAAAGAAAGAGAAAAAAAAGAGCAGTAAAAGTATTGAAAAAAATGAGAAATTAAAGAAAGTCACCGAAAAACTTGCAGATAACCCGGAAGTCGTTAAAATGATTCAGGAAGAAAACGAAGAGTCCAATAATAAAAAATCTAAAAAAAGCGGAAAAAAACTACCCCTAAAAATCATCATTCCAGCCGTTCTCGTCATTCTCCTCATCGGCGGTGGCGCATTCTTTGTTCTTAAAAGCGGGATTTTTTTTGGCGCTCATGCGGCTAATGAAGAAGATAATTCAGTGGACAAAGCGGCTATCTATATTCAAGCTGATACCTTTTATTCGGAAGGGCACTACTATGATGCCAGTGCGCTATTTTCTTTTTTAGGCGAATATGAAGACAGTGTTGAAATGCTGACGAAAATCGACTTAAACAGCATGTATCCAGATAATGGAACAAAAATTACTGAATATGTTGGCAGTGATGTGATTAACAACTACATTCTCAGTTATAAAAACCATACTGAGATTACCACCGAACTTGAAAATGCCACCAAAACTACTGAAGCGCCAGCATCGGAAACGAAATCGGAGTCGAAGGAGCCATCGTCAACCACCACAGAGTCAACTCAGCCGACAAAAAAAACGGCCCCGAATACCTCTAAAGAACTCGTCGCTTCTAATACTTCAGAAGAGGCTGCTCCTGCTGTTGAAGAAAAAAGCACCCATGGAGAAGAGGCTACTCCTGCTGCCGAAGAAAAAAACACCCATGGGGAAGAGGCGGCTCCTGCCACCGAAGAAAAAAGCACGACCACTGAAGAACCTGAAAAAACCGAAGAAAAAGCTCAAGAAAAAATCGAATATGATAAAGCAGTAATTGAAGCCGTTAAAGAAAAAACTCATGAGATTGTTCTCGCCGGTAATCTGGTTAAAAGTCTGAATCTCCCCAGTGACAGTCCGCTTTACGAAGCCCACGAAACCTTAAAACGGTCGGCTGATTATAGTAATCAGGCCGCTGAAAAAATTCTGGAAGGTGTCGAAGCGGGAACCTATAAACCAGGTGGTACCGGTGAAGTCGCTGAAGAAGTGAATACCTTGTTTGAAAATATGAACAAGGAAACTGAACTGTTTCATAACCAGGTTAGCGATGTCATCGCCCTCAATCTCTTCGAGCTCATTAAATGCCCTGATGCCGGCGAACTGCTCAAGCGCTATTCGGAATCCTTTATTGTTTATGAATAAACGTTAGCCTAAGACACATTTTTACCTAAAAAAGTTCCGGGAGTGATTAAAACTTCCCGGAACTTTTTTTATATTAGATTGTAGTTTACTTATCGTTTAAATTGAGTGGTAAAACGTCTGATGGCTTCTTCGGTATTTTCTTTGCTGCCAAAGGCGGTGAGACGGAAATAGCCTTCTCCACTGGGGCCAAAACCGACCCCAGGTGTTCCAACGATGTTGACTTCATTAAGCAGTCGATCGAAGAAAGTCCATGAATCCATTCCGGCTGGCGTTTTCAGCCAGATATAAGGGGCATTGACCCCACCGAAAACTTCAATCCCGGTGCTGGCGACGCCTTCACGGATCATTTTAGCATTGTTCATATAGTATTCAACCAGCGCCTTGATCTGCTGCTGACCAGCTTCGGTATAAACAGCTTCTGCTCCCTTTTGAATAATATAAGGAACGCCATTAAACTTAGTACAGTGTCGGCGGTTCCACAGTTTATTGATTTCAACCGGTTCTCCGGCTTCCGTATAGCCCATCACTTCTTTGGGAACCACCACATAGGAGCATCGGGTTCCGGTAAAACCGGCATTTTTGGAAAAGCTGCGGAATTCGACGGCGACCTCTTTAGCCCCTTCAATTTCGTAAATGCTGTGAGGGACATCTTCTTCCTGAATATAGGCTTCATAGGCGGCATCATATAAAATAATGGCCTGATTGGCTTTGGCATAGTCCACCCATTTTTTAAGTTCAGTTTTATTGATCGTTGTACCAGTGGGATTATTGGGGAAACATAAATAAATCAGATCCACCTTTTCAGTTGGCAACTGTGGAACAAAGCTATTTTCGGCGGTACAGGGAATATAAACCATGTCCGACCATTTGCCGTCAGCGCCTAATGTGCCACTGCGGCCAGCCATGACGTTACTGTCGACATAAACGGGATAAACCGGATCAGTGATGGCGATTTTAGTGTCCTGGCCAAAAATCTCCTGGAAGTTGGCGGTATCACTTTTAGACCCATCACTGACAAAAATCTCGTCAACGGCGAGATCAACGCCCCGGCTCTTAAAATCAAACGCAATGATTTTCTCGATCAGGAAGTCATATCCCTGTTCCGGACCATATCCTTTAAAGGTCTTCTCATCAGCCATCTCATCAACCGCTTGGTGCAAGCTATTGATAATTGCTTCGGGTAGCGGTTTGGTCACATCGCCGATTCCCAGTCGGATAATATCAGCATCTGGATTGGCGGTCTTATAAGCCTCCACACGCCTTGCGATTTCAGAAAACAGGTAACTGCCTGGTAATTTCAGATAGTTTTCATTAATTAATGCCATTTTATTTTTTCCTTTCGGTAACTGATTTTTGTAAAGGTATTTCAAAAATTAAAATTCGAATTGTTATTGCTTTGCGTTCAGTTTCCACAACAAGAAGAAATCGCAATGCGAATTTCTTCTTGTTCGCGGACAGTCGCCAACTACAAGCAAGCTTGTGATTGGCTCATTGCCTTCACGAAAACAATTTTGTAACGTGTAGGCGAACAGTTCGTAGAACTGTACGACGTACAGTGTAAAAATTGTTTCGTGCGAAACTGATCGCAAAGCTCACGGCACTTTAGCAAATACTCAACCCTTCTTTATTTCGTCCATTTTGAAAAATCAAGAGTTGCAAAGTAGTCGTCTGGGGTTTCAGCCCGGCGGATCAGTTCGGTGCTGCCATCTTCTTTTAACAATACTTCAGCGGAACGAAGCTTGCCGTTGTAATTATAGCCCATTGCAAAACCATGCGCACCGGTATCGTGTAAGACGACCAGATCACCGATATCGATTTTGGGAAGTTTCCGATCGACGGCAAATTTGTCGTTATTTTCACACAAACCACCGGTAACATCATAGACATGATCAAGTGGTTCGTTTTCTTTGCCCATCACGGTGATGTGATGGTAAGCACCGTACATGGCTGGTCGCATCAGGTTGGCGGCACAGGCATCCAGTCCGATGTATTCTTTATGCGTATGCTTTTCGTGGAGAGCAGTTGTGACCAGATGGCCAAATGGTCCCAGGACAAACCGACCCAGCTCCGTATAAATAGCAATATCACCCATTCCTGCGGGTACTAAAATTTCTTCAAAAGCTTTTTGAACGCCCCGGCCGACTTCGTAAATATCGGTGGCCTGTTGGTCTGGCAGATAAGGAATCCCGACCCCGCCGGAAAGATTGATAAAGGCTATATGGGCGCCGGTTTCCTTATTGAGTTCTACTGCTGTTTTAAATAGAATGCGAGCCAGTGCCGGATAGTATTCGTTGGCAATGGTATTACTGGCCAGAAAAGCATGGATTCCAAAATGCTTAACCCCTTTGCCAATCAGCTTGGTAAACCCTTCGGTCATCTGCTCCCGGGTGAAGCCATATTTGGCGGTCTGAGGGGTATCCATGATGGCATTGTCAATGACAAAATCTCCGCCCGGATTAAAGCGACAGCTGATTGTTTCGGGGATTCCCGCGACTTCATCAAGAAAATCGATATGAGTGATGTCATCCAGTGTGATGATGGCGTCGAGTTTTCGGGCCAGCACAAAATCTTCTGCTGGCGTGACATTGGAGGTAAACATAATGTCACCGCCTTTAAAGCCCACGGTATCGGACATCATTAATTCGGTGTAGGATGAACAATCGACGCCACAGCCTTCTTCTTTTAGAATCTGCAGAATGGTTGGGTTGGGCGTCGCTTTGACAGCAAAATATTCTTTATATCCCGCATTCCAGGAGAACGCCTCCTGGAGATTTCGGACATTTTCGCGGATACCTTTTTCATCATAAAGATGGAAGGGCGTGGGAAACTCTTTGACAATTTCTTTTAATTTTTCTTGGGTAACAAAGGTTTTTTTCATCGATTTTTATTTCCTTTCATGATTTCAATCAGTTTAATTTCATTTTTCATCGAATCTTTAAATAAATCAACCAGGTTTTGCTTTTGAGAATAGAGACACGTGGAATGCTCGCCGTTGTTGATGTCGCCAGTAAGAACATTGGTCGAATCAGCAATCAGCCGGATCTGTTGAAGGGGCTGATCGGTAATATAGACGATGCTGCCATCCAAGCTAAAGGTTCCGTTGGTGATGATCACCATCTTGATGCCTCTAAGAATAGCCTGCTCAATATCCGAAACGATTAAATCCAGTATTGGATTGGGTACGGAAATGTATACCCGCTCTTTTGCTTCCAAAATCATATTTCGCAATTTATTGAGAATGTTCACTTCCCCTTTGATGGTGATATAACCTTCCACCACTGTTCTTTTGCTGGGAATGGTTCGGATCAGATCTGCTTTTGATTCCTGAAGTTTTCTGATCTTATTCTCACAAAATTCTTCAATCGGAACCGGCGTATAGCGGATGGTCGCTTCTTCAATTACAAAGGCACCGCCTTTTTCTACCAGCGAAGCAAGGGAGGTATACGTATTGGACCGTGAAATCCCGGTTGCTTTGGCAACCTCATAACCATTTAGATCACCATCCGAAAGCAGGGTCAAATATATGGCACCCTCGTGCCGGGTCAGGCCAAATTGTGTAAGTCGTTCAACGATATCCATAACTTCTGAGTCCTTACTTGATTAAAATTAATAAACGGATCTGTACAGGCTGTTCTTTCGCAGATCGATTGGGATTTTCTAAATTTCGTTGTAATTTTTAATTAGTGTTCCTGCTTAGTACTACTCTACAACAAATTGAATTTTTTGTCAAGAATGATTCTCGAAATTTTTTCTTGCCTTTGTTATTGCATTTATCTAATAAAAGAAAAAGACCTGACTCTGAAGATAAAATTAAT
The DNA here is from genome assembly GCF_963664135.1 of uncultured Acetobacterium sp. Taxonomy (NCBI): domain Bacteria; kingdom Bacillati; phylum Bacillota; class Clostridia; order Eubacteriales; family Eubacteriaceae; genus Acetobacterium; species uncultured Acetobacterium sp. Next base: position 151,777 of record NZ_OY760905.1, on the reverse strand, counting down.
TATCGGCAGTCTGGCCTTGGTTATGTTTTGTTCGGTTCAATTCGATTATGCGCCCATAAAAAAAGGCATCCGAATTAAAATCATATACAGTCCGGTTCCGGTGATGATACTCAGAAAAACATTTTTTTTAAAGAACTGCACGATCACCACGATGCCGACCGCTAGGAGTTCCGGCAAACCATAGGGAAAGACCGTGAACCCGATGTTTCGCAAACAAAAGATCACCAGAATAATCATAATCGCTGCCGGTAGAACCATTCCCAGATAAGTGACCGTTGCTGGCAGTTCTTTTTTACGGCCAAAGAAAATAAATGGCAGCGCCCGTGTAAACACGGTAACCAGAACCACGACCACGATGGCCGCCAACGCATATTTCCAATCAATATTCATAATTGACCTCTTCCCTGCCGGGATCAATAGCCAAGGTCTTAGTCGGATGGATTTTTGTTTTCATCAACACCAACGCCAGCACACTAACTGAAAGCGCCGGTAGGATGAACTGATTGGGTCCAAGGATAAAATAGAATACCAGGGCACTGATCAAACCGGTGATTGCCGGCAGATGACTATCCATCTGCTGCCATTGATTCATACAGACGGTGACAAAGAAAGCCGTGGCTGAAAATTCGATGCCAGCCAGATCAAAGGGAATCAGTTGACCAAAGAGGGCTCCGGCAACACAGCTGAAAATCCAGACCAGATGAAGAATCAGAGTAATCTGAAAATTGACTTTTTTAATCGCCAAATCATTGGGATATTTAATTGCACAAAGAATTGAATAAACCTCATCAGTTAATGTGACCACCATGTAAGGATATTTCCAACCCATCTTTCTGAACGTGTCAATAAAGGCAATACCATAAAAAATGTGACGGGCATTGACAAAAAAAGTCATCATCGCAATGGTTCCCAGCGACGCTCCGGCAGTCAGCAGTGATACCATGACAATCTGCATCGAACCGGCATAAATGAAGACGCCGGATAAAAAAGACCAGCCCACTGAATAGCCGGCCTCATCCATCAGGACACCAAAGGCAATACCGATAAACAAATATGGAAAGATAACAGGCACCACTTGCTGCAGGGCAAAAACCAGATTTTTCTTCATGAGATACTCCCTTCACGTCTTAAATTTGATTTGAGCCTCATTTTAACACGCAAAAATACACCATACAATAAAATAAATGTATGGCGTACAAATTTGTGGATCTAAATCTGATCTAACAGCTTTTTTAAAATTCGTAGGCCTTGTTCCAACTCTTCCAGGGTTTCCGGCGCACCGATGGACATCCGCACGGCTCGGCTTGGTAAACTCTTCCCCACCGTAAACCGCTCGGCGGCATACAACCGAACGCCATTTTTTAACGCCAGCGCCTCAAAATCGGACCCGTTGATGGACCCCGGCAATAACAACCAGCGGAATATCCCGGTTTCGTCGCCGCGGCATTGATAATCACATAAATAAGCATTAACCAAAGCGTTGCGCCTGGCTGCATTATTCTGATGATTTTTGATAAAGTCATCAAGCTGTCCGGAAACGATCACCCGGGCTCCCAGAACCGCCATCAGCGGCGAAACTGAAATGTTTAAGTTGTATAGCGCTTTGGACACCGCTTTTCGGTAGGATTCCGGTACCGATACATAGGCCATCCGTAATCCCGGGGCCAGGGTTTTTGACATGCTGGCAATATAGATGGTCTGCTCTGGAGCAAATGACGCCACCGCCGGCCGGGTTTCCCGGCTGAGAATATGATAAGCCCCATCCTCAATGATAAAGATCCCGTATTCCCTGGCAATCTCGCCAATTATTTGGCGACGCTCCACCGACATGGTATGGGTGGTGGGATTGTGATTATCGGGGATTAAATAAATGCCCTTGATGTTTTCATTTTTACAGGCATCAATCAGCGCTTCCGCATCCATTTCTCCATCCAAATGCCGGATCGGTGTTAACTGAATCCCCAGCATCGAGGCCGTTGTTTTTAAACCGGAATAGGTATGGGGATCGGCACCAATTTTATCGCCATGTCGGCAAAGACCGGCAAGAATGGCGGTAATGGCGTTCTGACCGCCGTTGGCGAAAAGAATACTATCGGGATTTGGACTGAATCCGCCCTTTTCCATCAGTTTCACCGCGGCATCTTTCAGCCAGAGATTGGCGTTGGGTCGGCTGTAATTAAATAATTTCTCCGCATCTGATTCATTCAGCATTTCTTTTAAATGGTCAATCAAGGGTCCAAACGAGGCGGTATCCGGAAAGACAGCGCCCATCTCAATCAGGTTTCTCGGTTTGTCATCGGGCAGTAAATAGGCATTAGCCAGCGCATCAAAGGACACAAAGGTGCCACTACCGACGGTCGCACTGAGCAGGCCTTTTAATTCGCAGACCTTACAGGCTTTTGAAACGGTGCTGACATTGATATCCAGAAAATCGGCCAGCTCCCGCTGCGGCGGCAGCTTTGTTCCCGGCAGCAGGTTCCCCTTTTTAATATCCTGCTCCAGTTGCTGGGCCAGGGCGAGATACAGAGGTTTGATCGAATGATTCAAGGTCGGTTTCCAGGACATCGGGTAATCTTCAAATGAATTAACGGGCATGCATGTCACCTCTTTTTTATCTCATTCTAATAGAAAAAACCTGCCCAAGTCAAGTTCGCACGTCTTTTTATTGTATCTACACCTCATTTAACGTTACTAATTCCTCTTCACAGTCTGCAAATTTAATGGCGATTTGGCGGAATTCTTCAGTTACTGCTTCGAAAGCATCAACCATCATCGGGTCAAAATGAACTCCGCGACCTTCTTTTATGATTGCTACGGCGCTTCGATGGGTAAACGGCGGTTTGTAGACACGCTTACTGATCAAGGCATCATAGACATCAGCAATGGCCATAATTCTTCCCGCAATAGGGATCTCATCACCGGACAGACCATCCGGATAGCCGGTTCCATTCCACTTCTCCTGATGACATTTTGAAAACTCCATGGCATGTTTCAAAAAAGAATTTTCACCAAGCTTTAATGAGGCAATCCGTAGGGCCTCATAGCCTATCGTGGTATGTTTTTTCATTTCCTCAAATTCTTCAAAAGTCAATTTGCCAGGCTTTAGCAGAATTTCATCGCGAATGCCGATTTTTCCAATATCGTGAAGTGGTGCTGACTTATAAAATATTTTTATGATTTCTTCGTTTAAAATCTTCTGATATTTTTCGGTGGTGCTGAGTTTTTCAGCCAGAATTTTGACGTAATTCTTAGTGCGGTCAATGTGTCCGCCAGTGTCTGGATCCCGATATTCGGCCAGAGACGCCAGTGCTTCAATGGTAATTTCCTGGGTCAGACATAATTCCCGAGTTCGTTCTTCCACCCGTTGCTCGAGTTTTTCATTTTGGCTGGCCAATTCTTTTTTGGCAATCGTAATAAAGAGGTGCGTTTGGACCCGAGCCTTGACTTCCAGAATTTCAAATGGTTTGGTAATATAATCGACCGCTCCGGCTTCAAATCCTTTTGTTTTACTGCCAATATCCGTCATGGCTGTCAAAAAAACAATCGGAATGTCGGCTGTTTGGGGGTCCTTTTTTAATTTTTCACATACCTCATAGCCACTCATTCCCGGCATCATGATATCCAATAAAATTAAATCCGGCAGATCCATATCGATAATTTCCAGGGCCGCTTCACCATCCATTGCCACGGAGAGATCATAGTCATCTCCCAGTGCTTCCACCAGAAGATCAATATTCATTTCGGTATCATCGACGATTAAAATGCTGCATTCTGATAATTTTTTCATAATCAAACCTCACTTAATTTGATTAATAAGGAATCCGCTTGTTCTTCAGCTTCCTTAAACTTATATTTGGAAACAAGCTGTATCAGTTTTGTCGCTTCAGCTTTGATTTCATTCGGCCACAAAAGCTGATGATATAATTCGAGTACCGCTGTACATTTTTTGGGCTTTCGAGTTTGAATACCTGGTAGCAATTCTTCTAAAAAATGGACCAGTTCATCTTTCGAAGCAATCGAATTGTTTATTTCAACGCGATTGTTTTCGTCTGGCAAATGCGCTTCGAGTGATTTTAGCATCGATTTTAATAGGATACTCAGATTTATGACGAGCGGTTTTAACGAATCCTTGCTTGGCTGTTCGTGTATTGCCGTTTCGAGGATGGTTGCAGCGTGTTTTATATCCATTGCCCCAACATTTCCTGATACTCCCTTTAATGTATGAACAAGTCTTTCCGCTCCATTATAATCGTCATTGCTGATTGCCTGTTCCAGGTCTGCAACCGTGTTCTTTTGCCCTGAAACAAATTTTCGCAGCAGATTCAGATAGGATTTTTTCTTGCCCAGAACCCGTTTCAGTCCCAGTTCCACATCCAGACCGCTGATTCTGATATCTAAACCATCGTCCGGCAGTTGATCGCCGTTCATCTCACTGCGATCAACCGAATCCGCGCCATGATTCAATGGTGATATCCACCGGGTTAGCATCTCAAAAAGATCACTCGGCTCGATGGGCTTAGGCAAATGATCATTCATCCCGGCGGCAATACAGCGGTCCCGATCTCCGGCCATAGCATTCGCTGTCATGGCGACAATGCGAAGCTCAGCAAACCGCCGCTCTGAGCGAATTTTTTTGGTCGCTTCAAGCCCGTCTAAAACTGGCATCTGCATATCCATCAAGACCAAATCATAAGCATTTTGATTGACCATTTCTACTGCTATCTGTCCATTGTTAGCTACATCAATCATAAAGCCACCTTCTTTAAGGAGTTCAATGGCAACAATCTGATTCAGCTCATTATCCTCAACCAGTAAAATTTTAGCCCCGGCAATTGCCTGCAGGTTCTTTCTCTGAATACTAATTAATCGTTGTTTGTTTTCTTCAGATTCATTAATCGCATTTTTGCCAACAATTCTCTGGATGGTTTCATACAATACCCAAAGATTAACCGGCTTGACCATTACCAGTTCAAAGCCCACCCGTTTGGCTTCAAAGAAAACTTCTTCTCTTCCAAATCCGGTTACCATCACATATTTGGGTGGACGCTTCAATTCGATTTGATTTAACCGCGTGACGGTTTGAATACCATTTAAATCAGGCATTTGCATGTCAATAAAAGCAATCTCATAGGGTTCATTTCGCTGATCGGCTGCTTGAATCATCGCGATGGCACTTGCGCCAGAACCGGCTTCATCAACTCGCACAGCCATGGATTTTAACATTGCCGACAGGATTAAACGGGCCTGATTATTGTCATCGACAACGAGAGCATGAACGCCTTTTAACAACTCATGTGAAATAATCGATTTTTCTGTTTTTGGCGAAATGCGAAAATGAGTCGTAAACCAAAAGATACTGCCTTTTCCATATTCGGATGCCACTCCGACTTCACCACCCATTAAGCTGGCCAAATCTTTGGAAATTGCCAGCCCCAACCCGGTACCACCATATTTTCGAGTAGTCGATGTATCAGCCTGCTGGAAGGATTGAAATAATTTTGATTTCTGATTGGCAGTTAAGCCGATTCCGGTATCCTGAACTTCAAATCGCAGCAAGAACCCAGTGGTCGATTCCTTTTCTTTCCTGATTCTAACAATAATCTCACCCAGTTCGGTAAATTTAATTGCATTGTTAACATAGTTAATCAGTATTTGTCCAATTCGCAGCGGATCGCCGCATAATTCGTTGGGGACATCCGGATGAATGTCAAAGACAAGCTCTAACCCTTTTGACAGGCATTTTTCGCTGATACAATTGGATAAATTATCGAGCACTTCATACAATTTAAAATCAATGCATTCAATATCCAGTTTTCCTGCTTCAATTTTCGAAAAATCCAAAATATCATTAATAACACCCAGTAAATGTTGACCAGATTGCTGAATTTTATCAACATAGTCTTTCTGCTTTTCTGACAGATCCGTTTTTTGGATTAGATAACTCATGCCGAGGATCGCATTCATGGGTGTTCGTATCTCATGACTCATATTGGCCAAAAAATCTGATTTCGATTTAGCAGCTTCTTCAGCTACTTTTTTTGCTTCAAAAAGTTCCTCTTCCATGTGCTTTCGTTGGGTGATATCCGTAGAAATACTACAAAGTCCGATAATTTCACCATTTTGTTTCATGGGTACTTTAGTGGACAAATAGGTTTTATTAATCTTATTTTTGATGGAATGCTCTTCGGTTATCTGAATTTCTTTTAATCGAATCACATTGAGATCATTTTGATCATATGCTTCACCCTGACTCGATTTAAATACCGACTTAGCGGTTTTACCGATGCAGGCCTCCCGTTTAAAACCGGTCACATCTTCCCATTGTTTGTTAATATAAGTATATCTGCCTTTTAGATCTTTTACATAGACGGCCGCCTGCAAGTTTTCGAGGACAGACTCCATAAACTCCCGACTGTTGATCAATTCCCGATTCTTTTGTTCAATTTCCTGAATTAATTCTTCCTTGGATGGCGACTCAATTTCAGCACGTAATTCGTTAATCAGTGCGTCACAAAATTCCGGATCAACAGATATAAATGGCAAAAAAACAGTGGCCACAAATTTACCGTCTGATTTTTTTAGTATTGTCAAATCATTAAAGTATCGTTCTGCAAATTCCATTTTTACCGGCACATCAAGATTATCAAAAGCTATCGAAAGACACTTTTTATCATGGATTTCCGTAACTGCGATAATAATATTAACTTTATTGTTATCATCAAGTAACTGTCGGATGGTTTCAGACAAAGCGGCTTCAATTCGTGTTGCTCTGACCTCAGTACAGCCCAATTTGAGCGCAATCTGGCGGGCTTTTTTGCGTGCCTCGATTAATGAACTATTGCCATCAACTTTAATATGACCCAATTCGATCATTACTTTACCTCGATTCCGACTTTATTTTAGATACTTCAGTGCGATGCAGGACGCATCATCGGTTTTTTTTCCTAATTCATAAAGAACCCCTTTAGCGATCGATTCTGCATCGCCCGCAAATAACTGCAAATAGTCAAAGGTATTAAAATGCTCTGCAATCCCATCCGAATGAAGCAGCAGCAAATCACGCTGTGTTAACTGACATTCACTAATCACTGGATTGATGTTTCCAAACCCCAGGATACCATCCTTTGAGAGCATTCTGTTTTGATTGATGCCAATAATTCTACCCGTGATATTTCCAATGCCGGTATAGATCAGTTTTCCAGATGGGATATCCAGACGGCACATCAGGACAACGCCACCTCTGCTGCCATGTAAATACTGGTGAAGACCCTGCATGACATCGACCAGATGGTTTTGATAATGCGCTTCGAGGTATTCTTCCGCTTTAATCGCCAGGCTTCTTGCTTTCCGGCCATGCCCGAGGATATCGATCAGACAGATAAAGCATTTTTGGCCATATTCTTTGACATAACCCAAATCGCCACATTCTGATAAATCGCCCAGCAAAGCACTCATTTTAATGGCATAGTCAATGCTCTCCATCATCCACCCATTTACGTGCCAGAACACGGGTACCTTTTTCACAAACGGATTCGATATAAAACTCATCCATGATCCGCTGGACACTGGGAAGACCTTGCCCAAGACTATTCGCCATCGAACTGAAATTTTCTTTAAGTGCCTGTTCAACGTCATTGATCCCCGGTCCATGGTCACTTGCGAGCAGCTCAATACCATAAGACGGATGCGCTTCATCCAGAATAATACTTATTTCGATCTGACCTTCCCCCGCATAGCGCAGAATGTTTGTTGATAATTCTGACGCTGCCACGGCTATTAATACCTCATCCGTTAAATTGAAGCCCGCTTTTTTAGCAATACTCCGAACCGAATAGATGACATTTTCATTGTCGTGACTTAAAACAAGGTCTATTTTTTTTGATTCCAGGATCGTGTTATTTTTATTGATTTCAAAGCTCAATTGATTTCGACAAATTTTCATTGTTACTTTACCAGCGTTTACCATTTGCTTTGTGGAGCAAGGCCAAACCATTCTCTAAATTTATTGCCATCTTTATTTTTGGATTAATCGCCACGTCTAAATCAATTAGGCCAAAAACGACGCCCGGTCGCAACCCAACCCAAATTGTCTGAATTCCCATCAGGGTAAAAACATTTGTGATCCGCTCAAAAGCCTGATAGGTGTAGGTATCAATCACCATAACCATGGAAAAATTAAGGATTGCACCGTTGATGTTGGTCTGATAGGCTTTCTCAGTAATCATTTTTTCGATATTTACAATACTTTCATTGGTCATTTCCGCCGGAAGTGCCACGATAAAACTGTTCTCGATAACGGTTATGGCAGTACGATAATCTGCTTCCATATCTCAACCTATTCCTATCCTGCTAATGATAACATCACGATTTTTTCGTCTTCACTTCCAGGTTTAACATCCGAAACGCTTCGGTTAATGCGTCGCTGAGTGTTGCCCGGGTATTGATCGCTTCCATATCGATGCCTAACTGGATGATCGTTTGAGCCACCGCCGGCGAAATTCCTGACAGGATGCAATCGCAACCCATCAGTTTAGTCGCTTTTGTTATTTTAATCAAGTGGTTGGCAACCGCCGTATCCACAGCCGCCACACCATGAATATCCAAAATGATGACTTTCGCATAGGTTTCAGCAATTTTGGTCAGCATACTTTCCATCATGTGTTGCGCTCTCATTGAATCAACCACACCCACAATTGGCAAAACCATGACCCCTTCCCATAGTTTAATCGTTGGCGTTGACATTTCTCTGATCGTATGACTTTGTTCTTTTAACCGGTTTTCATATAAAACACGTTCGGTAATATCCAGAACAAATTCAAGGCCACCGATTATTTCTCCGGCTTCATCAAGCAGAGGAACCGCTGAAAATTCCAAGGGCAGTGTTTGTTCACCGATGCTTGCCACCGTTCGGGATGAATGGGTTTTTCCGGCTCTCATCGCTTTTAACATGGCACAATCATCGGTTCCGCACTGATCAGTACAGATTAAATCTTTACAGGGAGTGCCAAGAATCTCATCTCCTGATTTTCTAAGCATCTTTTTCCCCGCCTCATTTATATAGGTCACGATCAATTCTTTATTGACGGCCATCACGGGTGCTGGAATTTGGTCAAGAATCTGAGCTTTTAATTTGTCATCTGCTTCCTGGAAATTTTTGTTCATCATATCCTCCTAAAATTTTTAAGTTTGATCCGAATAATTAAGGGCTGGTTTATTGCTGTTGATCTTTTTCATTGATGATTGTTTTGATTTTTGTGTAAGCTTTTTCAAGATCCCTGGTGAGGCTCGAAATTTCTTCGACCCTTTCCTGTGGAAACATTTCTTTGATTGTCCGACCTGGTTCAGTTAAAAGGAGGTCCAATTCATCATGCATATCTTCCAAATTATCTTTAATTTGAAGCAACTGCTTTTTGACTTCTACCTGACTTTTTATATCATCCAAAATGATTTGTTCTTCATCTTCCAAATTGTATTCAGATACGTCTTCTACCACAATACAATCATAACCTAAACTATTCTTAACGGTATTGGCAAATGCCTTTTTGGGTTCATCTTCACCATGAACAAGGAAGATTTTTTTCGGCTGCTCTTTAAACCCGGAAAGCCATTCCAACAAGTAGTTCCGATCGGCATGGGCGGAGAAACCCTCTAAAAAATAGATTTCAGCATTGACAGCAATTCGCTCCCTCAAGATCCGCACGTATTTTTCACCACTAATGATTGCCCGTCCCGTGGTTCCTTCCGCCTGATAGCCCACAAACACAATACTGGATTTCGATTTCCATAAGTAGTGCTTGAGATGATGCTGTACTCGACCGGCATCTGCCATCCCGCTTGAAGCAATAATGACTTTCGGAGCAGTATTTTCGTTAAGGGCCTTGGATTGGTCAATACTTTTGGTAAAATTTAAATTTCTGAAATAGAACAACTCATCGCCTCTTTTGATGCGTTCCTTGACCTTGTCATTGAAATAGTGGGCATTTCTCCTGAAAATTTCCGTGGCGTCGGTAGCCAGTGGGCTATCAATATAAACCTTGACCTTATCCAGTTGATTCTGGAAGTTTTCATGTTTTTCATAAAACAGTTCCAGCTCATGAATTAAATCCTGGGTTCGCCCCAATGCAAAAGATGGAACCACAACGGTTCCCCCGCGACTAATCGTTTTCAAAACGATATCAATGAAGTGTTTTCCGCTTTCCAAATGCGTTTCATGGATACGATCACCATAGGTGGTTTCCATAATCAGATAATCTGCTTCGGATATGATCGTTGGATCATTGAGCATCCGTTGATTGGCCATCCCTATGTCACCTGAGTAAACCAGTTTTGACTGCTTGTTGTCTTCTTTTATCCAAAGTTCAATAATGGCTGCTCCCAGAATATGCCCGGCTTCATTCAGTCTTAAGGTTATATCCGGATTGATTTCAAATAAATTTCCATAAGCCACCGGAAAAAAGTATTTTAAGCAAGCGGCAGCATCTGCCTGGGTATAAAGGGGCTGAGTCTGAGGTTGTCCGGACCTTTTGGTACGCTTGTTTTTCCAGGAGACATCCATTTCATGAATATTGCCGCTGTCCTGAAGCATGATATCAGATATTTCGGCGGTTGCCCCGGTGCAATAAATTTGTCCTTTAAACCCGTGTTTTACCAGCAGGGGAATCCGACCGCAATGATCGATATGGGCATGACTGAGGATCATAAAGTCAATTTCCGCCGGGTCGAAATCAAATTCCTGATAGTTTAACTCTTCCAAAGCTTCACTGCCCTGAAATAAACCGCAATCAAGGAGGAACTTGTATCGGTCAGTAGTAATCAGATGACAAGATCCGGTAACGGACATCGCAGCTCCTAAAAATTTGATTTTCATATTCTTTCTCCCATTCTTAATATTTTTGTATTTTATTTCAAACTTATATCAAGTGAATACTTTGCAGCTTAAACATCCGCAGTGCTCTTTTTAAAATATCATTTTATATTTGGCGGCTCCTTTTCAAGTGCTTTGCGATAATCATTGAGTTTTTGCTCGACTCGATAAAACACGCTATTTTTCTCATAGCTGCCCTGTTTGTTTATTTTACCCGCAGGTAAACCAGTTAAAATCTCCAGACCTTCTTCAATATGACTGATTGCATAAATATGAAACTGCCCATTTTTGACTGCATCCAGAACTTCATCTTTTAACATAAGATTGTCGACATTGCTTGCTGGTATCATAACACCTTGTTCGCCTGTTAATCCCTTAGCCCGACAGATGTCAAAAAATCCTTCAATTTTTTCATTAACACCGCCGATCGGCTGAATTTCACCGCGTTGATCCACGGACCCGGTTACTGCAATGCTTTGCTTTATGCCAGTTCCTGCCAGACTGGAGATGATTGCATAAAGTTCGGCGCTGGAAGCACTGTCCCCCTCCACGCCATCATAAAGCTGTTCGAAAGTAACCTGGGCTGTAAAGCCCAATGGCTTTTCTTGAGCAAATTTTCCACCAAGATATCCGGCCAGAGTCAGTACGCCCTTTGAGTGGATATTGCCACTCATTTCCGTTTCCCGTTCAATGTTTATGACTCCACCATGGCCCACATGCGTAACCGCCGTTATGCGAGCGGGCAACCCAAATGAATAACCACCTGTTTGCATAATGAAAAGACCATTTATTTGCCCGACAGCAGTCCCTTCGGTGTCAATAATAATTTTTTTCTCAAAGATTCCATCCTGAATTTTTTCTTCCAATTTGTTAAACCGATATTTGCGTTCACTAATCGCTTTTTTCACGTGAGTCAATTCGACATATTTTAAGCCTTCGGCTTTTGCCCAGGTGATTGCCTCAAAAACAACTTCTTTCACATCACCAAAACGGGTCGAAAGTTTGTGTTGATTTTCTGCCAGTCGTGAGCCATATTCAATCATGCCAGCTAATCCGGTTTTACCGAATGATATGGCACCTTTTTCGTTACAGATTGAGCTCACAAAGGATGCATATTTATGAATATTTTCCGGGGTTCTTGGCATTTCATAGTCAAAATCCACCTTCACTTTAAAGAGCTCCCGAAAATCTTCGTCACTTGAAAGGATCATATAATAAAGCGGACTGCCGATGAGAATAACTTTTATGTTCAGAGGAATGTATTCTGGTTTTAAAGTAACTGTTGGTACGGTCCGATATTGTTCACCAATATTTTCCACAATTGCCTGCCTGTTTTTGAGCATTTTCTTTAATGTGTTCCAGACAAAAGGATCAGACAGAAGATCTTTTGCCTGAAGAATCAGGTAACCGCCATTGGCCAGATGCAAAGATCCCGGCTTAACCATGGTAAAATCAGTATTCATTACCAGAATTTGACTTTTGTATTCAACCTTGCCAAAAACATTATAATAGTACGGATTTGACTCAATTATTACTGGTGCACCCAGCTGTTTTTCATTATTAATAAACAAATTGACGCGATACTGGATAAATAGATTATTTTCTTCTGATCCGCTAAAATACTTCATACTTGTTCCAGCCGTAACATCTTTATTGCCGCTATTATTTTCATTTTCCTTCTGGAAAGATGGCTGCGACTCTGAAAAAGCTTCTGCCTGAATAAAAAGCCCGTTTTTTTCTGCTACATCGTCTAAAACATGCCCCAGATATTCAACAATTTTGGGAATTTCCGCATATTTTGCTTTTAAGCCATCAATTAATGGTACCGCAATTGCATAGGTAGTTTCTCTGGCCAATTCTAAAATCTGAGCAGTCATCTTTCTTTCCGCAAATTGTCCATCAGTCAGAATATGATCTATTTTTTTTATTAGTCCCGATCGTTTTTCATTGATGAGACTACGCTGATCATCTGTGAGGTTACTAAATTCTTCGGGCTGATAGGGTTTTCCATCTTTAAGCGGAATGAAGACAAATTTAACACCTACAGGTTTTACTCCAAATCCATCTTCAAAAGCTTTTTGCCTGATAATCTGGACTAGCTCTTCCATTTTTAATTGATAGGTGTTGAAAATTTGATCTCTTTTCAATTCATAGTCGGTACTTTCAAAGGCATTTCGAATGATATTTTTGAGCTCATCGACCAGTTTTTCCATATCCTTCTGAAATTCCCGACCCTGGCCTGCTGGAAATGCGACTGCCATTGGTTGATCTTTATTGCTAAAGTTATAGAGATAACACCAGTCACAAGGCACCTGTCTGTTAGCTGCTGCCTGGGTGACTACTTCTTTAGTATAATCATATTTGCCAGTTCCCGACGGTCCTACGACAAAAATATGATAGCCATCTTCGTCCATGGCAAGTCCAAACTCCATGGATTTAACTGCCCGCTCCTGACCTGCGATGGAGCTTAGCGGGATGATATTCTGAGATGTCATCGAGAAATTTAATACATCTTCATCGTCACATACTTTTTTTAATTTTTCCAATGGTATCTGATAATAATCATCTGGCATCATATCATAGCCTCCTATTTTGTTTTAACTTTGTATTTTTTAATCAATCTGGCTGTTCTAACATTTAAAATTTAATTCCGTTTACTTTATTAATATCCAACTTTATGAATTTTACGCAGATCTGCAAATAAAAATACACCAGAAGCCAAACATATCATTCAGCTTTCTGGTGTATTCTTATTTTCATTGTTCAAGCTATTTTTTAAATCAAGCGCTGTTGCAACGCGATTTACGGACGTCAACGATTTAACAGTGTTTTTTTATTTGATAATTTATTCTAAGCTAATCGAGAGCAGGTGATTGATGAATTGCTGCGCCGTCCGTCCCGAAATCCCACCATGTTGAAGCTCCCATTTATTGGCTTCCTGACATAATTCTTCATCAGATAAGGACAGACCTTCCCGTTTTGCCAGTTCCGCCACAATTCCAAAATATTGTTTCTGACTGGGTCGCTCATAAAAAATACTGACGCCAAAGCGATTGACCAGTGACAGTTTTTCCTGCATGGTATCGGAACGATGGATGTCACTATTGGATTCCATGTCGTTGCGATCACTCCATGTTTCCCGAATAAGATGACGTCGGTTTGATGTGGCGTAGATTAAGATGTTATCGGGTTTTGTTTCGACGCCACCTTCAATGACTGCTTTAAGAAATTTATATTCAATCTCAAATTCTTCAAATGAGAGATCATCCATATAAATAATAAACCGATAGTTGCGGTTTTTTATCTGTGCAATGACATTTGATAAATCCCTGAACTGATGCTTATAGATTTCGATCATCCGCAACCCCTGATCATAAAATTCGTTGACAATGGCTTTGATACTGGTTGACTTCCCGGTACCGCTGTCACCAAACAGCAGTACGTTATTAGCTTTTCGGCCTTCCACAAAGGCTTTGGTATTTTCAACCAGCCGTTGTTTCTGACTTTCATAGCCCACCAGATCACTGAGCATAACCTTATCCATATTATTGATCGGATTAAAGATCACCCCATTGCCGTCAGCTTTGGGAATAATGCGGAATGCTTTATTGAGTCCAAACATACCCACGCCATATTCCCCATAGAATTCTGTGATTCGATCAAAAAATTCCTGATCATTTTCTGCCGCTTCCAACTTCAGACTGAGACTTTTTACTTTTTCGCTGACATTCTGATTATACATGAATTCCGGCTTCTTGATGGCCCGATAGTTGGAAATCCGGCTGAAACAATCGATATCCAAGGCTTTTTCCAAGTCATTAAAATCAAAATCAAACAGATTTTTAAAGACGCTGCTGTCATTTTGAGCAAAAAAATTGACGCTACCTTCTTTTTTGCCCACCTTTTCGCAGGTTAAGCTAAACGGGTTTTCATTGGTGATCAGTAAAAAGGTCAGATAGTGGTGCCACAGATTTCGATCGAAGCCAAAATCAGTGGCAATTTCCAGCAGTGATTTGATCTGCTTATAACTCTCTGCGATTAATTCTTCCTTCGTATCTTCGCCTCTGTAAAAGCGTTCATAGAGCTGGCCCATCTTTGTTAATAGATTTCTGGGATCTGTGTCGGTATAGAGGATTAGTTTTGCAATCATTCGATTCATAATGGTCTCCTTGGCAATTGTAATAATAGGTATTTGCGAAATTAAAAAACATCGAACAACGGTTGCTTTTGGTGCATTTTCCACAAACGATTTCGTAACGTGTAGGCGAACAGTTCATCGAACTGTCCGACGTACAGTGTAGAAATTGTTTCGTGCGAAACTGGGCTCAAAGCTCACGGCACTTTCGCAATTACCTAAATTGTAATAATGTTTGGAATAGATGTCATTTTTAGTTTATCATTGCATCTGTACCAGCGTCAATGTGACTTAAGTATTATTATTTTCTTAATCGCTTCTTTTCTGAAAAAAACCACCTCATTACAAGGTGGTTTTTGATCATAATCCAAAATCTAAATTTTGATCGATTTTGAGCGTCTCAGTCGTTATAACAAATCATTTTATTATCGCAGTTCAAACTGATCAATCATATTTTTTAACAGCACTGATTGCCCCGACAGTTCTTCACTGGCAGCAGCACTTTCCTCGGCTGTTGCCGAATTTTGCTGAACAACCTGGGCAACCTGTTCTACGCCCATATTGATCTGGGCAATTCCGGTAGCCTGTTCATTCGATGCGGTGGCGATATTACCAATTAAATCATTCACCTTGGTAATACCGCCAACAATTTCATCCAGCGCGCCGGCTGTTTCATCGGCGATCTTGGTCCCTTCCTGCACCTTACTGATGGATCCCTCGATTAAACCAGTTGTCTCCTTGGCGGCATCGGCGCTACGGGCGGCCAATGTTCTAACTTCTTCAGCAACAACAGCAAAGCCTTTGCCATGCTGCCCGGCCCGGGCCGCTTCTACCGCAGCGTTAAGAGCCAGAATATTGGTTTGGAACGCAATATCATCAATCACTTTGATGATTTTAGAAATATCTTCGGAGGACTTATTGATATCCACCATGGAACGCTGCATTTCGGTCATTTGAGCATTTCCTTTTTCTGCATTTCCCATTACGAGTGATGCCAGCTCCCGAGCTTTGTTCGCGTCGATGGCATTGTTTTTAGTCTGGTCAGCTATTTCTGTGATCGACGCCGTCAGTTCCTGAATGGAGCTGGCCTGTTCAGTCGACCCCTGAGCCAACGTCTGGCTGCTTTGCGAGACCTGATTGGCACCGACATTTACCTGTTCCGAAGCATTATTGATATCTCCCAGCAATGAGTTTAATGTCGAGATAATAGTATTAAGTGCATTGGAAATGGCATTAAAATCGCCGCCAAATTCACTGACATTTTCAAGATTAAGATTGCCGTTTCCAATTTCTGCTGTTACCGTTGATATCTGTGTCACAATACGCTCAAGATTACTGCCCATATTATTGACCGATTGTTTCAAATGATCGAATTTTCCCTGATAGTAACCGGTAACTGTTGCATTTAAATGACCATTGGCAATCTCGTCCATAACTTCCGAAACTTCTTCGATAGGTCTTACCATGACACCAAGAATGCCATTCATGCCGCTGATCAGTTCCTGCCATGATCCATTAAATTTAGCTTCATCTGCCCGGACATCCAAATCTCCCTGCATTGCCGCAGTGGTAAGGATGATTGCATCGCCGATCAGGCTGTCAATGGAATCCTTAACTTCCCGGAGATTTGTTTCAATGGCACTGAACTGCTCATAAACTTCCCCAGTATAATCTCCCGGTTCCTGAATATTCATATCAAAATTCAGGTTACCTGCCGCCAAACACGCCAGATTTTCTGCCAGTCGATTAATTTCTTTTTCTGAATAGTTACTAACACTCATGGTTGCCGAGGTATTAAATGAAGTTTCAACATAACCGACTGTTTCGCCTTTTTTATTAATCATTGGCGTTGTATCCATGCGGTAGTATCCACCACGATATTCAAAGGGATACTCAATTCGGCCAGTTTCTCTAAAAGCTCTGACGCCACAGTTTTCGTCTTTACACATATCCAGATTTGAATTGCAGCAATCCTGTCCATAAATAGCTTCCCGGTCGCCCTCTCGGCCTGTTGCCGCTCTTAGATCTTGGAGGGTTTTATTAATAAAAGTCCACTTTAGATCCGTATCGACTACGGTAATTCGGTATGGCATGGCATCAAGAATCGTCTGAAAGAAATCTCTTTTTTCTGCTACTGTTTTTATACTAAGCTTGACACTTTCAACCGTCTTTTTAAAATCTCCGGTTAAATCCTTTTTCAGATTAACATCACTATCATTTTCCGTATCAAGCTGATCAGGTAGCATTACCAGATAATCAAGCACTTTTCCGACTGATTGCTGAATTGCCATTAAACTATTCCCGATTTGATCATTTTCTGAAGATGGCACAACTTCTGCTGATAAATCACCGTCAGCCAACTTTTGGGCGGCAATTGCATGGTCATTAATCCGTTCCGCAATACCAGCCAAGGCAATATTCACTTCACCCAGTTGATCTTGAGCTTGATCATGTTTAAACAATCCCGCTACATCACCATCAGCAAATCGATTAACTTCTTCTGCAAGTCTTGTTATTCTGTTGGATGTTGCTTTCATCCCAAAATAAATTATTCCAATCGTAATCATTAATCCAATTGCATAAATCAGTAATAAGCTGTTCTGAATATTCGAAAATTGGTCAAAACTCTGATTTACTACAACCATAGTAATGCCAGCGGTTACCAAAAAAACAAGAATGACAGGTAAACCAATTGTCATTAGAATCTTTGATAATAAACTTTTTTCATGCTTCATTTTTTTCCTCCTAAATATTTGAGATTGTTTAATAAATTTAAAAACATTCGAATTGATTTTAACCCTCTTCTCAAATCATCTTCGATCATAAGCATGAAACATTTTGTAAATAACTGCACATAAGCAATATTTTCTCATCCTTCACAACTCTGACATTCTGCCTAAATCAATCGTTTATTGAATTATTATATATGAAATATTTAGTAAATTCAATAGTTCATTTAGTTTTAATCAATTAAACATAATTTAGATTGAATATTATATCATATTAAATCTGGCCATGAAAAAACTGCCGCCGATCTCATTCAAATAATGATCTCGCCGACAGTCTGAATAACAATTTTTTAATTTAAATTTGTTAAACTACTTTACTAACAAATATTAACCATTTTTAAGTTGAAATTGGTCAATCATCTGTTTTAACATGACTGACTGGCCTGATAATTCTTCACTTGCTGCTGCGCTTTGTTCGGCTGTTGCGGAGTTTTGCTGAACAACTTGAGCCACCTGCTCAACGCCCATATTAATTTGCGCGATTCCGGTTGCCTGTTCATTTGAAGCGGTTGCAATATTCGTGATTAAATCATTAACCTTGGCGATGCCACCGACGATTTCATCCAAAGCTCCCGCTGTTTCATCAGCAATCTTGGTACCTTCTTGAACCTTGCTAATGGATCCTTCGATAAGGCCCGTTGTCTCTTTGGCAGCATCAGCACTTCTTGCTGCTAAGGTTCTGACTTCCTCAGCTACGACAGCAAACCCTTTGCCGTGTTGTCCGGCCCGAGCCGCTTCAACCGCAGCGTTAAGGGCCAAAATATTGGTCTGGAAAGCAATATCATCAATCACTTTGATGATCTTAGAGATATCTTCAGATGATTTATTGATTTCTACCATCGAACGCTGCATTTCGGTCATTTGAGCATTACCTTTTTCAGCATTGCCCATTACATCAGTCGCCAGTTCTCGGGCTTTGTTTGCATTAACCGCATTGTTTTTGGTTTGGTCTGCTATTTCTGTAATTGATGCAGTTAGTTCCTGAATCGAACTTGCCTGTTCGGTTGAACCCTGTGCCAGCCCCTGACTGCTGTCTGATACCTGATTGGCACCAGCATTAACCTGTTCGGCGGCATTATTGATATCTCCCAATAATGAGTTTAGCGTTGAAATGATCGTATTGAGTGAATTTGAGATCGCATTAAAATCGCCTCGATAAGCTCGAATTTCTTCGATATTGAGATTGCCATTACCGATTTCAGTTGTCACCGCAGAAATTTCTGTCACGACTGCGCTGAATCGACTTCCCATCGTGTTAACAGAATCTTTTAGTTCTTCAAAACGACCTTTGTATGAACCAGCGACTCGTGAAGATAAATTACCTTGAGTCATTTCATTCATAACGTTAACTGCTTCATCAAGTGGTTTGGCAATTTCGCCGAGTATCCCATTCATTCCGCTGATCACTTCCTGCCATGATCCGCTAAATTTGGATTCATCTGCACGGGTTTCCAGTTGGCCTGCAATCGCGGCATCTGTCAACATACTTGCATCATCAACAAGATTTCCGATCGTCTCTTTTACCTCGACTAAATTATCTCCAATCGCTTTAAATTGTTGATAAACTTCGTTTGTATACTGATTCGGTTCATCGACATGTAAATCAAGCTCAAGATTACCTGCCGAAAGTTGATGCAAGTTAACAGCCAGTCGCGCTACTGCTTCACTTCGATAATTATTCACACTCATGATCGGGGTTGTATCATGAGATATCTCGACATGGCCAATCGTTTCACCTTTTTTATTGATCAGCTTCATCGTGTCCATTCGGTAATAGCGGTCCATAAATTCGAAACGATATTCTGCATATCCAAACTCATTCACCTGGTCTCCACCAGCTTCTAACATTCGGACACCACAGTTCGCAGTATTGCACATTTCCAAATTACACGAATGACAATCCACACCACGAATATCTTCACGTTTTTCGGCTGTACCAGTTAATTTCATCAGATCTTCAAGCACTTTGTTGACAAAGACCATCTTCATATCATTATCCGAGGTGGTAATGCGATAAGGTATTGCATCTAATATTGCTAAATAATAATCTCTGTCAGTGACAACCGTCTCAAAAGCCTGGTTGACCTGTTCAGCCGCCTTTTTATAGTCTCCGGTCAGTTCATTCACCAGATTTTTTACGACATAATCTTCTTTTTCCATCAGATCAGAGGTTTTAGTCATGTAGTCAAGTATTTTCCCAACTGATTTCTGAATCGCCAGCAAATTGTTACCAATCAGATCATTTTCTGATGATGGTAAGATTTCTACCGATAGGTCTCCATCAGCCATTTTTTTGGCAGCATCCGCATGGGCTCTAATGGTTTCTCCAATGCTTGCCAATGCATATTCAACTGCTCCCAGTTGATCTTCCGGCTTGGCTGCTTTGAATCCTGTCTCAACATCGCCATCGACCAATCGATTTGCAGCTTTTGCTAAATCGGTTATTTTATTCGATGTGTCCCTCATTGCTAAAATGATCGCACCAACCATAACAGCTAAACCGATTACATAAATCATTATCATGCTGCTTTGAATATCCCCAAACCCGTCAAAATTCTGACCGACAACAACCATCGAAATACCAACTGTTACGAAAAAAATCAAGACAACCGGTAAGATTACCGTAATCAGGATTTTTGATAACAAGCTTTTTTCATTCTTCATTCTATTCCTCCTCGAAAATTATATTATATAATTCATAAAATACATCAGCTATTAACTGTCGCTTCTTTCGCAATCACTTCCCCTACATATTAATTATATTTTCAGTGCTTTGCTCTCATCTATATCGACATTTACAAACTATAGTTTAGTCATATTTAAATTATAATCGAAGTTTTTCGTAAATTCAATTAAATTCCACTATATAAGCAAGTTAGCTCGAACATTTTTCAGAATTTTGTTTGAAATTTTTGCCATCTCATTTTGTGTGAACGACTTATAATCAATGGGAACTACTATAAACCAACTCATTTTTTTCAAAGTCAAAGATATTGTTGATATGCCCGAGAATAATGAGTGCTTTTTTTAAGCTATCAAAATATGATTCATCATATTTTGCGCTGCCAATATCATATCCTTTAAGTGTTGGCAATAATTCTTCGGCACGTTCCGGTGCATTGTCTACCGTGGTACACAACTTGTATAGTTTTTTAAACTGATATTCCTCCACAATATAAAAGCGGCCATCGTCCACCCCATTTTGGATATTCTCTAAAAACCATCGGTGAACCTGATTTGTTTTTTTTAAGCGCCCCATTACTTCTGAAGCGACTGCCCAGGGTTTTAAACGTAGTTGTTTGAGATCCACACCCTTTTCACATTTATAAAAAACACTTTCTAATCCCATGTAAATCCTCCATTTATGAATTGAGTATTCCTCTCCAGAAAGGATACTCTAAATTTTACCATATCCATTTTGCTTTAAAGCGATCATTCTTAATCATTTCTACTTTTGAGGTCATTCTTTCTATCATTTTACCCACCTTATTGGATTTAGTCAATTATTATGAATGATTTGCGGTAGTAATTTTAATTTTGCGAATTATCTCTGGAAGAATTTAATTTTTTCCGCAAGCGTGGTATAATTAAAAAAACTAAGAAATTGATTTGAAAAAGGAGAAAAAAATGAGAAGTCGAGTTGGTAACCTGTTATGGGGTCTTTTATTAGTAGCCATTGGTCTTGGATTTGCTGGGAATGTCTTCGGGCTGTGGAATTTTGAACTGTTTTTTGCCGGTTGGTGGACCTTGTTTATCATTGTTCCCTGCGCCATCAGTATGGTTCAGAATGGCGTGCAGCTTTGGAATACCATCGGCTTGGGAATTGGGGTTTTGTTATTCGTTTCAGCGCAAGGCATTTTTAACGGCCAGCTTTTGGGCGACTTAATTTTTCCCATCATCATCATTGCTATTGGTTTAAGTATTATGTTTAAGGATCGTCTCAGTAAAAATGCCAAACTGATTCAAGGCATCAGCAAAGATGGTCTCCCGGAGTATTCAGCAGTGTTTGGCGGACAGGATTTGAGTTTCCCGGGTGAAGCGTTCAAAGGCGCAAACTTAACCGCTGTTTTTGGCAGTGTCTCATTGGATTTAAGACAGGCGATCATCGATGAAGATGTCTATGTTTCAGCTACCGCTGTGTTTGGCGGCATTGATATGATGGTTCCCAGTAATGTCCGGGTAGAAATGACCACAACGCCGATCTTTGGGGGTGCATCGAACAAGGCCAATAAACCACTTGGCGAAAATCCACCAACGATTTACATCAACAGCACTAATATTTTTGGAGGCACTGAAGTTAAATGAATGCGAATCAGAGTTGGATTAAATACATTGCTATCGCCTTTGGTCTGGTATTGGCTTTAGGTATTATTTCAACGATTGTCAATGGCGGCCTGGCAATTATGAAAGGTTTCGGTCTCATTGAAAATGAAGTTCGGATTGTTAATCAGAGCAACGATACTTTTAGTCAAAAGTATTCAGGCGATTTGGAGTCTGTTTATATTAATTTTAATGTCGGGAGTGTGACCCTTCAATCCGGGGATGTTTTTCAAGTTGAAGGCTCAAACATCTCTTCAAATCTTACCGCTAAACTTGAAAATGGCAAACTTATTATCGAAGATAAACAAAACAACAACTTTCTATCAAATTTCTTTGGCCCGGATCAGGTGCCAACATTGGTCGTTACCATTCCTAAAAATACCCAACTCAAAAAACTGGACTTGGAACTTGGCGCTGGTCATGGTGAACTATCGCAAATCAGTACCGATGAACTGATCATCAAACAAGGAGCCGGTGAAATATCAGCCTATCAACTTAATGCGAATTCCGGTCAACTCAAAGGTGGCGCCGGTGCCGTTGATTTTTCAGATGTTTCATTAAATGATTTTGAGATCAAGGGTGGGGTTGGCCTCATCAACATCAAGGGCATCATGACCGGTGACCTGGAAATAAAGTGCGGTGTTGGTCAAACCAGTCTGGATATTAACGGAAACATTGATGATTATTTCATTACCGCAGACCAGGGTGTCGGTTCGATTACCGTCAATGGTCAGGGGATACCAGAAAATGGGACTGGTTCTAAGTCAGCACCCAACCGCATCGATATCGATGGCGGTGTCGGACCTGTTAATATGACATTTAAATAAGCAATAAAAAAACACGTTAAACGTGTTTTTTTATTGCTTAAAATAGATATTCTTGAGAACTATCGCACAAAATGCATATAGACTTTCTTAAATGGATTCGGTTCGGCCACTACTCCCTTACCATTTTCAATGAGACGCATAAGCCAAACCATATTCGCGGCAGTGACCTCAATTGTCTGAGCCCCTTCCGTATCCTGGGTGGCTTCACCTGCGGTGCGACCATGGATAACATTCCAATAATTACCGGTTGCCATTACCATTTCTGAATAGGTAATGTAATGATTCAGTTGATCAATGGTGGTAACGCCACCTGAACGGCGAACCGCAACCAGCGCCGCAGCGACTTTGTGCCGAAATAATCCGCCATTGGCTCCGGCCACATAAAATGCCCGATCCAGAAATGATTTCATATTTCCACCGATTCCAGAAAAGTGAACGGGACTTGCAAAAATGACACCATCCGCTTCCTTTATCTTTTGAATCCCTTCATTGACCACATCTTTGGTAAAGATACATTGCTCGTTTTTAGTTTTGCCGCAGGCGTTACAACCCGTACACCCCTGTACTGCTTTCATCCCCACATTGAAAATTTCAAAATCAATGCTTTCCTGGGCAAAAATCTCTCCAGCAATACTCAGGGCACTATACGTATTGCCTTCTCCATGGGGACTGCCATTAATGCCTAATATTTTCATCTTAACCTCCCAGAGCGCGATGCTCCATTTGTTCTCGTTTAATGCTTTAAGTATACCACATTTTAAAGCAGTGAAACATAAAATCATCAATTGTATAAAGTAATCATTATGAATATTCTCGCTTTATCCCAATTTAATTCTATGTTATACTGGGAACATTATTCATTAAGGAGGGCATTATGACTGGATATATTTTACGATTTCTCAAACTGAATTTTGGACTCTTTCTTTACGGTCTGGGAATTATTGTCACCATGCGGGCAAATGTGGGCTATGCTCCCTGGGAGGTGCTTCATAGCGGAATCAGTCAAACGCTTGGGGTTAGCATCGGTCTTGTTAACACCGCTGTTGGAGCCATCATTGTCATCATCGTTTGCCTATTTGGTGAAAAAATTGGCATCGGCACAATTTTTAATATGTTTATGATTGGTCTATTCATGGATTTAATTCTTTATCTGGATTTTATCCCGATCTACCAGAACTTTTGGATTGGGACGCTGGTTCTTATTCTGGGTCTCTTTATTATTTCTTTGGGAACATATTTTTATATTTCTTCTGCTTTTGGAGCTGGACCACGGGACAGTCTGATGGTGGCCATCACGCGTAAGACTAATCTACCGGTTGGCCTCTGCCGAGGGATTTTGGAAGTCAGTGTGGTGATTATCGGCTGGTTTCTGGGTGGGATGGTTGGTTTAGGGACGGTTATCTCCGCTTTTGCAATTGGCTTTTGCGTTCAGATTACCTTTCGACTTTTGAAGTTTGATCCAACCCAGGTTAATCATGAAACCTTTGGGGTGATGATTCAAAACCTGCGCAATCTTAAAAAAAATTAACAAAAACCAGCCAATCCCAAAATAGATTGGCTGGTTTTGCTTTGTTACGGATTTATTATTCATCTTCGATGATCATGTCAACAAAGATCTGAGCTATTTCCGGATCAAACTGTGTGCCGGAACAACGGTTGATCTCTTCGATGGCTTCTTCAACAGTAAGGTCATCCATATGTAATCTCATTTTTGTCATGGCATCATAAGCATCTGCAATGGCTATGATCCGGGCTTCCAATGAGATTTCCTCACCTTTTAGCCCTTTCGGGTAACCACTTCCGTCCCAATGCTCGTGATGTTCCAAAATGTGATCCGCTATTTCAGCAAATTCATTAGCTGAACTCAAAATCCGATAGCCTACCTCTGGATGTCGCCGTATTTCTTTCCATTCCAGCTCATCCAGCATTTCCGGCTTATTGAGAATCCCATCCGAAATACCGATCTTTCCAATATCATGCATCAGTCCGGCTGTTTTCAAATCCTGGGTATCTTTCGTATTTAAACCAAGTTTGTTGGCAACTTCTTCTGATAGTTTGCTGACTCTTTGAGAATGCCGCATTTCCCG
Source organism: uncultured Acetobacterium sp. (assembly GCF_963664135.1). Lineage (NCBI taxonomy): Bacteria > Bacillati > Bacillota > Clostridia > Eubacteriales > Eubacteriaceae > Acetobacterium > uncultured Acetobacterium sp. The sequence goes on along the minus strand of NZ_OY760905.1, from coordinate 126,755 downwards.
GTGATTTTTTTCAAATAGTGTATTAATAACCATTCCGACCGTTTTATTGCGCATTCCCAGACTTTCAGTCAGTTTGCGACGATACATATAGTCTTCAGCTTTTTTGAATACCTGCTGAATGTCCTCATCTTCTTTGTATTTTGTCTCAAATCCAAACGATATGGAGACATCGACGGTTCCAACCGTTTCATTTTCGGCCAGTGTTTCGATCCGTTTGATGACTTCTTCAGTTTCTAACGAATCTGTTTTAGGCAGGAGAATCACAAATTCATCGCCTCCCAATCTTGCGATAATATCATCGGCACGACAGGCTTTAGTGATAATTTCTGCCGATTTCTTTAGCAGTTCATCCCCCATTGCATGACCAAAACTGTCATTAACCAGTTTTAGTCCATTGACATCTCCCATTACCAGAGAAAGCGGCAGGTTTCTGGGCGTATCCATTCGCATTAACTCTTCTTCATAAAAGCGACGATTATAAAGACCGGTAAGCTGATCGTGATAGCTTAAATAGGCAATTTGATCTAATTTCTGTTTTTTCTCGGTAAAATCACGAAACACCAGCACAACACCCAATACTGCTCCATTTTCTTCCATAATTGGTGCTGCGCTTTCTTCAATCGGGCGTTCTATTCCATCCCTCGATATTAAAAGCGTCTGATTGGTTAGTTCTCGGATTTCTCTCTTTCTGATCACATCCTTGACAATATTCTCGGACTTTTCACGGGTTCCATCATTAATCACATTAAAAACCAATTCGATGGGTTTATTTAACGCCTCTTTTTTGGTCCAGCCGGTCAAATTCTCTGCCACCCGATTAATAAATAAAACCCGCCCCTCCTGATCGCAGGAAATCACACCATCCCCAACCGAGATTAATGTTGTTTCCAATAACTTACTATCTTTTGCCAGTTGCGCTTCCAATTGGCGCTGTTCGGTAATATCAAGGCCAATACCCGTAAAATATTTCTTTCCATCAAGCGTCATGACGACGCCGTTTGAACGAATAAGCAGCTTTTCGCCATTTTTTTTGATTAAATTAGCTTCTACTTCGCCATATCCCGTTTTAAAAACCTGGTCAACCGCTGCCAAAACACGAACTAAATCGTCCCCTTCAAACCATTTATCAATGGTCATTTGGGCCAATTCGGCTGATGAATACCCCGTCATTTCAGCGTGTTTTTTATTCCATTTAATCAGTCTTCCGCTTTCATCATATACATAAAGATATCCGGGAATGCTCTCAAACAAAGCTCTGACAAAAACCAGCTCGCGTTCCAATTCTGCTTTTGCGGTAGCAAGCTGCTTATTGAGCTCTTCCAGTTCATAGGTTCGTTCTGATACCCGTTTTTCCAAAAGGATATTTTCTTTTCTGAGTGCCTGACTATCCATTTGATCATCAGTAATATCTCTCACAGTTGATAACAAATAATCATCACCTGCCAGTGATAAGGGACTTGCGTGTACTTCAACATCTCTGATTTCGCCATTTGACAATCGATGTTTAAAATAAAACTTATTTCTTTTGCTTTCTTTGGCGCTTTCGACTTCTTTCTTGAGCATTTCTTCATTTAAGCAATTAAAATCGCCAATTTTTTTTGTGACCATTTCATCATGTGTTAAACCATAAAACAAACAGGCGGAGCGATTGCAATCTTCGATTTTTAATGAATCCGGATTGATCAGAAGCATGATTTCCTGATTGTGTCTAAATAGTTCTTCAAAAAAAGATTCTTTATTGTAACGCTGGTCGTTTTTCTGAACATCCATTTTATTCACCCCAATCAAATTCTGTTCAGTTGCTACTGGTCTAAGTCTATTTTATATTGTGCCAACTTCTTTATGGTAGACTGAATTCAGTTTATTATTAAACTATCTACCCCTGAATCCTCCCTGCTAATCATTTGCAATTTATTTTATCCTACTAAAACTTTCTTCGATGATCAAAAAACAATAAACACAAGCACCAATCTTATGATCAGTGCTTGTGTTTATTAATTATTTTTCAATTGGTAAAATTCCCGACATTTCACCGATTACATTAATCAGTTGGGCATTTGATGGTACAACAATTTTAGCATTGTTTTTTAAGGCGATTTCGGTGGTCTGCAATTGCTTTAATAATTGAGCATTCCCAACAAAATACTCTTCTGCCGCTTCATTAACTAATTTGATTGCAAATGCTTCGCCTTCTGCTTCAAGAATTCGGGCTTGTTTGATCCCCTCTGCTTTTTTGATTTCCGCACGTTTTACCCCATCTGCAGTCGTTTCTGCTGCAGTGGCAAAATCGATCGCCGCAACTTTTTCATTTTCTGCTTTAACGACCTTGTTCATGGTTTCCTGAACATCCTGAGGCGGATCAATTTCTCTTAACTCGGCCCGAACAATATCGATGCCCCATTTGTCCGTTTCTTCTTTTAATGTTTTAAGCAAGTCAGTATTAATAATACTTCGTTCACTATTTGCCGATTTTAATGTCATTGTCCCGATGATATTACGTAAGGTGGTCCGGGCAAGGTTGACAATCTGCACCTTATAATTATTGACGTTGTAAACGGAGTTCTTGACACTCTCCTCATCAGGCTTGACCTTAAAATAAATCTGAGCATCAACGGTTGCATTAAGATTATCATTGGTAATAATGACCTGCGGCTCAGCATTAAACATTTGCTCCGTGACGTTTACAATATAAATTTTTTGCACCCCGATTATGATCCAGTGAAAACCGGGTTCTGCATACTTTGTGTACTTTCCAAATGTTTCAATTAGACCACGACTTGTTGGTCGAATAATCCGAACCCCAGCCAGAAAAAAAGCTAACGCAAGAACGAGAATCAATAAAAATAAAATCATGTTTTTATACTCCTTCTAATAGTCCCCGAGAGGGAAATAATCACCAGTTTCAGACATGCCAACCGGATAGTGACATCGATTCAACCAGTTTGTACTACTAAGTTCCGGAATCGGTGGCAAATTGAGGCAATGTTTAAAGCCTTCCCGAACAATACCAACAACCTCCTGATCAATATCCGTTGCAACCTCATCAAAGACTTCCCAGCCTTTTTCAGGTAGGTGCAGCAAAATAATCTGAGTCTTGTTTCCCAACGTATAGGTATCCAAAACCTTAAAACGCGAACCTGAATCAATGACACAAAGCCCCCAATGGGTATTGTGCTCATAGGCTTGCATATTGGCATAATGATTGGACAAAATTGCTAAACGATGCGTCGTGACCATCCCCCCTCTTCGCAAACTGGCATCAGTAAAACCCAGTTCCTTTAAGATCATCCCAACCTTATATTTTGATCCCAGATCGCCAAGATTGGTGTCTCGGATCAGCAAGGTAATTCCCGGATAGGTAAACTGCATTAGTTTTTCTAATTCTTCTGACTTTTTAAACTTTTCTGTTAACATTTTATTACTCCATATTGCCTGGTATCCCACTCTCACAGGGTACATTGACCTGGCATTTTCCACAACCATACCGAGGCTTGAATTTTTCTGCGGTTTTATCGAGAAAAATACTGCATAATCGGTGATCTTTTCCCTTCCGAAGAGAAATAGCTTTAACTGGACATTGTTTCACACAGGCACCACACTTGGTACAATAGGCATTATAAACTTCGTACGGGTGTTGATTCGATTCCAACTCAAGTTCGGTAACCAGACTTCCAAACCTTCCGGCAATTCCCTTTTCGGTGATCAGTCCTTTTGAAAGCCCAAAGGTACCCAATCCCGCGAGATAGGCAATATGTCGCTCCGACCAATTACTGGTAAAAGCCAATGGTTCTCCGCACAGTTCTTCGATCGGCTCCGTAATACTGAAAAACTTCTTATCCATGGAAGGAATTACAGTCTTGAAACCAGCCTGATTGATACTGCTTTGCAAATGAATCAGCAGACTTCGTAATAATTGATGGCCTTCAATTCGACCAACCAACCATCCCCAGGAAGGCCATATTTTATGCTCCCGGTTGCTGGCCTTTACCGCCTCAGAAAAAGGCAGAAAAAAGGAAATCACTGTTTTAGCCGTTGGCAGCCATTCCCGGGGATTTCTGAAATGACAACCAATGACTTCCGGCTCTTTGAGGATTGCAAATGTCTCATCACTGGCATCACAAAACCCAAAAATAGGACCATCATAGATTCTTTTTCCAACTAAATCTTTTGGTGTATTATTTTCCATCTTTATCTGATTAAATGATGATGCTTCGATAAAGTTTGATGCTACTTGTACGATATCGTTTTTGTCCATTTTAAGCCTCTCGATCAGATTTCACATTTTACTTTCATTATAAACCAATACTTCAACTTTGTAAATTTTTACTTGAAAACGAACACAGTAATTGGGTCTAAGTCCATAAAATAAGGTTTATTTCATAAACAACATATGGCAATGACAACAATTCTTCTTTTTGATAACCAGATAATTCCACCGTTTTTTGATTACAACGCCGCGGTTTGCCATCTTGTATCACAACAATGGCTTCCACTGCGTTTTCAAAAAGCAGTCGATATTGTTCCTCGCTGGTTCGTAAGGCCTCTCCAAAGCCTTTCTGGCAAGAATGTCCGCTCTCAGGTATTGACTCGTTATTTCTAATTCACTTTGACGCAGCTCCAGTTGCTTATTTAATTTCCCCAGTTGTCGAATATACAGGAAGCTTAACAGAATTACGACACCAAATCCAGGTAATTAATTCATAATCGTATGACTCAACCGTGATGGAGACATATTGATTGAGAATTTTTTGGACCTCCTGAGGCGTCAGGGTTGCAATCCCTTTATTCAAAAAATCCCGAAGCATGGGTTGAGAATTAACAACGCCTAATCGAAAATTATTGGTATAATCAGGCAAGTCCTCGACAATTCTCAGGTTAAAAAAACCTTCCTGTTAATAGTATAGGCAGCCATCGTCATGGATCTCAAAGTCATATCTGCCTGACGATTTTCCACTATTACCTCATTCTCAGCTGTTTGGGAGGCACTAATTTAATCCAATTTGGCGAATTTGTTGTTCGTTGAACCTAAGCGCTCAATCACAAATATGGCGGCCAATACTATTAGAACCAATACGATTAAAATGGTATAGCGTTTTTTATTTTGATCTGCGTTTGAACCATAAAGCCTCCATATGCCTAATAATACACTTTAGATCTGCTGTTTTAGTATTTCCTCAACGGCTGTTGCATCAAGGGGTTTGTAGTAGTAATATCCCTGGATTAAATCGCATTGTGATGTTTTTAAAAAAGCGATCTGATCCTCATCTTCAACCCCTTCAGCTACGATTGATAAGCCCAGACTTTTTCCCAGCTGGATTATAGCATTGGCAATCGCCTGATCCTTGTGATTATGACCGATACCATCAATAAACTGCTTGTCCATTTTGAGCCGATCCAATGGTAGCATTTTTAATCGACCCAGAGAGGAATATTCCGTTCCAAAGTCATCGATTGCAATTGAAACGCCAATTTGTTTTAACCCATTGAGTTTTTCAATAATTTCTTCAAACTCTAATATGGCTGTACTTTCTGTAATTTCCACTTCCAGATATTCCGGCTGAAGACCGGTTTTTTTAAGGATTCCTTCAACCTGACTGATAAACTGTGGATTTTTAAACTGGCTGGCTGAAATATTAACCGCCATAATAATGGGATCCATACCCATATCCTGCCAAGCCATACTTTGACGACAAGCGGTTTCCAGCACCCATTCTCCGATTGGGTTGATCAGACTTGTCTGTTCCGCTAATGGGATAATCACCGCTGGTGAAATTAAACCCAATTCTGGATGCTGCCATCGTAGCAGGGATTCGACTCCAGTAACCTTTCCGTTGCTCAAGCATACCTGGGGTTGATAATTGATAAATAGCTCATTTTTTTCAAGCGCACGATACAGTGCGCTGGTCAGTTGATTCTGTCGGATCACTTCGCCTTTTATCGCTGCCGAGCATAGTAGGTATTGATTTCTGCCTTTTTCTTTCGCCTTGAATTTTGCAATGTCGGCATTCATAATCAGTTCTTCCGGATCTTTCCCATCAATGGGATAGATTGCGATCCCGGCACTGGCGGTCATAAAAAACTCCTGTCCTTTCAGGATAAAGGGCTCATAAAAAAGATTCATTAACTTTTCGGCAATCGAAATGATTTGGCCTTCGTCACTTACATTATTGATCATCACTAAAAATTCATCGCCACTGAAACGTGAAACCAGATCATTTTTACAAAGAACACGTTTGATTTTTTCGCCCACCAGATAGAGTAATTCATCACCCATGCTATGACCGACCGTATCATTAACGGTTTTAAATGAGTCCAGATCAAGAAAAATAACACCCAGATGATTGTCCGAAAACTCCTGCTTGACGATGCTGAAATAAACGTAATTTGTAAACAGATTTCGGTTTGGCAGCTTGGTGACCTCGTCGTAATGCGCGATGAAACTTAATTCTTTTTCAGCATCAATCCGTGTCAACGTATCCCCCAGAATATTGGCGATTATCTTGACGAAATTGAGGTGATCATCCTGCCATTTGATAATCTTGGTTTCGGTATCAAATCCCCAAAATCCAATGACCTTATCTTTGCTTGTTATCGGCGCGATAATCTCAGATTTAAGTAAATTAACGTCAAGATTAAATAATTCAGCATTAACAAATTCCGGAAGTTTGCTGACATCTGAAGCGACAAATAATTCATTACCAAGGATTTTTTCCATCCGCCAGTGACCGGAATCAATCGGAATATTTTGAATCCGATCGATTCCGGATTCAATGCCTGGGCGACAATAATCTTTTAGCCCTGAAAATGTTTTTCGCTCTCGGTCAAACAAGCAGATATAGGTTCGATCTACCGCAAAAAACTCACAGCTTGTTTTTAATAAATAATCGATGTTTTCATCAAAATTCTGCTGATTGATACCAACACAATCCGTCGAAATCTGGGTGATCAGCTCTTGTAATTTCATTTTCCCAGAAGTTTCATTCAGCCTCAATAAAAATAGTTTGTTTATATAATAGCACAGCCAAATTGCGATGCAAAAAAGACCGATTCGCACCGAATAATCGACCCCACTTACTTTTACATAGGTGATCGGCATTACCACCCAAATGATGATCTGAGTGATAATAATCGAGAGGGCCATAATTCCCAAAAGGATTTTTTCTCGAAATACTAAAAAAGCAATAATCAATACAAATGGAAAGGCCCAAATTGTAACACCTCCATATTCAGTGAACTTTAAAGTTACAATCGGAATCAGCAGCGCAAGTAAACATACACTGACTAAATCCTTATGACGCTCGGTCAGATCCAGTCGTTGCACCAGCTGAAGGATAATCCCAAAACTAATCAGCACACCGCTTAAAATCAAAACTTCTGTCAGCGTCGACTCCTTACTCATCAAATATTGAGTGATAAAATTAAGGATACCTCCTAAAATCAGAGCGATCGATAGGTAAACATAGACTTTTTTTATAGCGATCACATTGAGGATCGCCCCATCCGATTCCACTGACCGAGGAATAATGAGACCAAAATAGTTTTTGTTATAGAACATGATAAACATCGGCAAGGCCATAAATATCGGTGCCATCTGAGGTATGGTAATACCCAGATAGGTATTACTGAGAATATCCGTTAACGTTGCCAGCAGAAAAACTAAAAAATACGAACCAATAATCGTTAATGCTTGTTTTTTGATCATTATCTCATTTTTCTTACGACTCCAACGCCAAACGAGTATCATACTGATCATTGAATAGGCAATATAATAAATGCCATGGAAAACATCCCAACTTGTATTTTGAGCCACATTAATCCAACCCCATTGGGTATTAACGAGGGCATAAAGAGGTGGGGCCAGATTATTTGAAATTGAAAAAACGAAGATGACCATTGCAGCGGGTAAATAGATTAAGAAATAAATCCACCATTGTTTCAGAATGTTTTTCTTTTCCGTAAATAGTAACGAAAAATGTAAAAGAATCGCAAAAAACGATCCCCATCCAAGAGCCGAAAAACGACGCCAGAACAAGCAAGCTTGATAATCACTGGCTGAGATCGCAATGGTAAAGCCAAATGTCCACACACCAAGGGAGAAAAGCAGCGCAATAAGAACCTTATTGATGGCTTCTTTAGACTCAGTCAAAAAAACGTACAGTCCTAAAGAAATGTAAATTATAAAAAAAATAAAAAATATTATCGAAAAAACGAACGCCATGCTTTGCATGAAACACCTCATTGCTATTGTAAAAATGGTATGCTTGAATTATATCATTTTTAATGGTTTCGCAACAGTTATTTAATTCATTATAAACGATCTAAAAATTAAACAATTATTCGCGGCAAACTATTAAATACAAATCACTTGATCAATCTTTCGGGACAAAAAAACAGCCTTTTGAAAGACTGTTTTAAAGTAAATTTAAAAATGTTGGCCAATATATTGCTTTTAAAGCGTTTTTTTATAGTCAATAAACTCATCATAGCTCGATAATCGATCCAGAATACCTTCTTCTCTGATTTCAATAATTCGATTGGCTACGGTTTGCATGAACTGGTGGTCATGGCTGGCAAAGAGCAAGATGCCTTTGAAATCAATGAGACCGTTATTGACAGCGGTGATGGATTCCAAATCCAGGTGATTGGTTGGCTGATCCAAAACCAGGACGTTTGAACCAAACATCATCATTTTTGAAAGCATGCAACGTACTTTTTCGCCCCCGGAAAGAACCTGGACTTCTTTATAAATATCATCTCCTGAAAACAACATCCGTCCCAGGAATCCACGGATATAAGTTTCGGTGATCTCTTCGGTATATTGCTGTAACCATTGGCAGATATTCAAGGTACAGCCGTTAAAATAGTCGCTGTTATCTTTGGGGAAATATGACTGGGTGGTACTGACGCCCCATTTAAAGCTGCCTTCGTCTGGTTCAATTTCTTCCATTAAAATTCTGAAAAGCGTCGTCATGGCTATTTCATTATCCGCAACAAAAGCGATTTTTTCATCCTTATTGACCCGAAAACTGACGTTGTTTAAGACTTTAACACCATCAATGGTTTTTGATAAATGTTCGACGGTTAAGATTTCTTTGCCTGGCTCGCGGTCGATCTGGAATCCGACCCATGGATATTTTCGGGATGATGATGGCATGTCCTCGATGTTTAACTTATCAAGCATTTTCTTTCGGGAAGTTGCTTGTTTGGATTTGGATTTATTGGCCGAGAACCGGGCAATAAAACTTTGCAGTTCTTTGGCTTTATCTTCGTTTTTCTTGTTTTGATCTTTCAATAAACGTTGAATTAATTGGCTGGATTCATACCAGAAATCGTAGTTACCCACATAAACCTTGATTTTACCAAAATCAATATCCACAATATGGGTACACACGTTGTTTAAGAAATAACGGTCATGGGATACCACGATGACGGTTCCCTCATAGTCCATTAAAAATTCTTCTAACCACTCCACGGCCTGGATATCCAAATGGTTGGTGGGCTCATCAAGTAGAATAATTTCAGGTTTACCAAACAACGCCTGGGCTAATAAAACCTTAACTTTTTCATTGCCGGAAAGCCCATCCATGTTGGCGTCAAGAATCTCAACGCCTAAACCCAAACCCTGAATAATTCTGGATGCATCAGATTCCGCTTCCCAGCCACCCATTTCGGCAAATTCGCCTTCAAGTTCGCCAGCTCGGATGCCATCCTCATCGGTAAAGTCTTCCTTCATGTATAAGGCATCTTTTTCTTTCATCACTGAATAGAGATGCTGATTTCCCATCATTATGGTGTCAAGAACAGAAAACGCATCAAATGCGTAATGATCCTGTTTTAGAACCGACATCCGCATGTTTTCGGGAATAAACACATTACCGGTTGATGGCTCAAGCTCGCCAGATAGAATTTTTAAAAAGGTGGTCTTTCCGGCACCATTCGCCCCAATAACCCCATAACAATTCCCCGGAGTAAATTTTATATTTACATTGGTAAAAAGATTTGTTCCGCTAAAATTCAAACTTAGTTCTGATACTGTTATCATTAATCAATAATCCTCCACTATTTTTTATTAGTAATAGCAATTATAAAATAACTCCTATTTATTCAAACTGCCATTTTTATCAATTCACAAATATAAAAATGCTCAATATCTATTAATGCTCACTGCTTTGCGAAAAGAAGAGGCCATTATCATAATATCGATAAGAGCCTCTATCATAAGCCGTATTATTATATCCTTTTTGATGTCTTTTTTCCAGTCTTTTTGCAAAATATTATTACATTATTGTTGCTGATAATTTTTACTTTCCTTTCTCTGAATTGTATCGGTAATAATTCGCATTCTTCTTGAATTTCACTTTTGTCAAAATAACTCCAATAACCGTGGCTCCAACCTTATCAAGATTCTTTTTTGCCTCGATAACCGTTGATTTTTTCGTTTCATGAGCGGCTACAACTAACAATACCCCATCCGCTACTTTAGAAATGATGCTTGCATCAGCAAAACTTAATACGGGGGGCGTATCGATAAGAATAACATCGTATTCATCTCTGCACTTTATGATCAACGCCTCAAATGCTTCAGAATTCAATAGTTCAGTTGGAGATACATGTTTATTTCCTGCTGACAGGATTTCTAATTTGTCTAGATTATCTATTTTAGTTACCAGAGAGTCTAGAGGAAGATCCTCGACAAGCAAATTTGACAAACCCTTTTTTCTTTTATTGATATCAAAAATCGTACTTATATGAGGTAGTCTTAAATCTGCATCAATTAGCAACACCCGCTTGTCGGACTGAGCAAAAGTAATTGCTAAATTACTGATCGTCGTGCTTTTCCCTTCTTCTTTTCCGGCACTGGTCACTAACATTACCTGAAACCGATTGTTTGAATTTTTAAAATTCAAATTGGTTCGTAATAATTTATAACTTTCCGTTACAAATGAAGCTGGGTCGCTTAATGTTACCAAACTTAATGAAACCATTTTATCGAACCTCCCCTTTAAATTCTGGAATATCACCTAAAACTGATACTCCAATCAAATTCTCTATGTCCTCTTCACTCTTGATCGTATCATTAATCAGGAACAATAATATGATAACAAACAATGATATGAAAAAGCCCAGTAAACCACCAATGATGGAATTAATCATTTTATTTGGTGATATGGGCACTTGAGGTACTAATGCCTGATCCAATATTCGAATATTTTCCACCCCAACAATTTGCAATACCGCTACTGTCAATTGCTTGGCCAGTTCATCCGAAACAAGTTTAGCAACTTGGGGATCCGGGTTTTTGAATCCAACAGTAAAAAGTCGCGAATCAAGGATACTTTCAACGAGAATGTTGCTTTGAAACTCTTCATATGACATGTTTAACCCTAAGTTTTTTATAACTTCATTGGTAACTAAACGCGTTGATGCAATTTGCTTGTAGTCAACGAGTAATTGACTATTTGCATTCAATTGACCTAATGAAACATCGATCGACCCCAGACTTCCGCCTTCCTGACCGATATATAAAACCGTTTTAGCTTCATAAATGGGGGTTATGTACTTAACTGTGTAGACATAAGCCACTCCAAAACCAAATGCTGTAAGTAATACAATTAACCACCATTTTTTAATAATAATCTCTAATAATTCTTTGAAATTGACTTCTTTTGACGTATCCATACTGATCTCCTTTTAAATAAACGATTTAGATTGTGTTTCTCTTAATTCCAGTTTTCTTGATTCACATCTTCCTTAACAACAAACAAGTTCTTAATAAAATCCAGATCTTCCTGATTATAGAGCTCGTACCACAATCCATCAATGATTTGAGAATAGGTTTTTAAACGATAATTTTCAAAGCTGAGACTCGTATCTCCACCACTCATGTTAAGATATTCTTTAATCTTCGACACATTGGCATCAGTTTCAACGCCATTATTATAATAGGTCTCGATCAATTGAAATTTCTTTTTCAGACTCATGGTTGACAATGTCTCCATTAGCGATTTAATCACTTCCTGCTGTCTGCCAATCCGGCCATAATCGCCATCACTATCGCTGCGGAATCTTACATAAAAGAGTGCATTTTTTCCATTCAATACTTGTTCACCAGGACTGATAACCAATGTATTTTCGTTTTTGTAGAAGGCTTTCTGGGCAACTATCTTAACGCCTCCAACATCATTAATAATTTTGGAAAAAGTATCAAAATCAATTTTTACTGAAAAGTCCAGTTTAATGCCAAGCAGTTCTTCAATGGTTTGATCAACTAACGCTCTTCCTCCATATGCATAGGCATGATTTATTTTATCCAATCCGTACCCAGGAATATTAACTCGTAAATCTCTTGGCAAAGAAGCCATTACCATTTTTTGTTGAACTGGATCATACATAACTACTATGATAATATCGCTTCTTCCGGTTTCATCAGATCGTTCATCTGTTCCGTAAAGAGCAAAAATAATGGTTTTTCTCGTATCGACTAATTGGAGCAACTCTTCATTATTTTTATTCAAAACATCTTCTAAAGACTGCTCTGAGTTTTTATTAGTGGACGAATCAGAATTTTGAAAACTACCTGAAAATAACGAACCGCCATTCATATTGGTACTTACGAAAAATAAAATAGTAATTGCTACACCCAAAGCAAACAGACTTGATATAATGAGTATTTTTTTTCTGTTTTTCATAAATTTTAACGCCTTTCTCAATTTCTCAAATCAGAATTCCAATATTCTAAATACAAGCAAGAAATGCTATTCCAGAAAACCACTATTTATATTATTCACTTCGCTATTGTCTTTATAAGTGGGGACTAAACTTTTTACCATACCAACCAGCGCTTTTCTATTTGCCATATTTAAGAAAGGCTTCAGTTCTTCAAGGGATTTTTTCAACTCGATATAGTCAACCTCTCCAGGTCTCCCTACGCGAATTTTCTCAAATCGAGTTTCTGTTAACCCTTCTTCATCCATTAGCAATTCTTCATAAAGCTTTTCGCCGGGTCTTAATCCAATGATTTCAATCTCGACATCTTCATTTAGTTTTAAACCTGAAAGTTTAATCAAGTCTACCGCTAAATCGTAAATCTTTACTGGTTGACCCATATCAAGTACAAATATTTCTCCCCCCTTTGCAATAGCTCCAGATTGTATCACTAATTGAGCTGCTTCTGGGATGGTCATAAAATATCGGATAATTTCTTTATGAGTAACCGTAACCGGGCCGCCTTCTTTTATCTGCTTCTTAAAAAGAGGCACAACAGAACCGTTGCTTCCCAGCACGTTACCAAAACGTACTGCTGTAAACTTTGTCTTACTTTGTCGAGCAAGACCTTGAACGATCATTTCACAGATCCGCTTACTTGCGCCCATAATGTTGGTGGGATTGACTGCTTTATCCGTAGAGACCATAACAAATCGATCAACACCAAACTCGTGAGCAGCTTCAGCGACATTTTTGGTACCAAAAACATTATTCTTAATAGCTTCATTGGGTGAGCGTTCCATCAATGGGACATGTTTGTGCGCTGCCGCATGAAAGATAACATCTGGGTGATAGGTTTCAATAATTGAAAAAACGTCATCTCGATCCCTTACTGAAGCAATTAGGACGTCCAAATTCAACTTATTTTCATAATCATTAATCAGTTCATTTTGAATTTCATAGGCATTATTTTCATAATTGTCTAAAATAATTAACTTTCCCGGGTTAAACCTGGCAATCTGTCTGCATAGTTCTGAGCCAATCGATCCGCCGCCACCGGTAACCATGATAATTTTGCCTTCAATGTAACTAACAACTTCTCTTATATTCAGGTTCACCGTTTCTCTTCCGAGCAAATCCTCTATTTCGACATCTCGAATTTTGCTAAGCGAGACTTGCCCATCGATCATTTCGCGAATGCCCGGTACAATTCTAACTTTGGCAGGAGTTCGTTTGCATTCACTGACTATCATTCTTAACGTTGTGGGATCTGTTGTTGGCGTTGCGATGATAATCTCATTGACCCCAAATTTATGAACGATGCTGCCAATATCATAATTATTTCCCAGGACTTTAACTCCGGCAATTGTTTTATTCAGTTTATTCGCATCTTCATCAATAAACCCGACGACTTGTCCGTAATTATTAACATGATTTTTGATTTCTGTTGCAATTAAAGTTGCTGTCGCTCCGCTACCAATAATTAGAATTTTCTTTTCAGAATCCTGTTTCATAAATATTTTTCTATTTTTCAAGCTTCTGATAAACCGATAACTAAAGCGAATACTACTAATAATCGCAATTTCAAAAAGCATGGTTGTCAGGTAAATCCCAAAGTAAAGTCTTTCACCCATATAAAAAAGGTATATAAACCCAAATACATTGGATATAAACCCGGCAAGCAGAATTTTCATTAATTCTTCTACCGAGGCATAGGCCCACAAACTGTTGTATAAATCAAAGTACCGATAAATCAGGAGTTTACCCACAGTAAAAATAAAGATACTGCTTAAATAAATATTAATGATTGATGACGGAATACTTCCTTCATAATGTAAAAAAAGAGTTAACACGAATGCAAAATTGACTGCTATAACATCTGCTACAATCAGAAATAATTGTCTGCTTAATTTTGTTTCCATAGACTTCCTCACTTTTGACAGATAATTTTTGACAATTTTTAACTAATTTTCTTGAAATTAAACTTACACAATCTTTTTTATCTGCGATGAAATCTAAATCCCCTCGTTTTCTGCGAAACAGGTACCGTCAATTCACAATCTCGAATCATCATCCCTGGGTTTTCAACAAATAACATTTGTCCGCATGCTTCTCCAAAATTTTTCGCAACAATCTCATAGGCCATTTTCATCACTGGCGGTCTTTTTATCACATCATGCGCATCTGATGCAACAACATGAATGATCCCACTTTCTATTAATTTGAGTGCTCTTTTTCTGGTTTTACTGTCCATAATATAATGAGATGTTATCTGACAGTAGATTCCGTTTTCACTCAATTCCACTAATTTTTGCGGTTTATTTAAAAAAATCTCATAACGCTCAACATGAGCAAGAATAACCTTGAAGCCACTTTCCTGAAGCTCCATCAGCATCGCCTCATGAAATGGATAATAATGATAGATGGGTAACTCAATTAATAAGTACTTGCTATCACCCATCGTATTGGCTTGTCCTTGTTTTATACCAGCCATCGTCTCTTCGCTTAAATGAATCTCGTTACCCAAGTGAATTTTAAAGTCAATTTTCTCTAGTCTAATATAATTATTCAGTAACTGAAATTGCTCTTTAACATTTTCATTGTGATAGGTCGGCAAATTGAAATGCGGTGTCAAAATCATTTCATTTACACCCTCATTCATGGCCAGTTTTATCATACTTATTGAAGTATCCAAATCTTTTGCACCATCATCTACTCCTGGCACCATATGTATGTGTGTATCAATCATAATATCACTCTCTTTACATTCTCAATAAAATAGTTTCTTTCATATTTGATTAATCCATCTAATCTCGACTGAATAAATCACGGGTATATACTTTGTCGACCACATCTTTTATCTCATCTGATAGTCGATTGGCTACGATGACATCGGATATTCTTTTGAATTCTTCCAAGTCTTTGATAATTCTGGAATTGAAAAAATCATTTTCTTCCAGAGTCGGTTCAAAGACCACAACTTCTATTCCTTTTGCTTTAATCCTTTTCATGACCCCTTGAATTGCAGATTCCCGGAAATTATCTGAGTTCATTTTCATCGTCAACCTGAAAATCCCCACAGTTTTTGGTTTTCTTTTAATAATCATGTCTGCAACATGGTCTTTCCTGGTTCGATTTGCATCAACAATTGCTGACATAATATTCTGGGGGATATCCGCATAATTCGCAAGTAATTGCTTGGTATCTTTAGGTAAACAATAGCCACCGTAACCAAAGGATGGATTATTATAATAATTACCGATTCTCGGATCCAAACTAACTCCTTGGATGATATCAAAAGTATTGAGGCCTCTTATTTCTGCATAAGAGTCAAGTTCATTAAAATATGCAACCCGCAACGCCAGATAGGTATTAGCAAAAAGTTTGATGGCTTCGGCTTCAGTTGAATTGGTAAATAGTATTGGAATATCTTTTTTTATTGCACCTTGTGACAGTAATTCTGCAAACACTCGCGCCCGTTCTGATTGTTCGCCAACTACGATTCGTGATGGATAAAGATTGTCGTATAAGGCATGTCCCTCTCTTAAAAACTCTGGTGAAAAAATAATATTACCAGTTTCAAATTTTTCTTTAATTGATTCCGTATATCCTACTGGTATGGTTGATTTTATGATCATTATCGCATCTGGATTAATGGCTAATACATTTGCAATAACCGCTTCAACCGTCCGGGTGTTAAAATGATTCTTATCTGGATCATAATTTGTTGGGGTGGAAACAATAACATATTCGGCATCTTTAAAAGCCTCATAATTATCGGTTGTTGCCCTTAAATTCAACTGTTTGGTATTTAAATACTCTTCAATTTCAGGGTCAATAATTGGAGAAATTTTATTGTTGATCATTTCAACTTTTTCTTTTAAAATGTCAAGTGCGATAACTTCATTATTCTGAGCCAATAAAATAGCGTTTGACAAACCAACATAACCCGTTCCAGCGATTGTTATTTTCATTTGGATATCCTCCCGACGTTTCACTGAATTTTCAGTAATTGTGAACTCAATTTATCTTATCCATCAATAAACTGTTTGTATTTTAATTAGACCTCAATTTTATAATAGGTTTTATACCATTTTACAAATAGATCCAATCCTTCTTCAATACTTGTACTGGGTTTAAAACCAATATCTTTTTCAAGATCACTCACATCTGCATAGGTTTTTAAAACGTCTCCAGGCTGCATATCCATAAAAACCTTTTCAGCTTTTTTTCCTAATTGATTTTCAAGAATCGTAATAAATTGCATTAAGTTTACTGGATTATTGTTTCCAATATTATAAATCTTATAGGGAGCAAAACTGCTACTCAAGTCATTGATCGATTCGTCCCAATCTATATTTGCAACTGGAATCTTATCAAGCAACTGACTAATACTTTCAACAATATCGTCCACGTATGTAAAGTCTCTTTCCATTTCCCCATAATTAAAGACCGTGATCGGGTTTCCTTCGAGGATATCCCTTGCAAAAGAGAAATAGGCCATATCCGGTCTTCCATATGGACCATAAACAGTGAAAAACCTTAAACCCGTTGTTGGAATGTTATATAAATGACTGTATGCATGAGCCATCAGTTCATTTGATTTCTTGGTCGCAGCATACAGGGATACCGGGTGATCCACATTATGATTTGTCGAAAAAGGAACCTTTTTATTCCCCCCATACACCGAACTTGATGACGCATACAAAAGATGTCGAACCGGATAATTCCGACAAGCTTCAAGAATATTTATAAATCCAATAAGGTTTGAATCGACATATGCATATGGGTTTGTGATTGAATAACGCACACCCGCCTGAGCTGCCAGATTAACCACATAATCAGGATGATTCAGTTCAAAAACTTCATCGACTGAGCTTTTGTTTTTTAAATCAATTTTATGAAATTGAAAATTCTGATGGTGTTCCAAAATAGACAAACGATTTGTTTTTAATGACGGATCATAATAATTGTTCAGATTATCAATTCCTATTATTTTATGTTTTTCCTCAAGTAGTAGCTTGGCTAAGTGAAAACCAATAAAACCTGCCACCCCAGTGATTAATATTTTCATCGCTCCGTCCACCTTTTTGTGATTTTTATTTTGTTTATCTATCTGACTATATTATTTAGTAGTATTTTACCCTTTTCTGCTTCTTCTTACCACTAATTTATAGTATATTCATTCCGAAATCCAGCTTTTTCTTTTTTAATTAGATTTTTATTAACAATGACAAAAAAAATAGGCCTTGCTATATGCGAGACCTAAATGCTATCTTTATTTTTTTCCAAATTTTAAACCACATTAATCCGCTTTAGCTGTCAGGAGGTTGAAATTATTGGTGACAACTGAGAAGTCAGAGCTGGAATTCAATCTCTGGAATCCCTGGTATGAATTGTCCGATACCTGGATGTTTGTCCCTTCAGGATTATAAATCAGGTACGAATAAGCAGCACCACTATTTGTAAAAGTATTGTTTTTGAGAACGGCCTGTGATCCTACGCCTCTGAATCCGATGCCATATTTGTCAATATTGTTATATTCAAAGCTTGAATTCTCTAAAACAACATTGGTTGTTTTAGATGTGCTGCTGGCACTGATCAAGGGAATTTTTTCCATATTTGTAACATCCATTCCTGAAATATTGGTATCTTTAACTTCGCCGATAAACCAGAACATTGCACCGGCCATACCGGTTGAATCGACTGTTACATTTGATATGGTTGACTGGAAGCTGTTTCCAATACTGAATGCACCGAGATCGGTGGTTGATGGCACAGCACCACGGATGTTTACATCTTTAATGTTCAGATTGTTTGCATCAGCTATTTTGAAAGCCAGTCCGCTCCCTTCAATCGTTAAGCCTGTAATTGATACGTTATTTGCGCCAGTATTGATGTGAACACCGACAACACTATTTTTAACGCGACAGTTTTCAAATACAATATGATCAGGCGGAGTTGGGAATTTTTCATTCCCGGCAACTGCAATTCCGCCGCCAGGGGCGTTGTTAAACTCAACGTTTCTAAAAAGAAAATTACTGTTATCCCCGCGAATATAGGCTGCATGTAACCATTTTGTTCCGCCAGCATTCGCATTGAGAATACTATCTGTCATGGTTAAATCATTGGTTCCAGAGACTTGAATGGGCATGCCAGTGTTATTAATTTTAAGATTACTGACGGTGATTCCCTGATTTCGCTGACTTCCAGATTGTCCCATCTTCACTCCGACGTACATGCTGTCCATGGAAACATCTTTGATTGTCAGGTTACTGATTCCTTGAAAAAACATTCCCTGAACATTACTAATCATGCTGTTGGCATAATATTCGGTTCCCGGGATAGTATTCTGAGACTTTAATGTCAACCCTTCGATTGTAACGTTAGAGATGTATGCTGCCGGGTCTGACCAAAGAATATTACTGACTGCAGCCTGTTGGGGAGCCATATACAAGACTGCTCCATAACCGCTTATTTTGGTGTTGCTTTTAATTTGAAGCTGACTGGCGACCACATAGGTCGACGCCGGAATTGTCAAGGCTACATTTTTTGCACTTGCGTCATTGATGGCTTTTTGAATAGCTGCGGTATCATCGGTTACGCCATCACCTTTTGCACCAAAATCTTTGACACTGAGTGTCTGATTTACTGGTGGTGGTGTCGTCGTTGGTGGTGGTGCCGTTGTCCCAACAGGTAATTTTTCAATAATAATTTCTATTGCTTCTAAACGAAGGCCTTTTCCTTCCGATCCAGATAAAGCGCCATCGGAAACCCATCCTTGGGTCCAACCTTCATTCTGGATATGCGTTCGATATTTTACAGAATAGCCTGCTGTATTCGTACCCGTTAATCTGATCTGAACTGCTTCTAATCGAAGACCCTCGCCTTCCGATCCTGAAAAGCCGCCGTTGGTTGCCCATTTCTGCTCCCATCCTTTGTTCTGAACATGTGTCCGGTATTCGATTCCCAAACCAGCAGGTACATTTCCTGTCAGTTTTATCTCTATACCTTCTAAACGAAGGCTCTTTCCTTCTGAGCCGGAAAGTTGGCTATTACTCATCCATCCCTGTGTCCAACCTTCATTCTGAATATGGGTACGATAGGTTACTCCAATCGTATCAGTTGCTTCTGTTTCTAAAGTCGCTGCAAAAACATGTGAAGAAAAAACAATAACTAGTATCAATAGAGTCAATGTTAATGTCAAAGCCATACTCACGCTAATTCTCTTTATATTATGTTCCATATTATATATTGCTCCTTTCGGTAGCCGGCTACCATTTTACAGGCCCTTAGCTTTGCGTCCCAACTTTTTAGTTGGTTTGCCTTTATCGTGGATATGGTTACTCAATAATTGCCGTTGTTGTATCTAAAAAAGTAAAAGCCTTGTTCAATTGAGCAAAGCTTTTACTAATTGCTTTATTGAATTATAATTAGTCTATAATTGATATGATGTATTTTATAATCTATCAATCAGCTTTAGCTGTCAGGAGATTGAAATTGTTGGTGGCTACTGAGAAGTCAGAGCTGGAATTCAATCTCTGGAATCCCTGGTATGAATTGTCTGATACCTGGATGTTTGTCCCTTCAGGATTATAAATCAGATACGAATAAGCAGCACCACTATTTGTAAAAGTATTGTTTTTGAGAACGGCCTGTGATCCTACGCCTCTGAATCCGATGCCGTATTTGTCAATATTGTTATATTCAAAGCTTGAATTCTCTAAAACAACATTGGTTGTTTTAGATGCACTGCTGGCACTGATCAAGGGAATTTTTTCCATATTTGTAACATTCATTCCTGAAATATTGGTATCTTTAACTTCGCCGATAAACCAGAACATTGCACCGGCCATACCGGTTGAATCGACTGTTACATTTGATATGGTTGACTGGAAGCTGTTTCCAATACTGAATGCACCGAGATCGGTGGTTGATGGCACAGCACCACGGATGTTTACATCTTTAATGTTCAGATTGTTTGCATCAGCTATTTTGAAAGCCAGTCCGCTCCCTTCAATCGTTAATCCTGTAATTGATACGTTGTTTGCGCCAGTATTGATGTGAACACCGACAACACTATTTTTAACGCGACAGTTTTCAAATACAATATGATCAGGCGGAGTTGGGAATTTTTCATTCCCGGCAACTGCAATTCCGCCGCCAGGGGCATTGTTAAACTCAACGTTTCTAAAAAGAAAATTACTGTTATCCCCGCGAATATAGGCTGCATGTAACCATTTTGTTCCGCCAGCATTCGCATTGAGGATACTATCTGTCATGATTAAATCATTGGTTCCAGAGACTTGAATGGGCATGCCAGTGTTATTAATTTTAAGATTACTGACGGTGATTCCCTGATTTCGCTGACTTCCAGATTGTCCCATCTTTACTCCGACGTACATGCTGTCCATGGAAACATCTTTGATTGTCAGGTTACTGATTCCTTGAAAAAACATTCCCTGAACATTACTAATCATGCTGTTGGCATAATATTCGGTTCCCGGGATAGTATTCTGAGACTTTAATGTCAATCCTTCGATTGTAACGTTAGAGATGTATGCTGCCGGGTCTGACCAAAGAATATTATTGACTGCAGCCTGTTGGGGAGCCATATACAAGACTGCTCCATAACCGCTTATTTTGGTGTTGCTTTTAATTTGAAGCTGACTGGCAACCACATAGGTCGACGCCGGAATTGTCAAGGCTACATTTTTTGCACTTGCGTCATTGATGGCTTTTTGAATGGCTGCGGTATCATCGGTTACGCCATCACCTTTTGCACCAAAATCTTTGACACTGAGTGTCTGATTTACTGGTGGTGTCGTCGTTGGTGTCGTGGTCGTTGGCGTTGTGGTCGTTGGCGTTGTGGTCGTTGGGGTTGTTGTCGTTGGTGTTGTTGTCGTTGGTGTTGTTGTCGTTGGTGTTGTTGTCGTTGGCGTTGTTGTCGTTGGCGTTGTTACAGTTACAGGTTGTTTCGGGTGTCTAACTCTTGCGTATGCCGCATTTACAGGCATTACACTAAATAATACAAATAATGTGACTAAAAAAGCAGATAATTTTTTCATGATGGTATTCCTTTCGGTATCCGGCTGCCATTTTACAGGCCCTTGGCTTTGCGTCCCAACTTTTCAGTTGGTTTGCCTTTATCGTTGAATAACGATTAATTGCAAATAAAAAACTCTCCCTTCGGTAACTGGCTGCCATTTTACAGGCCCTTTAGTTTTGCGTCCCCATCTTTCGACAGGTTTGCCTTTATCGTTGGAAAGTTATTCCACGACAGTTATTTAATTTGATAATTGTTAGCACTTTCTGGTTTTGAGACCTTCCTTTCGGTAGCTGGCTGCCATTTTACAGGCCCTCTAGCTTTGCGTCCCGGTTTTTCAACAGGTTTGCTTTTATCGTAGAAAACAACAAACTTACAAATTATTCCCATAATAGTCCATAGTTGCTAATTATGTGAAGTTTGTTATAATGACTCGATTTTAACTTTGTTCAAGAATTATCAAGCCATATTGACTAGAACAACCCAACATTAGCATATTAGGTTATTTACTTTTATGGCGTCAATATATCATGCATTCACCAATTAGTCAACACAATTTTATATTTTTCTACAGAAATTTATTTTTAACTTTTTTAATTGAAATCACTACTTTTTTCTATCAAATCAATGACTACATTTCTTTACTTTTTTGATTCAAACTATTGTTTTAAGGGTAATTATAAAATATAAACAGCTACTATAACTGATATACTCGCCCTAGCAAAATCAGTAAGGAGGGAATCGTATGCCTAAAAGCATAAAATCACACCTTTTAGAAATAGATGCGCGCTTTTTAAACGGACACATCAAGTCATTTTACGCTGAGCATTTCATGTACCGAGGAAAAGCATACCTTCTTACAGATGAATTATTTTTCCCTCCTCATTCATCATCGAATAAGAATGTGCGAATGGGACCAGAAGACCAACTATTAGCTGTTGGGGGAGATCTGACACCTGAACGAATTATTCTTGCATTTAAAAATGGAATTTATCCATCCTCTGTCAAAGGACAGCCCATTCTCTGGTGGACTTCAGAAATCCGTTGTGTTTTATTTACCAAAAACATACATATTTCGAAAGTTATGTGGCGATTAATAAAACACAACAATTTTCACTTGACTATAGATAGTGCTTTTAATGATGTTGTTAATTCCTGTGCTGAAGCAAGAAAAGATTACACCTGGCTTACCCCTGACCGGATAAAATCCTGTTGTGAATTACATGATTTAGATTATAAACACTCTGTCGAAGTCTGGCAGGATGGAAAATTGGTTGCAGGGTTATTTGGTTTCACTCTTGGTTCATATTTCTACATATCGTCAATGTTCACACGTGTGAACCATGCTTCCAAATTTGCAATGATTGCCTTAGCGATTCGATTGGAAGAACTAAACTATTCTTTGTTGGACTGTGGAACTTGGCCAACAGATCATCTGAAAAGCATGGGCGCTGTCATTATCCAGCGTGATGAGTTCCTTGAACTATTAAATCAAAGCATTGAGGCTCCTAATATTATCGAGAGCTGGAAAGACCTGTTTGAAAATTGGGATTTTTGTCAGGCTGTAAAAAACCACATCGATAAAAATCAGCTTGACCCAATTTCATAAATCCGCTAAAACCTAGTTTCTACCATCAATCAGGTCATACTCACTTAACAGTTTTTTGATTTCAACCAGAGAATTAAACATCAAAACATCAATGATCGATAAATTGGAGACAAATTTATTATAAAACTGTTTGTATTCTAGTGATTCTTTTGTCTTTATGAACTTCAATTCAATATCATTTGCTGTGAATTTTTGTGCCGAGTATAAGTTCATTCCACCAATCGAGTTAATGTATCGATCTGCGTTCAGGTTCTTACAAACATAAATTACGGAATCCTGATAATCTAGTTCTGGAGATAAATTGAATGATGACTCCAATAAAATCTCAGTATTAATATCCAAATATAAACAAATTTCTTTTATGCTGTTAAATAAGTATTCTGTAACATTGTTATTTTCGAAATTTATTATCTTTTCAATAAGAGGATACATATTTATAAATTCTGGAGCCTTATGATAGGAGTTGTGAATTTTGTTCAAGAACCTAATCCTGCCCTTCGAACCAGTTTGATTTTCAAAACTTCGCTCACATATTTTCAGATATGTGCTGTCTCTACTTATTGGTAAAGTGATCATTGACGGTTCACCATTTAACAATATCCGATTTCTATTAATCCATCCTTGCTTTATAAACTGAACATCATCTGCAATAACGAAACTGTCCGAACAATTTATCATTTGATAATATCCAATGTATGGAAATAAATAAGGTTGCATTATTGATATATTCATATCTTTACCTCGCATCTTAAATCTAGCATCTATGTTACCTGTTTTTTTGCAGTAATTACTAATCATCTTATTAACTCTTATTTCTATTATTCAGCATTTCTTTCCCAGTTATCAATAAATATGTTAAGCTCTCAAATTTCAATATTTTTGCCATTCCCAAGTAGATTATCACACCGACACTTACTTGCATTACTAAGGTTAGCCCCGGATTCAAATTAAGCCATAAAAAGCAATATATAACGATACCCATTGCCAAAGCTAATAAAAGTGATGGCATCACATCTTTTATCTGCTGAAAATAACTGTAATCAAGGAGTTTTTTATTCGGATAGGCATTTATAAACGAGCAGGCAAGGCTGCTTAAAAACATACCGGCAGCAATTGCATAGATACCATAAAACAATGATATCCCCAAAATCGCAAAACTAACAACATTTTTAATGATCTCCAGTTTTAAAAATATATCACTGCGGCCTAGTGCATTAATCGCCTGAAGATTTGCCGTATGAATTGGCAATAGAGCATACGCTGCACATGAAATCTGCAAAAACGGAACACAGGGCAACCATTTATCAGTCAGTAAAATTTTAACCAGAGGTTCCGCAATAACCGCCAATCCAACCATCATGGGAAATATAAAAAATGCACTGGTAATGATAGCTCTTCTCACCATTTCTTTAACTCTATGAACATTATCTTGTTCTAATGAGAGTGCCGGGAACATTACCGATTGAATTGAACCATTAATATTTGATACTATCAGCGAAGGAAACTGTTGACCTCGATTAAAATAACCTAACATCGCTGGATTATAGATTTTTGCAATAAACAAACTTTGAGCATTCGTGTAAAGCATATTTATAAGTGCCGAAACTAAAAGCTTCCAACCAAAAGAAAATAGATCTTTCAAACTTTCTATTGATAAAAGAAGTTTGGGGCGCCACTTAACAGTAAACCACAGAATCAATGCAATAATAAACTGATTTGTTAGCTGTTGGACTACCAGCGCCCAGGTGCCATAACCACTAAAAGCCATCCCAATACCTACTATTCCAGATACCACTACTGCCCCTAAACTACTATAAAATAATTTCTTAAATTCCATATTTCTCGATACAACAGCATTTTGAATAGAATTTACTGCTCCAAAAAATAACGTAAGTGATAATACTCTAAGAAGTGGTATGAGCAGTGAATTTTCATAGAATGATGCGATCAGTGGGGCTGAGAAAAACAAAATAATATAACATAACCCTGCAATAGCCATACTTAAAAAAAACACTGAAGAGAAATCAGTATCATCTGCATTCTTCTTTTGAACAAGGGCTGTATTAAATCCATATTGAACAAATACATTTGCAAAAGCAATAAAAATGGATATCAATGCTATTGATCCGTATTCTTCTGGTAAAAGGAGCCGAGCCAATGCAATTTGAACTATAAATTGTATTCCTTGAGTTCCAAGTCGCTCCATGAATTTCCAGAATAGTGATGAAATAACTTTAGATTTTATTTGCTTATCATTCATATTTCTTCTTCCAAGTTCTATTATTTGATGGTCTTGTCTTTTGGCGCCAGCTTCCCAATGGTCTGAGTTTTGACGACATCAATAAAGTCTTTGAAATCTTCAGGCATAACTTTGATAATAAAAAACTTAAATGCAACGAGGTACATTATACCTACTGCTAAAGTCATTGCAACAAGCCTAACAAGTGCAAATGATAAATTTGCAATGGGCATTTTTAGAAAGTAGCATATGATTCCAACTACTAAACTAACTAAAATGATTGGCGTTAAATATCTCAACAATTCTCTGATTTTCAATTCAACTAAATGCCCAATCAGCAAAGTCATAACAAAATAGTTAATAATAATTGCTATGGTTGTTGTTATTGCAACTCCCACTATTCCCCAATCTTTCCCAATATACGCGCCTCCGATAACAAGAGCTGCATAAAATATTTGAACCCAAAGCCGTTTATAGACTGCACCTAATGACCGTACAAGAGCATCACCTATTTTATATGCCATTCTAAAAAACAAACTTGCGATTAGTATTTTAAATGGAAGAATGGTCTCTTCCCATTTTGAACCTAATACCACTTGAACTAAATCGGCTCCCATTGTCAATGATATAATTGTGATCGGAAAGGCTAAGATTGCGATTAAAGCAGTTAAATTCAAAACTACATACCTTATTTTTTCATGTTCATCCTGATACATAGCCAATAAGGGAAATAAAACCCGTTCCATCACTGTTGCAATCAAATTTGTTGGTACTAGTAACAATTGATAGGCTCGATTGTAAAATCCCAAAGCAGTACTGCCCAGGGTTTGACTCACAACAAAGTAATCGCCTTGATTGGCAATATTATTAAATACTTTTGATAGAGCAAATCCGGAACCCAGATTAATTAATTCTTTCGCCGATTGCTTTTCAATTTTTATGCTAAACTTAATTGGCTTATTTATTAATGATAAGATCGTTTGTATCATTACACTTATTAACTGTGCAAAAACAAGTGACCATGCACCAAATCCATTTAAAGCAAATCCGATCGCAAAAACGCCATTGGTTACAGCTGCGACTGTGTTTATAATGCTGATAACCTTGAAATGCATTTCTTTTTGAAGCAAGGCCTCCGAAACCCCTGAAATACTATGGATCACAAATACTACTGAAAGCACCCGCAACATAAAGATATCATCCGACCCTACAATTCTAGCGATGGATTCTGCAAATATGAAAATAGTAAGATAAATAATAAGACCCAGCAGTAAGTTTAAAGTATTCCCAGTTGCAATATAGTCATCATTTATTTGTTTCTTTTGGATGATGGCACTTCCTATACCCATCATCCAGAATATTTCAGCAAAACTAATTATTATTTGGATTGTTGCGACTTGACCAAATTCTTCTGGAAGTAACAACCTGGATAAAGTCATGGTAATTAGTAACCTGATGCCAACGCCAGCAAGTCCCATGATTGTCATCCAATAAACACCTAAAAATGCTTTGTCTTTGTTTGATCCCTTCATCCGCTGTTACCCACCTTCGCTTTGCAATTCTCCCCAGTCAGGATAGTCGATTATTTTTATAGAATATTTCGACGATTTGAACACTCACATTCAAACAGATCTTTAAACAAGCAGCAATTTTCATATTCCTGTTGATATTGATTTCGTGATAATTCTACAAATCCGATCAACATCTTTTAATTCCAAATCTGCGTACAGTGGTAAAGTCAGCACACGATTCGAAATATTTTTTGCGACCGGTGTGTGTGCTGAGTTGAATCGCCCGGTATAGCATTCATAATCTGTTGTTAATGGATAAAAGTACTTTCTGGGAATAATATTATTGATTTCCAGTTCGTCGAAAACAAAATCCCTTAAATTTGTTTTGTCATTAAATATAACTGGGAAGTATGCATAATTACTTTTAACTCCAGCTTGCGGTTTAAGCAGTTTGATTCCTTTTATATTTTCCAAATTTTCCCGGTAGCGCTGTACAACTAGCTGCCGCTTCATAATTTCGCCATCTATATGACGAAGATTGCAAATTCCCATTGCCGCCTGAAACTCATTCATTTTTGCATTTCCTCCAACAAACTCCACAGTCTCAGGACCAGTTATGCCGAAATTTTTAAGAAAATAAAGTGTTTTTTTCAGCTCTTCATTATTATAGGTTACTGCTCCTCCTTCTATCGTATTAAATACCTTTGTCGCATGGAAACTAAAGGTTGAGGCATCACCGAAATTACCAATACCGATGCCATTTACAGTTTCTCCGAAAGCATGTGCCGCATCATAAACAACCTTTAAATTGTATTTTTTAGCAATATCTTCTATTTTTTCTGTATCACAAACATTTCCATATAAATGAACGGGAACAATTGCACATGTTTTTTCAGTAATTAGGTTTTCTATTTTTTTTGCATCAATGTTATAATCATTTTCATCAATATCGCAAAAGACTGGTTCCAAACCATTTCTGACAATTGCATGCGTCGTCGATGCAAATGTAAAAGGTGTTGTAATTACTTCTCCCTGTAAGTCAAAAGCTGCAATTGCGCATTCTAGCGCAAGGTGACCATTTGCTAAAAGCGTAATCATTTCTACATCTAAGTAGCTTCTTAAGCATTTTGCAAATTTCTTATGCTTTTCGCCCATATTAGTCAGCCAATGTGTCTCCCATAGGTCTTTTATTTCCTCCATGAACTCGTCAAAATCTGGCATCGATGACCGGGTTACGTTGATAAGCTCTTTCATGTCAAAACTCCTTCCTTCTTAGAAGTCAAACCATTTTGATGTTGTTCGACAGCTTGCTTCAAATCCCAGTTGTTAAACAAATCTTCCCAGTTATTGATTACATCAGGAACATCCTTGCTTATATCAAGAATCTTAAGAAACTCATCACGTGAAATGACAGTGGCACCCAGACTTTTCATATGTTCCGTCGGCCAAATACCACAATCCATTATGAAATTGTCCATTTCTGCCAAACGAAGAGATAGTGCAATATAAGCCAGTTTTGAGGCATGGTTCACTCTGGCAAACATTGACTCACCATGAAAATATGAACCAAATGAAATTCCAAACAATCCACCTACCAGTTTTTCGTCTTGCCATACTTCAACAGAATGAGCAAATCCCAACGCATACAGGTTATGAAATGCTTCCACTTGTTCATGCGTTAGCCATGTATATCCTTTTCGCGTTTCTGAACAAGCACTAACTACAGCTTGAAAGGCTTTATCTACTGTCAGTTTAAATTTATCCTGGCGGATTAGTGTCCGCATATTCTTTGCTATATGAATCTCATTGGGTTTCATAACACAATGAACCTCCGAAGTCCACCAGAGAATGGGTTGATCTTTGAACGAGACTGGATATACTCCACTTTTATATGCATGTATAATTCGATCAGCTTTCCAATCTCCTCCGATCGCTAATAACTCGCCTGTTGAACCCATTCTTATGCTTTTATTTGAATCAGTGTGCGGTGGAAAATATAGATCATCAGTTAATTCGTATGCTTTTCCTCGATATTTAATATTACGTATGTAAAATGCTTTTAAAATCCCATTCAGAACAATGTCATCGATTTTCAATAATCCTGTCTTGAATTTCTGCAATATCATCTTCACACCCCCATTTTCATCATAAATTTACACCTGTATCATTAGTTTCTAAAATCAATTTGTCAGCCCGGTTTTATTAATATCACTACAATTTATACTTTCGTCTTATTCTTTTGTATATTTTCACGCTACGCGGAAAGTACTGTTTAATCAATATCTTTGTTTTTTCTTTTGTCGTTATGTTTTTGTAAACTGACTTGAATTTGCCTTCCCTTAATTCTTTAAACCGTTCTTGCGCAATTAGTATTTTAAATAAATTTATATTCTTTTTGTTTTCTATTGCTTTATTGAATTGATACCCCGTATGCTGATTGAGATGATCCAACATTATTTCTGTATTATTGACATGTTTTATTATTTTCTCAAGACTAGATTGTTCCGTATTTGTCCATGAACCACTAACACCTTTACGATAAGCTGCCATGTATTCATCAATGTAATATACTTTTCCTTTAAGCGCAAGATATATAGCAAGAGGATAATCCGTCACCGGTGCTTTTTTATAAAAATCTGGTTTATTCAAATCTAAGTAACGCGGATACATCATCGTATTTGTCGCAAACAATCCACCGCCACCTTCAATTATTTCTTCAACAGAAAATATTTTATTCCCCAGATTCGCTCGAATCGGCTTAATTTTTTTACCCATGACGTTGACAATATATGCCGCATGAACACACAATGTACAATCAGAATGCGCCTCCATATAATCAACTTGTTTCTGAAGTTTATAAGGATCTAGCCAATAATCATCACCTTCGCACAGTGCTATATACTTCCCTTTAGCCCTTTCAGTATTCAGATCATCCACATCAACATCTTTTGAATAGAGATTTTCTTTTTGATAAATTGCTTTTATTAATTCCGGATATTCTTTTTCATACTTATGTATTATTTCCGCTGTTTTGTCCGTAGACGCATCATCATGTATCAGTATTTCATACTTAAAACTGGTTTTTTGCATGATAAAGCTCTCTATAGCCTCAGCAATATAATTCTCATGATTAAAAGTGATACAGCTCACACTGACTATTATTTCATTTTTCATTGCTCCCCCTGACCCTATCCGATTTAAGGCTATTATTTATCTGCAATGAATAGACTGGATCGATTGTATCCTAATGCTAATTATTCATTGTTTTTTTATTTTCATTATATAATTTTCAAGCAAGAGGACGTTTTTATCAATACTCTCTTGCGTGTTGATATCAATACTCTCTAGATCAATTTCATTGATAATTTCTCTGATTTTATAAAGATTATTTTGTTGTGTGTTTAATGTAAGAATGGCCATCTCATTGCTCAGTGTTTGAATTCTCGAGACATTTCCTTTGCGCTGGTTCAGCCGTTCAAAAGATGCTTTGATATCCAGATCAACATTGATAATATTTAATCCCAGATCTTTCTCTTTTGTATATTTAATTATTTTTTTTATATATTTGTCTGCAATCAACTCAGACTTGTAGAGCATGGAAATAATTTGTTGTATAATTCCCTGATCGATCACAATAACTTCATCATTATTTTCCAAACTTTTTTTTTGATAAAGATCAAAAAGAATAATTAATGAAATTACCCTTAACTAATTTTCATGGTTGAATATTTTATTTGTGAACAGATACATCACAGCAAAATATCCCATTTTAAAGCTTGACGGTTTTATACTGAATAGATACCGCGTTAAATGTCTTAAATTTTTTCTTGTTGGTTTTTTTATTACCTGATGATAGGATTCAATGGCATAATTCATATCCTTCATATTTGTAATTATTCTATTTGATAGCGTTGTTTTTCCTGAACCAGGAATACCGTTAAACTCCAGCAAAATTAATTTATTTTTCATCCGAATCTCCATTCCAAGGCAGTTTTAAACCATCGTCTATGTCATAATCTGCCATGATTAGAGCACAGATAATTAGGTAAAATATAAAATTTTCTCGAAAAAATAAATTGATGCCCAATCCCCTTATTATCAATGCGATTAAAGGTAAAAGACAAAGGATTCGACCCTTTATTTTCATTGAAAATGGCTTGAAAATAGAATTCAATACATTTAGATAAACGGCTGTTCCAATGATTCCTAAATACACTAACAGCTCGAGAAAAAAATTATGTGCCTGTCTTAAATTATAGGCATCAACGGAAAACCCCACTCCAAAAAGGAAGATTCTCCAGTCACTTAAATATAGATTTAAATAATCTGACCAGATATCCGAACGTCCAGTGGTAAGATCTGATAGATTTCGAACCGCATAACTGCCGATCCCCAATCTTTGGATATAAATATCCATGTAAGGAAGATTGCTTATTTGGGTGATAATGAACAAAGTGAAAAAAATAAAAAGCGTTCCTCTCAAAATTACTTTGACATCAAAGGTGATTTTCGGCAGTTGAAATAACTTATAAATAAAATATAACAAAAAGACCATTCCAATTGTTAGTATAAACGATTGGCTTAATGATAGCACACCAAATCCTAACAAAATAATCACCAAAACATAGTCATACCACTGATGCTTTTTCATTCCGATCATGTATAACAGCGCTGAAATGGCAATTGTTATATCCATGGTATAAAAATTCGGATTTGTTTGAATTCCGGAAAATCTGGCAAATACATCGCCATCGCTTAGTTTTACTCGTGTTTCCCTGATAAACTGACTTAGACCTGGTATATAATCACTAAAATAGCCTAACAAGGCTGCAATAATGATACCTGCTGCAAAGAACATCACTAGTTTTCTGATGTTTATGTTTTCTCTGTCGTTCATTACCAATATGGCTAATATGAAATAAATAACGAGATTGACTATTTCAATTAGATTTGTATCATTTACATGAAATAATGAGAAGATAATTAACAATAATATGGATAAAATTTGATATAGAGCAACTTTGAACGCTTTATTAAAAAAAATCATTCGAAGTATATAAACAGCTATCAAAATATTAAAAAAAGTGTTTCCGCCTGGTGTGAATTTTAATATAGGAGAAAAGGGCAACATGAAGAACAGTCCATAAATTCCATCTGAGCCACTAAAAAAAATGTATGCACTCGCTATAATTATTCCTATTATTAAAAAGAGACTGTTCGAAAGCCCGATCACAATTAATATTAATGCTATTGCCAGTATGGCAATGGAATTAGTCGATTTCTTGATTATCATGTTGAACCTCTTTTTCGTCATCAATTGCAGTTTCTATATACGACAGAATTTTCTCAGTTCTATTTTTGATATGATATTTTTGTGAATGCGCTAAAG
This sequence comes from uncultured Acetobacterium sp., assembly GCF_963664135.1. Lineage (NCBI taxonomy): Bacteria > Bacillati > Bacillota > Clostridia > Eubacteriales > Eubacteriaceae > Acetobacterium > uncultured Acetobacterium sp. The sequence goes on along the minus strand of NZ_OY760905.1, from coordinate 94,256 downwards.
CACTTTCTGCCATTTTATTACGTAAGCTGTGGTCATTCTTAAGACGATTAATCGCTGCTGCGATGGCTTCCACATTCATACTATCAATTCGGATGGAATTATGTACGGTTAAAATATCATCATTAAATTCCAGATTTGAAGAGATAATTGGCAAACCACAGGCCATTGCTTCCAAAATAGCATTGCTACAACCTTCAGCAAGTGTTGGTAGCACAAAAATATCTGAACAATTTAAATATTCACAGATCTGTCCATGGGGAAGCTTACCAACAAAAAGAATTTCATCACCTTTGGGAGTCAGTTCACCTGATCCAATAAAAATTGCTTTCGCCTGATCCACTTGCTTCACTGCTTCCGACAAACGTAAGACACCCTTGCGTTGATCAAATGAACCCATGAATGAAACAATAAAGTCCTCCTCATTGAATCCCAGTTTGTTTCTGATTTCACATTTATCAATTTTGTAAAACTTTTCTGGATCAATAGCGTTTGGAATCACAACCATCTTATCTTGCGGCGCAAGTTTCAGTTCAATACTTTCGTTCAAATTTTTAGTTGATACACAGATTACACCGTTTATATCAGCGAGGGCTTTTTTAATCGTCTTGCGGGTATAGAGACTTTCCACCCAAATCTTACTTTCACCTGTTGCTACAAAAAAGGGAATGCCATACTTCTTACTGAGCAAACCAGCCATTACACCGGAATGCCAAAAGTGAGCATATAGAATATCAGGTACTGGTTTTATTTTAGCAAAACATCTGATCACTGCTTTTTGTGCAATAACTGTTGAAATATTTCTTCCAAATAGCTGGATATTGGAAAATGATATGACTCTGGGCTGGTAAACATCCACCCACACGCCATCTTTTATATGATCTTGCCAGAAAAGTGGTCGGTCTGACTTTTTTTTCAGGAACTTTTTTGTGATACTTTGCGGTGCAATTACCGAACATGGATATCCCTGCTCAGCTATTGAGCAGACCAGCTCTCTCACAAAGGTATAAACCGGATCATTTTGTGTCGGATAGTTTGGTACAACAAAGCAAATATGTTTTTTTTGCATCATGGCCTATCCCCCCTCTTCAAAATCATTTTTACTCGACCGCTTCATATATTTTTCTGTATTCCTGACAAATATTAGTCCAGCAGAATTTTCGGGCATTCGTTACTGCATTTTGCGACAAATCACTGTAGTGATTTTTTATTTGGATTATCTTATTGGTAATATCTTCAATGTCAAAACAATTTACAGCAAACCCAACTTCACCATCGGCAAATTGACCATCAAAACCTTGTCCTTTTGTATAAATCACTGGCAATCCCTGACTCATTGCTTCGGGATAAACTAGGCCAAAGGTCTCTGTAATTGAAGGCATCACAAATATGTCATTGCTTCGGTAAATCTCAATCAACTTTTCTTTAGAACAATGGGAAATATATTGGATAAAATCTTCCTTTTCAATTTGCTTAAAAATTGACGTGTCATTGACTTTGCCAACAACCGTAAATGTCACCTCATATCCCTGAAGTTTTAATCGTTTAATCGCTTTGATGGTTGATGGAATATTTTTTCTTTTATTGATCAATCCAACAAATAAAAGGCTAAGTTCATTATTATTCTGCTTAATTTTGGGAGCACCCAAATTATCCAGCCAGAATTTATCAATGCCATTGGGAATAACTGTACACTTAGCAAAGATCTCCTCTTGAAACTGTTCTGGTACATATTTTTTAATCACGGCATCTCGATATGTTGTTGACAGAAATATTATCTGTGAAGCTTCTTTTAAAATACTAATCCCGAGTTTTCTCAGCCAGACCATGTGTTTAAAAAACACATTTGCATCGGTATCTCTCACTGCAACGATATAGGGAATGCCAAAGTCCTTTTTTATTCGCATGGCTATGTATCCGTTGGAAAATAACGAATGGGCATGAACCACCGTATAATCATCAAGTTGATATTTTTTTTTTATGTCCCGATAAATTTTTGTGTGTTTTAAATAGAATAAATAGCGATCATATTTTTTATGGTTAATACTGACGGTTGTATAGTTTCCCAGATCACGATTGACCGAAATTGGCGTCGGAACATAAACATCGATGGCCATTCCAGTTCGTATCTGTTCATCATATAAATGCTTATAAAAAGATCCTTGGGCATAATAGGAATTCACATGTAAAACATTCATCTCCGGGATCCTCTAACGCTTCAAAATTAAATTGCAAACTTCGTCGATTTCTTCCTCAGCCAGATAGGGATGCATCGGTAATGATATCACTGTATCGCAAAGTTCTCTAACGACCGGATAGTCCGACTCATCATATTCCCGGGTATTAAAAGCTTCCTGTTGGTGCATTGGTTTTGAATAGTAAATCATACTCGGAATCTTATGCTCACTTAATCTGGTTTTTAGCGCGTCTCGTTCTGATTTGTTCTTAAGTTTAATGGTGTACTGGGCAAAGCTCGAATAATAACCCGCCGGCATCACCGGGATTCCGACAGCGCCATCCAATTTTTTGTTATATAGACGATAGATTTTGTTGATATCCTCAAGTTCATGGTTAATAAATGCGGTTAGTTTGACATTTAACACCGCTGCCTGGATGGTGTCCAACCGGGAATTAAGTCCGATCCTGACATTATCATATTTATTTATTCCTTTACCATGAACCTTGTAGGAATTGAGCAGACTGGCTAATTGATCATCATTTGTGAAAATCGCACCGCCATCGCCATAGCAACCGAGTGGTTTTGCCGGAAAAAATGATGTCGTGGCAGCCTTACCGAAACTGCCGGCCTTCTGACCGTTAATACTGCCCCCAAAGCCCTGGGCTGCATCTTCCAAAACAAGCAGATTATATTTTTCAGCAATCCGACCAATCTCGCTGTGATCTGCCGGCAGACCAAATAGATCCACCGGAATAATAGCTTTTGGTTTGAGTTCACCTTCCTGGATTACTCTTTGAATGGCTTTTTCTAATTTTATCGTGTCAATATTAAAAGTATTTGGATCGACGTCAACAAATATAGGTGTTGCACCTCTTAAAGACACAACTTCACCAGTTGAAAAGAAAGTAAAATCCGGCACAAAGATCGCATCATCTTTTTCAATTCTCCAGGCCATCAATACCAGTGTCATGGCTTCAGTGCCATTGGCACAGGAAATGCAATGTTTGACGCCAACGTATTTGGCCAGTCTTTTTTCTAAAATTTGAATTTCTGCTCCGCTGACAAAGTCAGCTTTTACCAGAACTTTTTGAATGGCTCCATCAATTTCATCTTTGTATTTTTGATACTGCGTTTTTAAATCTCTGAACTCCATTGAAATCACTCTCCATTCGCATTATTCGTTTACTTTTCGATTAACTGATTATTCTCCAGGTTATATGCCCTTCCACAAACTTCACAGGATAGTCCTTCTTTTAATGGTGTTCCGCATTCACAAACCCAACCGATTTGTTTTGCCGGCACCCCTGCCATCAGCGCATAGTCTTTAACATCTTTGGTTACTACTGCCCCCGAAGCAATCATCGCCCAGCGGCCGATGGTGTTGCCACAAACGATGGTCGCATTTGCGCCAATTGATGCCCCGTAACGCACCAGGGTCTTTTTAAAACCGCCCGGGCCTTTGGGATATTTACTTCGTGGGGTCAGATCGTTTGTAAAAACCATTGATGGTCCACAAAAAGCATAGTCTTCCAGTTCGACTCCTTCATAGACCGAAACATTGTTTTGAATTTTTACCCCACTCCCGATTTTTACGCGACTGCCAATATTGACATTTTGGCCAAGCGAACAATTTTCGCCAATATGCGCCCCCTCTTGTACGTGGCAAAAATGCCAGACCTTTGTTCCTTCACCAATTTTAACATCTTTATCGATATAACTGCTTTCATGGATAAAATAGCTCATTTTTCAAATCTCCCTTTAAAATCTGTGGTACTACATTTTTCCAATGGCAACATTATCCGCTGTCCGTCTGCAGCAGATTTGTAGATTGCCAGAATAAGTTCCACTGCTCTGCGACCGTCTTCCGCTGTGATGGATGGTTCCCGGTCATTTTTAATCGCATCAATCACATCGGCATAATAGGGTGTATGTCCGTAGCCATAGTCGTTAGGAGGATTCTTACTGAACCGTTCTTTAACTTCCCCGGAGTCATCCAAAGGATCAGAAAATTGCCATTCTTCAATAATGTTGACCGACTGACCGGCTGCTTTGACCGTTCCCTTTTCGCCAAACAGGTAAAGTGTTTCTTCCAGATTTTTGGGGTAAATTGCCGTCGTTCCTTCAACAATGCCATAACTGCCATTGGCAAACCGGATCAGGGCAATCCCGAAGTCTTCCGCTTCAATATAGGGATGATTGAGATTATCTGTCATCCCCACCACTTCGATAATATCATCCCCCATCATCCATCTCAGCAGATCAATATTATGAATGCATTGATTCATCAGGGCGCCACCGTCATGTTCCCAGGTTCCCCGCCATTTCGATCCGGCATAGTATTCACTACCCCGGTTCCAGCGGATATGGGCGGTCCCGTAAAATAGTTTCCCAAAACGTTTTTGATCCAGGGCTTCTCTGATTTTAATGACCGACTGATTAAAACGGTTCTGGTGGCAGGCGCTGACTTTGACATTTTTTTCTTTGGATCGCTTGATGATTTCATCTGCTTCTTCTAGCGAAAGGGCAATTGGTTTTTCAATGATCAAATTGCAGCCGGCATCAATAAAATCCAGCGCGATCGACCCATGCTTGCCATTTTCAGTACAGATCGCTGCCAGATCCAGCTTTTCATTTTGTATTAACGCTTGATGATCGGTATACTGATGGATTGTTTCCGGTAAGTCAAATTTTGCGATCAGCGTATTCATACTATCCGGGTAGACATCGCATAACGCGACAATATCAAGATCATTGGCGCGCGCGGCAGCAATATGATTGGCCGAAATTTTTCCACATCCGATTAATGCATATTTTAAACCCAAGGTGACACCTCCTTAAAGCAGTTCAATATTTTCTCTATCTTCAATGTTTTTCATGGCATTTTTTGTATCAAAAATAAGTTTAGCATGTTTTTGAATCATACTATAATCGATATTTGTATGGGCGGTTGTGACGATGACCAGGTCAGCCGATTCAATGAGCTCGATGGTTAGTTCAACCTCACCTTTGCGTACTTTTCCATGTTCCTGAAATTCTGGTACAAATGAATCATAATAAACGACATCTGCACCTTCTTTTTCGATTTCGTCCATTAATTTTATTGCCGGGCTTTCTCTGTAATCACTGATATCCTGTTTATACGCGACTCCAAGAAAGAGGATTTTCGAGTCTTTCAGTGTTTTGTTATGGTGATTTAAAATTTTACTGGCTCGTTCAGCGCAATACTCGGGCATCCGGTCGTTTACCATCATTGACGATTCAATCATTGATGTGTGAAATCCATATTCCCGGGCTTTCCAGGAAAGATAGTAAGGATCCAGTGGAATACAATGGCCGCCGACCCCTGGTCCTGGATAAAAAGCCTGAAATCCATAAGGCTTTGATTTGGCGGCATCAATTACCTCCCAGATACTGATTCCCATTTTGTGGCACAGCATGGCCAGCTCATTCACTAGCCCAATATTAATATTTCGATATGTGTTTTCAAGAATCTTTTCCATTTCGGCTACGGCCGGTGATGAAACCCGGTAAATGGGGGCTTGTAAAATACTCTCATACATAGCCGCTGCCACTTCTGTACACTGGGGAGTGATGCCACCGGTCACCTTTGGGGTGTTTTTCGTCTTATAAATCAGGTTTCCGGGATCAACTCGCTCAGGTGAAAAGGCGAGATAAAAATCTTCACCGCATTTTAATCCGGACGACTCAAAAATTGGTTTAAGAAGTTCTTCTGTCGTTCCGGGATAGGTGGTCGATTCAAGGACAATCAACATTTCTTTGTGCATGTATGGAACAATACTCTCTGCTGAAGACTTGACATAACTAATATCTGGCTGTTGATGATCATCGAGGGGCGTTGGCACACAAATGCACACGCAATCGGCGGCAGCTACCTTGGAAAAATCCGTTGTCGCCGAAAGAAGACCCGACTTCACAATTTTTTCCAGATCTTCATTCACTACATCCCCAATATAATTGATGCCTGCATTAACCATGTCAATTTTTTCTTTTTGCACATCAAAACCAATGGTTGTAAAACCTGCTTTCGCTTTCTCCACTGCCAGTGGAAGCCCCACATAACCAAGGCCGACCACACCTAATATCGCTGTTTTAGAAATTAATTTGTCTTTGATCGTCATTTTTATAACTCCCTTTAAATTAATTCGATAAGTTTTTCCGTTAATCGTTGATAATCATAATCGTTCGCAGCCGTTACGGCATTTTTACAGTATTGTTCATATTGATTTTTGGGCATATTACTGAACTCAATAATGATTTTAGCCAATTGTTCTGGATCAGCATGATCAACTACCATTCCGCAATTGTACTTTTTTATGAGATCATATCCAAACTCACAGTCAGAAACCGTCGGTTTTCCACTGGCAAAGTACTCAAACATTTTATTGAGGCTTGCCCCGTATTTTTTTATCTGATTGTCCTCAAAGTGGATGATATTCAGATTTGACTTGCTCAAAACATAAGGAATTCTATTTTTATTGACATAGCCTTTGAATACAACATTATTAATATTTTTCTCTTTACAGAAGTCTTCCAGGTTTTTTCGATCGCTGCCATCGCCATAAATAATGAAGATGATCTCATTGGCAGACTTGTTTTTAACAACTTGAGCGGTATCAATAATGGTTTTTACATGATTCACAAGACGAATTGACCCGGTATAAATCACTTTAAAGGTTCTTTCATTGTCTAAATCCAGGTCTTCAAATTTATAAACAATTTGATTATTCTTAAAGGCTTCCAGATCGACGCCATTATTTATGTGATGTACTTTTTCAAGATCTATGGAACCGCTATTTTGTTTGTTCCACCCTCGTTCAATGATGTAATCTGAGCCACCTTCCATGGTAAAGATAAGTTTATCTGCTTTTTTATAAATCCATTTCTCACCGCGATAAAGGATTTTCGCAATAAAGCTGGTTCTTTTTAAACCACCATAGGCCACAATACTTTCTGGCCATAGATCCCGCACTTCGCAAATGCACGGGATTCCAAACTTCCTCGCAATCTTAATCCCCGCAATCAAAGTGAGAGGATGAACACTTGAAGCCAGGATTACATCCGGTTTTCCATTTTTCTTGGCATATTCTCTTGCTACTGGGAAAAGGTTTTTATAAAAGGTCAGCATGTTTTGCAGTCTTTTTTTTGCATTTCCAACGTAACCAGGTGTTTTTACGATCACAAAAGTGATTTCATCAATTGTATCGACGATATATTTTTTATTCATTATTTCAATATTTTCATTTGAAAAATGATTGGTTGAGGCGCAGAAAATGATTGGTTTATAACCTCTTTTGATTAAATTTTCGGCAAAAGAGTAATGCCTGCCGGCACGATCCTTATACATGCTAGTAGCATAATGATTCCAAATCCAGACCGTTTTTTTCATCACCGGATACTCCTTGCCGGAACTCCCACATAGGTTCCAGATTCGGATATGTCTTTTACCACAACCGCACCAGCTCCAATTTTACAGTTTCCGGTAATGGTCAGATTATTGCTGATGATACTGCCAATTCCAATCCAGGTTTTTTTGCCAATTTCCACCATTCCTGCCAAATGTGCCCCGGGCGATACATGAACAAAGTCTGCAATGCGATTATCGTGGTCTACTGTTGCCGCAGTATTGATAATACAACCTTTGCCTATTTGAGTAGCACTGTTAATTACAACACCTGCCATAATAACCGAACCAACCCCAATTTCCACCTTAGCGCCAATCGTTGCCGCAGGATGAATTAACAATGGTAACTCAATCCCAGCTGATTCAAGATTATTTTGAACATGCTCTCTAATTTCATTGTTTCCAACGGCTACAAAAATATCAGCATCATTTGCAAATTTTAAAGCATCCTCTGTTTTTCCCACAACATTGAGTCCCATACACTCAGTAATTGATGCATCATCATCCAGAAACACAATATTTTTCCACTTATTCATTCTTATTGCAATATCGACGACGACTTTTCCGTGTCCACTTGCCCCGATGATCATTAGTTTTTTCTTCACAATGCCATGTCTCCTTTCGATTAGTGTCGTGAAATTTTTAGCAAACTTCTTACTCTTCTATTCTTGTTCCCTGAAACAACTCCATTGTGGTTGAGTCATTCGCATTTATTCCTTCTCGTTTGAAGACTTTTTTTAACGTTAATAATATAATTTTCCAATCCCCCACAAAGCTAATTGAGTCGACGTAATCTACGTCCAGATCGAATTTTGCTTCCCAGCTAATGGCATTCCGCCCATTTACTTGAGCCAAGCCAGACAATCCCGGCCTGACCTCATGCCTTCTTTTTTGTTTTTTATTATAAAGTGACAAGTATTGTACTAGTAAAGGCCGTGGACCTATGACGGCCATATCCCCTTTAACCACATTTACAAGTTCCGGTAGCTCATCCAAACTGGTGGATCTTAAAAAATTGCCAAACTTGGTCAATCGCTTATCATCAGGTAATAGTTCACCTTTTTCATCTCGCTGATCAGTCATGGTTCTAAACTTATAAAGTGTAAAGATGTTTTCATTTAAGCCAGGTCTTTTTTGTTTGAATAATACCGGACTGCCCAATTTTCTTCTGATCATCAGAACTAAAACCAAAAACACTGGTGAGAGAACCATGATTGCTGCAAAAGATAAACAAAAATCCATCGGTCTTTTTATAAATCTTTTATAGATCATCGTCAATCACAATCCTTTAATAATTTGACAGATTCGTTTCTGGTCCGCATCTGTCATCTTTGTATCAGAGGGCAAGCAAACACCTGATTTAAACAGCTTTTCCGATACCGTTCCCCCGATATAGTCACACCACTCAAAAAAAGGTTGCTGGTGCATGGGTTTCCAGAGTGGTCGCGATTCAATATTTTCTTCTTCTAGAGCCGCCATTATATCCAGCGGTTTAATTGAGCTATCTAAGGTTATACAACTCAACCAGTAATTTGGATCATTCCAATGATTGATCGGCATAAACTGAATCCCGGGCAATTGCTCCAGTTCTCTTTTGTAAAATTCAAATATGTATTTTTTCTTGGCAACTCTTTGATCCAGCACTTTTAATTGCCCGCGGCCGATACCGGCAGAAATATTACTCATTCGATAATTGAAACCTAATTCACTATGCTGATAATGCCTTGCCGAATCTCGGGATTGGGTCGACCAGAACCGTACCTTTTCAATTTTTGCTTGATTATCTGAAACCAGCATCCCACCACCAGAAGTGGTTATAATCTTATTTCCATTAAAACTAAATACGCCATACTCACCAAAGGTGCCTGTCTGTCTGCCTTTGTATAAGGTTCCCAGAGATTCAGCAGCATCTTCGATTACTGTTACCCCATAACGATTGCAGATCGCCATGATTTTATCCATATCGGCTGATAAACCGTAAAGATGAACAACAATCACAGCTTTTACCTGGGGATATTTCTGAAAAGCCTCTTCCAATGCAATCGGACACATGTTCCAGGTTTCTTCGTCACTATCGATAAATACCGGAATCGCCTTTTCATAAATAATTGGATTGACAGTTGCTGAAAAAGTGAGGGATGGACAAAAAACAATATCACCTTCCCCAACACCAACCGCTCTCAATGCTAGATGAATCGCTGCAGTGCCGGTATTCACTGCCGCTGCATATTTAGCTCCAACTTTTGACGCAAATTCCTTTTCGAATTCATTCACGTTTGGACCCAGCGGTGCGATCCAATTGGTAGCAAAAGCTTCCTTGATATATTCCATTTCAAATCCTTCATCACTCATGTGTGGCGATGCCAGATAGATTTTCTCTGTCATTGTTGTCGTCCTCCTAAAACATCATAAATTGATGTCACCTTAGCTCATTGATTTGATAGTATTTCTAAAATGCCATTATCAGAACTTTTTATTTATAATTTTTTTATTATTCAATGCAATTATTTAATACACTTACTCAATAATCAGATTCTTTATTTTTGCAGTGCTGTTAACACTGTATAAGGGAATTTTTTTAACGTTGTTATCTTCAAACGAAGACAACTTCAAATCTTCAATATTTCCAATCAACAAACATAGGGATTCTGTTATATCGGTAGCATCAATTGTAACATTTGAAATTGATGATTGCTTAACATTTTCAATACTAAAGCCGCCATGGTCATTCTCATTCCATTTTGATCCACTGATGCTCACACCATCAATGGTTAATTCAGATGCTTCGTTGATTTTGAAGCCCAAACTGCTCCCCTCGATAACCAAGCCAGATATTGTTATGTTATTGGCGCCACTATTGATATGAACGCCAACAACGCTATCTTTGATACGACAGTCTTTAAAAATCATGTTTTCAGGTGCATTACTATACTGTGGATTTCCAGCAATTGCTATTCCTCCTCCAGACGCATTGTTGAACTCAACATTATTAAAATAAAAATTACTGTTGTCACCTCTCAGATATGCAGAATGCAGCCATTTCGTCCCTCCATTATTTGAATTCAGGATACTATCAACCATACTAAAGCCATTGGTGCCAGAAATCTGTATTGGCATCCCAGAATTGTCTATTCGTAAATTACTTACCTTTATATCCTTATTTTTAAGACTACCGGTCTGGGATAATTTCAAACCGACATAGACATTATCCATAAAAACATCACTAATTTTCATCGTCTCAACGCCTTGAAAGTACATTCCTTGGACATTGCTGACCATACTATTTTCGTAATAATCAACACCTACAATTGTGTTTTCAGATTTTAAAGTTAGCCCTTCAATTGAAATATTTGAAACGGTGTCATCGGGATTTGACCAAAGCATGTTTCTGATTGTGCTTTCTTCTGGAGCCATAAATAATATTGCTCCGTAACCCCTAATATGCACATCCTTACTAATTATCAATTGTTTTGTGATAAGATATGGCTGCTCCGATTCTGGTATTACCAAAAGCGCCTTTTCTTTACTTGATTCATCAATTGCATCTTGTAAGGCCGCTGTATCATCTGTTAACCCATCTCCTTTTGCTCCGTAATCCTTTGCATTTATTATTTTGTCGGTAGGCACTTCTACTTCTTTTATTTGATTCGGATTCGAAGAAAGCTTTTCTGATGAGTCCAGTTTCGCAGGACTAATAAAGTTGAATGCCAAAACAGTTGCACTGATCACGATCAGTATTAATACTGAGATTGTTAGCTTACTCATAATAAAACCTTCCTTCCAACATTTAACCAAATAATTTTAAGGCATTTGTTCAGGATTGCAGTAGTTATAAAACTTAACGCTTATCTCGTGTTTTAAAATAGAACTATTCTAATTATAATAGTGTTTTTTTACCAAAAACACAAGCACTAGTTTTATTTTTATAGGTAAACAGCTTGTCTTGATTTTCAATCGAGAAGACTACCGCAATCAATTAAGAGATACATACCCAAAATTCCCACAAAAACACAGGGAAGGACTGCGAGCTTGTTCTCTGCTCAGAAATTTGCGGCATTATTTCCAATTATTACATTATTTTATTATATCATAATATCAAATCGGAGGCAGTCCGATTTTTCTTAAAATAAAATTATCCCTCTTGTTTTTAAATAGAACCATTGGGTATAATAAGCTTGAGGTGATAGATTATGAAAGTTGAGTACAATAAAATTGTTCGGGATAAGATTCCTGAAATCATTAGAGGCAGCGGACGTACCTGTGAGTACAAAATCTTAGGTGAATCAGAAGTTAAAGATGCATTAAAAGAAAAGCTTCTTGAAAAAGCTCAAATATTTTTGAAAAGACCCTCGGAAGATGAACTTTCGGATATTTATGAGCTACTGGATGCAATTGTAGAATCCTTTGAGTATGAGCCACTTCATATTGATTATCTAAAAATTCAGAATAAGGAAAACAAAGGTACCTACTCTGAAAAAGTTTTTTTGATCTCTGTAGATGATGGCCAATAATGACTACCTAAAATAAACAGGACTGTTGCAGAATAACTGCCACAGTCCTGTTTTATTGATTTATAGTCAGGATTTTTGAACTAAAAAGAAAATGCCCCTTCAAAATGATTGATGACTTGGGTTCCATCGCTCATATAATAAATTTCAATCACATCGAAACGTACATTTACGTCTTCCTGTTTTTTATCTTTTAAATACCAAAGCGCTGTTTTCGTAATTCTTTTTTGTTTTGCCCGGTTTACCGCTTCCCGGGGATATCCATATTCCAAATTTTTGCGATACTTTACTTCAATGAAAACGAGGGTATCGCCATCTCTGGTAATAATATCAATTTCACCTGATGGCTTTTTATAATTTCGATCACAAATAAGATGATTCGCATTTTCTAAAAATGTAACCGCCAGTGCTTCCCCGGCATTCCCTTTTTTCAGATTGTGGGTTTTCATTACACACCTAAATTCTGGATGAAGCTTTTTCGATGAATGGGCGTTGGTCCAAATTTTTGCAAGGCGTCAATGTGCTCTGCCGTACCATAGCCCATATTATGATCAAAACCATATTCCGGATACTCCTCATGATAAATTTGCATCAAGTTATCCCGGTACACTTTGGCCACAATACTGGCGGCGGCAATGGCATAGCTGGTGGCATCGCCGTGAATAATCGACTTTTGGGGAATTTTTGTGTCAAGATGCAGAGCATCAATAAGCAAGAGCTCCGGCGTTGCTGACAACGTGGTTAATGAATCGGTCATCGCTTTTTTGGTGGCATTCAATATATTAATATCATCAATCACATCACTATCGACCTGACCAATCGCATAGTCCATTGCGTCTTCCAATAACAGTTGACACAATACTTCCCGATTTTTTTTCGACACCTTCTTCGAATCATTGACATATAACCGACTGGAGTCTGGCTTTAGAATAATGACGCAGGTTACTACTGGTCCAGCCAATGGTCCCCGTCCGACCTCATCGATTCCACCGATTCTCTGGATTCCCCTACTATAATAGGTTTCCTCAATGGATTTCATTTGTTTGATCCGCTCGATTTCTTTGTTTCTGGCACAAACCTTTTTCTCCAATGATTCCGCAATTTTTTGAACCGCCGACCGTGAGTCTTGCTTTAATTCCGGAATCAGATCTGGGTATGATAAAATATCTAAAGATGCAAGATAGTCTTTAATTGATGTTACGGTCATATTCTGAAATGAATTCATACTTACCTCTTCTTCGTTATTTGATACTTTGTATTATCTTGATATTATACTATAAGCCAGACAAATTAAATAACCTATTTTAATCATTGCTTATTTCCAGATACTGTTTGGCAATGATTTCCCAGGAATAGTGATCGATACAAATTTGATGTGCCTTCTTTCGGATTAATTGCTTTTTCGCTGGACTTAAATTCCGATTGTAGCTTAGCAGGGTCGCAATGTTCAAGCCCAGATTCTCGACAAGATGCTCATCCAGCCGCAACTCTTTTAAATTCAGATGATTGAGTTCATCTGCAAATTCTGTTTGATAGACATTAACCACTTCGGAAAAACCACTCTGATTTGTTTGCACCGGGATAATTCCAGATGCTAAAGCTTCAATTCCCACCAACCCAAAAGCTTCGGGAAAAATAGACGGAGCTACCATTAACGCTGAACAGGCAATCAATGGGTTTAAGTGTTCATGACCTAAATAGCCAACAATCACAATGGCTTTTTTTATTTTATTTTCCGCTATCCTGAAATAATCATCAGCAAATGACGGTTCCACTAATTTTTTGATCAACGAATTAAAAAACCTGGCGGTCGTCTGATCCACTTCATATCCAAAACGAACCGGATGCTCTATCAATTGAATGAATTCCACTTTGCTTCGGTTATCCAAGGCATCAATCATCGCATAAAAATAACTGAGAGAGGATCCGAACCCGACAAAAAGAAAGCGAACATTGGGGCTTTTTTGCATAATTAATGGTGCCGCCGCGATTAGCAGATGGAGTCCTTTTGTCCATAAGTATTTCCCATAATAAATTACAACTTCTTCTCGTTCAAAGTCAATGCCACTTAGCTTTTTAATGGTATCTGCTTTTGAGCCATCAATCTCTTCAAAGGAATTACCGGCTGAAGATGACCTGTCTTTCTTTAATTCGGTTAGAGCATTCATTATTTTGATCTTTTTTTCTTCACAATCATTTAATGGCTGAAATTGATTTAAATCGACCCCTCCCGGAATGACTACTGATTTTTCCAGGATGAAATTCTTTTCCCAATTAAAAAAAGAACTAAACTCTTCTTTGGAGTAATTGCTGATAAATACAATTTTATCAACATCCAAAATGCTTTCTTCTGCATATCCTTGCAGCAGTTCACTTTTTCTAACCGCAAAATTCAGGCAACTCCCATGCATAATCATCACATGAATACTGCGTAGCCGATCGTAACTGCTCCTGGCAATATACACAGGCTGCATAATTGTGTGATTGGATATGATCATGTCGATCTCATCGCTTTTTAAGCCATTGTTAAATGCATTTCTATTGGCGTCAAGATAATTTTCGATTTCTTGCTGGGTACAATCGACAAACGCTTTTACTCGATATCCAGTATAATGATCATGCACAAAAACCGGTAAAAAACCATTTAAGTTTGGACGATACAAAAAACACTTCCCCAAATATGGGGTTTCTTTTTGATGAACACGTGTTGGAACAGTATTGTTAACATCAAACTCATAGACTTTTTCGATAAAATCAAATTCATTACCATCATTTTCCTGACAAAATAAACGGACATCGTGACCCATTTTACAAAACTCTCGACACAAATTTTGGACCAAAAGATTGCTGCCTGTGCCATTTAAAAAATAGCCGTGCACCATTGCAATTTGCATGGATTGTCCTCCTCAGTAAATTAAATATATATAGGCTAATTGCGAAACTCATAAGCGGCGAACAGTAGTTGCTTTGCGTTCGGTTTCCACAAACAATTTTGTAACGTGTAGGCGAACAGTTCAGCGAACTGTCCGCTGTACAGTGTAAAAATTGTTTCGTGCGAAACTGGACACAAAGCTCACCGCACTTTTATAAATACACACATTACAATATTTATGAGATATACCCTATTTTCTTAAATTTAAATCTATATTCTGGCAAGATCAGTCCTCGAATAAAATTTATCTATAAAATGACAATAAAAAAACAACCAACTTCCATCTCAATAGAAATTGATTGTTTCGAGCATACAGGATTTAAGATTTAATCAACACAAATCTATTCTCTGCCATTGTTTATTAATTTTACAATAATTTAATGATCAAATTTCAGGACGTTCCAGGGTAATCCGACCAATCCGGCCATTTTTAAAATCATTGAGAATGAGAACACTGGTACGGGCATAATCATATTCGCCGCCTTTAATCAGCAGTCCTCGACTTTTCGCTATGGCATCAAAAACCGCTGGCAAATTTTTATCGTCCAACTCAATCTTATAAATAGCTTCCAGTTCGTCGGGATAATAGGCAATCAAGTATTTCAAAAGATCTGCGGCAATGTTTTCTTTTTCATAAATCGTATCTTTAATCGAGCCTAACCAGGCTAAATGCAAACCCACCATAGGATCTTCAAATTTAGGCCATAAGATTCCCGGAGTATCCAATAACATCAGATGATCTGGTGTACTGAGCCACTGTTGACCTTTGGTAACCCCTGGTTTGTTGCCAATCTGGGTCTTCTTTTTGCCAATCAGACTATTAATCACCGTTGATTTTCCAACATTAGGGATCCCGCAAACCAGGCATTTTACCTGAGCCTTTTCTTTGATATTTAATTCATGAATGGTTTTGACCAGATCTGTTTTCATCCGTCGATCAAAGGCATCATATAGGACAATTTTCTGAATATCGGTATTCTTTTTAAACCAGTCAATCCATAAAAGACTAACTTCTGGATCAGCTAGATCGGCTTTATTCAGTAACAGAATATGCTGTTTATTCCAGGTATACTGATTGATTTCGGGATTCTTACTGGAAATCGGCAACCGGGCATCGACTACCTCAATGACCACATTAATCAGTTTAAGTTTCTCTTTTATTTCCCGGTTGGCTTTAGCCATGTGACCGGGGTACCATTGGATATATTCAATTTTTTCTTCCGACATATTAGACCGTACCAATTTCTGTGAATGGCCAAATCCTGAAAATAACGCGCCCGTCGATGGCATCTTTTTTAACAAAACCAAGACTTGGGTAACGGCTGTCGGAACTGTTTGCCCGGTTATCCCCCATTACGAAATAGGTTCCCTCTGGAACAGTAACTTTAGCAAAATCTTCATAAGGATCGGTATTAATATAATCTTCTTCCAGTGGTTCGCCATTACGATAAACCACCATATTTTTTATCTCGATGGTATCGCCACCCTTACCAATAACCCGTTTGACATACTCGACACTATCACTATAGCTGAGGATCACAATGTCGCCGTAGTCCGGTTCACCAATGGTGTAGCCAATTTTATTGACAATCAGTCGATCCCCCTGGACAAGGGTTGGAAACATGGAGCTTCCCTGAACCATGACAAAGTCGAATAAAAACATTTTTATAATAAAAGCAAGCACAATGGCAATCACTGCGGATTGTATCCATTCTTTAAGTTCCAAATTACCTTTAGATTCCTGATCGTCTTTCATTTTTTCACTTCCTTGCTAATCGCTATTTAGTTTTAAATGCAAATATAACCAAAAAAGAGGCTTGTCAGCCTCTGAATTACGCTCTTTTTTCTTTGACTTTTGCTGCTTTACCAACACGATCACGAAGATAGTTAAGTTTAGCTCGACGCACTTTTCCGTGTCGAACAATATCAACTTTTTCGATTTTTGGTGAGTGGACCAGGAAGGTTCTTTCTACACCAAAACCAGAAGATATTTTACGTACCGTAAAAGTTTCGCCAACGCCACCGTTTTGTTTTTTTAGCACAATGCCTTCAAAAATCTGAATTCGTTCTTTTTTTCCTTCGATTACTTTTACATGAACTTTTACAGTGTCACCAACGCTAAACTTTGGTGGTTCTGCCTTCATGTTTTCTAATTGAATCTTCTTAATAATGTCCATTTTTTTCTCCTTAAAATTCGATTTCCGACGTTCGTGCATCACGTACAGAGGACCGTCTCTCTTAATAACATACTGATATATTATACACTTTGTCTATTTTTAATGCAAGCTTTTTTCAAATTTATATTTTTCAAATAAATCGGGTCGCTTTTCCCGAGTTCGGTCTTCAGCTTTTTGTTTTCGCCATTTTTTGATCTCGGCGTGATTTCCAGATAACAGCACCGCGGGGACTTCCTGCCCTTCAAATTCCCGGGGTTTGGTATAGTGTGGATACTCCAGTAAATGACTTTCGAAAGACTCTTCTGCCAAGCTGTCACAGTTACCCAAAAAACCGGGAATGTGTCTGGCGATGGCATCAGCCAGCGTCAGCGCCGGCAATTCTCCGCCAGTTAAGACATAGTCACCCACCGAAAACTCCAAATCCACGTAGCCGTCAATGACCCGTTGATCGATCCCTTCATAATGACCACAGATAAAAATCAGTCCCGGATGCTCTGCTAAGGCCACCCCGTCGTTTTGTTCAAAGGGTTTGCCGCCAGGGGTTAAATAAACCACCGGATAATTCTGATAGTCCGGAATGCTTTTAAGCGCACTAACAATCGGAGGCGCTGCCATTACCATCCCGGCGCCGCCTCCATAAGGGGAATCGTCCACTTTATGATGCTTATTGCCAGAGAAATCCCGAATATTAATCACTGCGTATTCGATCAAGCCCGCTTTTACCCCGCGACCAATCATCCCTGTTTGAAAATAGGTTTCAAATATTTCCGGAAACAGGGTTAAAAAATAAAATCTCATAAATCCAATATTTCCTGGGGAATCGTTGCCTCGATTCGTCCGGCTTTAACATCGATCTCTTTGAAATAGAGCTTCCGCGCTGGTACACAATACACTTTCTTGCCTTCTGAAATGGTATAGACGTCCACGCCACCGGCTTGCATTACGTCGGTTATTTTGCCTAACAGCACACCCTCGTTGTAAACTGGCAAGCCCAGCAATTCTTCAATGAAAAATTCATCTTCGGCTAATTCCACTGCTAATTCTTTAGGAATACCAACTTTTCTGCCAATCAAGGCTTCTGCGTCGTTTCGGTTAGCAATACCTTCCAGAAATAGTAAGACATTATTTTTATGCAGCCGGCAATTGGTTATACGATAGTCATCCTCGGTTTTATCATGAATGAGGGTTACCGAATCCAGATCATAGAAACGTCCTGGATCGTCGGTGAGAGGTAAAACTTTTAGCTCTCCCTTGATTCCATGCACACCAAGAATACGGCCAATGATAATTAAACGATTATCTTCCATTTTTTCTCCTTTTTCGAATAACCCCTAAAAAAAAAGAGCTGTTTACACAGCCCAATGCCTATTATTGGATAATTTCCAACATGACACGTTTATCTTCTTTCGTGGCAGCGGCTTTTATGACGGTACGAATTGCTTTTGCGATACGCCCCTGTTTTCCAATGACTTTGCCCATATCGTCGTCAGCGACCTTTAATTCCAAAATAATGGATTGTTCGCCTTCAACTTCCTGGACAGATACAGCATCGGGGTGTTCAACAAGAGCCTTAGCGATAATTTCCACAAGTTCTTTCATCATTTACCTCCTGGTACTACTCGATTACGTTTTCTCTTTTTAATAAATACTTAACGGTATCCGTTGGTTTTGCACCATTGGCCAACCAAGTTTTGGCTTTATCTGCATCTACTTTTACGAGCGCAGGGTCAACACAAGGGTTGTAGTATCCAATTTCTTCGATGAACTTACCATCACGTGGTGCTCGTGCATCTGCAACAACGATTCTATAAAAAGGTTTTTTCTTTTTACCCATTCTTTTTAATCTAATTTTTACTGCCATGTTCGTTCCCCCTTTCTTAACATCTTTTATCTTATGACATAGTGTCGTTGATAACAATAATAATTTACATAAAAGGTAGCTTCATGCGACCTTTTTTTGCAATATTCGGATTTGACAATTGTTTCATCATCTTCTTGGACTGATCAAAACCTTTTAATAGTCGATTGACATCAGCAACTTTGGTACCACTTCCCAACGCGATTCGTTTTCTGCGGCTGGCATTAATGATGCCTGGTTTATGACGTTCTTCCATGGTCATCGATAAAATAATCGCTTCCGTCTGTTTTGTATTGGCGCCACTTAAATCCATGTTTTTCATGGCTTTGCGGTTAGCGCCTGGCATCATTTCCAGTAAACTGCTGATGGAACCCATCTTCTCAATTTGCTTAATCTGATCTAAAAAGTCATTGAGATCAAAATCCTGATTTCTGAACTTTTCTTCCAATTCTTTGGCTTTTTCGTCATCCATCATACTCTGGGCTTTGTCAATAAAGGATAGCACATCCCCCATTCCCAAAATTCGGGAAGCCATCCGATCCGGATAAAAGAGTTCAATATCGGTGAGTTTTTCACCGGTACCAATATATTTTATCGCTTTGCCAATGGTGTAGGTAATCGATAAGGCGGCCCCACCGCGGGTGTCCCCATCTAATTTGGTTAAAATAACGCCGGAAATATCCAACAGGCGGTTAAACTCGTTGGCAACATTAACGGATTCCTGACCCGTCATCCCATCAACGGTTAATAAAATCTCAGTGGGATTAATGGCTGCTTTGATGTTGACCAGTTCATCCATCAGTGCTTCATCAATCTGTAAACGACCAGCAGTATCAAAGATAACCAGATCATAATGGCCTTCCACCGATCTTTGCAATCCCCGTTTGGCAATACCAACCGGATCTTTAACATCGTGTTCGGAGTAGACATCAATTTTTAATTCATCACCCAAAATTTCAAGCTGCTTAATTGCCGCCGGACGGTAGACGTCACAGGCCACCAGCAAGGGTTTGAATTTTTTCTCTTTTTTTAATAAATTGGCAAGCTTAGCGGCCGTTGTCGTTTTTCCGGCACCTTGGAGACCCACCATCATATAAACATTCTGGCGTCCCTGAACAAAATCCATTCGCTCAATTTCCCCGCCAAGCAGGGTTGTCATCTCATCTTTGACAATTTTTATAAACTGCTGTCCTGGGGTCAGGCTGCTTAAGACCTCTTGACCGATGGCACGTTCGCCGATATTTTTTGTAAATTGTTTAACAACTTTGAAATTGACATCGGCTTCCAGAAGCGCCATCTTTATTTCACGATTGACTTCCTGAATGTCTTTTTCATTGAGCTTTCCTTTGCGCTTTAGCTGGGAAAATATGTTTTGAAACTTTTCATTTAATCCTTCAAAGATCATCTGTCACCTCTAGTTTTCTTCACTGACTTTTTTCAGCTTTTCAACCACCAGCATCAATTCAGATTTAAGCTGCTCGTCTTTTTCCCGTTCAGCACAATCCAATAAATCTTTCTCTATTTCTTCCATCAGAATTTGAGATTTTAAAAACTTGGCAATAAGTCCCAGTTTTTCTTCATAGGCTTCCATCATGGCTTTAGAGCGTTTGATCACATCGAAAATACCCTGTCGGGTAACTGCCATAACCTCGGCAATTTCAGCCAGGCTATAATCATCGTCGTAGTAATACTCTAAAATCTGTTTCTGCTTATCCGTCAACAGTTCACCATAAAAATCAAATAAATATTGTTCCCCGACTTTTTTTTCCATAAGCACCTTCATCATCGTCGTAAAGGAAATTTACTTGACGACCTCACTATTGTAAGTCCTGGACGCAAAAAAGTCAAGCTTTTATTCCCATTCTCAGGGTCATTTCTTCAATAATTTTAAGATTTTTTTCAAAATTTTATTCAAATAGAAGATCGACAAATTTCTTGGGATCAAAATCGATTAGATCCTCAGCTTTTTCACCAATTCCCACATATTCAATGGGTATCTGCATTTCGTCAATGATTGAAATGGCAATTCCACCTTTGGCGGTTCCGTCCAGTTTGGTCAGTACAATCCCGCTGATATCGACACATTCATGAAAAACTTTGGCCTGATTAATCGCATTTTGACCGGTAGTGGCATCTAAAACAATCAGATTATGGATGTTGAAACCGGTCCCTTCGCGTTGAATAACCTTGCTTATTTTCTCAAGTTCTTTCATCAGATTAACCTTATTGTGAAGGCGTCCGGCGGTATCACAGATTAAGACATCCGCTTTTCGAGCTTTAGCTGCCCCAATCGCGTCAAAAACAACTGAACTGGGATCGGCTCCGGTCGTACTTTTAATAATATCCACGCCCACTCGCTTGGCCCACTCATCCAGTTGTTCCACAGCTGCGGCTCTGAACGTATCGGCCGCCGCAATAATCACCTTTTTGCCTTCTTTTTTATAGCGTTCAGATAGCTTGGCAATGGAGGTGGTTTTTCCTACCCCATTAACGCCTACCACTAAAATAATAACGGGTGTCTGGAGGCTTTCGCTTTCTACCTGAACCATATCGATCAGGATTTGCTTTAAAAAGCCGACAACTTCTTCCTTGCTTTTGGACTTGGTTTCGATTATTTTGGCACGCAGCGCTTCGGTAATCTTAACCGACGTATGAGCTCCTAAATCCGAAAGGATCAGGGTTTCTTCCAGTTCATCAAAAAAATCATCGTCAAAACTGCCCATGTACATAACATTTTCGATTTTTTCTTTAAAATTATCCGCTGTTTTAACCAGCTTGTTCCGCATTCGTTCATATAAACTTAATTCCATTATTATCTCCCTAATACTAAAATGTCAGGCAATTGCGAAAGTGCCATGAGCTTTGTGCCCAGTTTCGCACAAAACAATTTCTACACTGTACGGCGGACAGTTCGATGAACTGTTCACCTACACGTTACGAAATTGTATGTGGAAACCACACCTAAAGCAACCGTTGTTCGATGTTTTTTAATTTCACAAATGCCTAAATAAAGTGCTCTAAGCGTAATCAGTGAGTCGGACGGACACCAATTGAGATACACCATCCTTGGACATCGAAACACCGTAAAGATTATCACAGACCTCTAACGTTTTTCGTCGATGGGTAATGGTGATAAACTGATTGTGCGCCGATACTTTTTTCAGATAATTGATATAGCGGTAAATATTATGGTCATCCAGTGCCGCATCCACCTCATCGATCACACAAAATGGTGACGGGTTAATTTCCAGAAATGAAAACAACAGCGCAATGGCCACCATCGACTTTTCACCACCAGAAAGTAGTGAAATATGCCGCAGGCGTTTGCCCGGCGGTTGGGCGACCAGCTCAATGCCACCTTCCAGAACCCCGGTTGGATCGGTAAACTCCAAATAGGCGCGACCGCCTTCAAAAAGGATACTGAAGATCCGGGTGAAATTTTCTTGAAGCTTGATGAAATTAGCCTTGAACTGCTCCGTCATGGCATCATATAAGGTATTGATGATATCGAGCAGCTCGCTTTTTCCGGCTTTGAGATCATCCATCTGTTCTTTCATAAACGCATGTCGGGTTAGAATTTCTTCGTATTCTTCAATGGCATTGAGATTAACATTCCCCAAGGCGGCAATCTTGTCTTTAAGGGTACGTTGCCGTTCTTCCGATAAATCCAGTTCATCCAGCTGCTGATTGAGCGCTAATTGCTGGTAGGCATCTTCCACCATTAAATAGTTCATTTCATAGCTTTTATACATATTCTCTTCCCAATGATTCATCTGCAGCTGCAAACTGCTTAATTGAGTGGAAAGGGTATTCTTTTTGTCGTTATCAATAATCAGTTGGTGATTATCCATTTTTATTTCTTCCTGTAGGGTCTCCAGTCGCTGAGCATTTTGCTTCTGAAGTTCCATTGATTTTTTATTTTTATCCCGATGGGACTCAATGGCCTTGCTCAATCGTTCGTGATCTGCTGCCAGCCGTTCCTGCAAAACCATCAGTTCCCGGGAGTCTTGCTGGTAATTTTTCATTTCTTCTTCCAGCGCTTTTTTTCTGGTCGTTTGATGAGCCAACTGTTCCTGCATTAACACGATTTGCTGATCAAATCCGGCAATTTCACCCTTTATCTGAGTCATAATCATTTGACTTTCGGAAATTTTTAAACGGACGTCATCCAGCTGATTCCTGATTTCCTCAGCGATATCATCAACTTCTTGTCCTTTTGTTGCTTCTTTAGCCTGGTTGTAGGCTTCTTCGACGGCTGCAAATTCCTTGTCTAACTTCACCAGCTTCTGACTGAGAAGCTCCAGTTTTTGCTCATGTTCAGCCATCGTTCGGATGTCCACTTGCTGTTTTACCGACAAATCCTCAGTGATTTTATTCTTTTCCCACAACGCCTGTTTGCAGCGGTTGTATTGATTTTCAAGTTCCTTTAAGGCATCGACTTTTTGCGCCAGCGAACCTTGTGTCGCTTCGTCCTGATTTTTAAGTACAATCAGTGTTTTTTGCTGCTCAGCCATTTCATTTTCAAGATTTTGAATTTCTATTTTCTTAGATAGCGGCGACTGGCGGTTATCCTTGGTCTGTCCACCGACAATTGCCCCACCTGGGTAAAATATTTCCCCCTCCAAGGTTACAACGGTATATTTAGAGAGCATTTTGCGCTGCAGTTCTTTCCCGGATGAAAAATCTCTGGCGACAATAATGCGTCCCAACAGACTTTCAATCGCCGCGTGATAACGCACATCTGTTTTGACTAAGTCGCTGGCGATTCCTTCGAACCCTGGAATCCCACTAAGATCCTTTCTGGTTTTCGGATCAATGGCACTATATTTTAAATTATCAAGCGGTAAAAATGTTGCCCGACCTAATCGCTCTTTTTTAAGCAGATCAATGCAGTCACTGGCAACTTTGACACTGGCAACTACAATATTTTGACTTTTTCCGCCCAAGGCAATATCGATCGCCATGAGATATTTGGCCTCGGTGGAGATGAGTTCACCCACCGGTCCGTAAACCTCATGAATGACTGGTCCCAACATTTTTTCCGATGTCATCAGTTTACGAATGGTTGGAAAATAATCCTGATAGTTTTTCTGGATATTCTTCAGGTACTCAACCTTAGAGGTATTGACCTTATAATTATTTGAGATTAAGTGAACCTGATTTTGCAGTTTTTTATATTCGCCTGAATCATGGTTATATTGATTTTGCAAGCGCTTATATTGGTCTTCGAGGTTTTGTTTTTCCACCTTCAGGTTATTGGTTTCTTCATTTACATGTTTGAGCTCTGCTTCTAATTGGCTTTGACTATTACCCATTTCGCCCAGACGCTTTTCGACAAAGGATGACTCGGTTTTAGCTTCCTGGATACTTGTTCGCAGTTCTAAACGCTTTACCTCAAGCTGTTCACAAAGAGACTGATGATTTAATACCGCATCCTGATTGGCTTTGATCCGATCTTTTTCTTGCTGTTCTTCCAAAAGCAAACGGTTTAAGCTCGTTTCCAGTTCCTGATTATTTACTTCCTGGGTTTTGAGGTTCTCTACCAGGACTTCTTTTTCAAGCTCAACGGCTCGAATCCGTTCCAGGGTTGCATTGATTCGCGTTACCAGATTTTCCTGTTCAGTTTTTAAACGCTCCTGGGTTATTTCATTGGCTTCCAACTGACTCTTACAACGGATATCCTCACGCTGAACCTGATCAAAATCGGCTCTGATCACTGAAAGGCTTTTCTTTTCGGTATCAGCCAGCAAATCCAATTCGCGGTTTTCGATGGTTAATTTCTGATACAAACCATCTTTTTCCAAAATGGTGGCTTCAATTCGTTCGCATGCTTTGATCTGTTCTTCCAGTTGCTTTTTTAAATCTTCCAGTTCGATAACAGCACTGCTCATTTTGCGATGAAAAATCACCAGATCGACGGTTTTTAATTCATCATGAAGCGTTAGCCAGTTTTTGGCCTTACGAGACTGATTCTTTAATGGCCCCACTTGTTTTTCAATTTCCGTCATAATATCCCGCAGGCGATCCAGATGACTTTGGGTTTGTTCCAGCTTTTTCTCAGCCTCGTTTTTTTTAGTTTTGTAGGATACAATCCCAACTGCCTCTTCAAAAATATTTCGCAGTTCAGTCGGACTACTGGCTAAGATATTTTCGATACTGCCCTGACTAATCAGCGAATAGCCATTTTTACCCAACCCGGTATCCATAAAAATACTGTGTATTTCTTTAAGCTTACAGCTTTTTTTATTGATCGCGTAGTCGCTTTCTCCGGATCGAAATAACTTCCTCGAAATGGCAATTTCCTGGGGATAATTCTCCAATGATCCGTCTTTATTATCTAACATCAAAACAACCTCGGCATAACCAGAGGCTTGTTTTTTTTCTGTTCCTGAGAAGATCACATCTTCCATTTTTTTCCCCCGGAGGGATTTAATACTTTGTTCACCTAAGACCCATTTGATGGCGTCTGTAATATTACTTTTCCCACTGCCGTTAGGGCCCACAATTGCAGAAATACCTTCTGAAAACTCAAGGCTTACAGGGTCTGCAAAAGATTTAAACCCCGACAATCGCAATTTTTTTAAATACAAGCCCTCACCTCAAATTAGTTTCTTGGTTTTAATCAAGTAGTTTTTGGCAGCGTCCTGCTCCCCTTCTTTTTTGCTTTTTCCGATCCCATGGCTGACACAGTCACCATTAAAAATCAAATTGATATAAAAGGTTTTATTGTGTTCCGGCCCTTCGGATCGGTCCAAAACATATTCGATCACATTGTCATTATTTTTTTGGATATATTCCTGCAGTTCGGTTTTATAATCTTTGACCAAAGCTCCTGACAGAGCCAGCTGGATATTACTCTCCAGTATTTTTAAAACGACTTTCCGGGTTGTTTCAAAATTACTGTCTAAAAAAACAGCCCCAATCAGGGCCTCAAATGCATTGGCAAGATTCGATTTACGCTGTCTGCCGCCGGTTACAATTTCACCTTTTCCCAAGAAAATATGATCTCCCAGTTGGAGCTCATAGGCAGCCTTGGAAAGTGACTCGGCACATACAATATTGGAACGGATTTTCGTCATTTTACCCTCAGATAATTTGTGAGACAAAAATAAATACTCACTGATAATCAGTTCCAATACTGCATCCCCCAAGAATTCAAGTCGTTCGTTGTTGGTTGAATTTCCTGAATGTGAACTATGTGTTAATGCTACTTTTAATAAATCCTTTTTTTTGAAACGGTAATCGATCTTTTCTTCGATTGTCACTTAATACCCCCCCTTATCGATCACGAGACAAGCGTCATGCCTACTGCTCGCTGTTTCCCAGGCTAGTCTCTACCAAATACCCCGATTAAAGCATGGGTACTGATACATCCTAGCTCGTACGATGAATGCCGCTGTTACACAGCGGCATTCACTAGTTTGTTTTAAGAAATTGCATTGATAATATCTTCAACTGTTTGGATATTTTCTAATGCTGTTTCGTCAATTTTTGTTCCGAATTCATCTTCAAATGCCATAATCAACTCAACCACATCCAATGAGTCTGCTTCCAGATCATCAATGAGTGAGGTTTGTAACGTAATTTTTTCAATATCAACATCAAGTTGTTCAGAAATAATTGCCGTAACTTTTAAAAATTTTTCATCCATGACTTAAGCCTCCATATTTTTTGCGTTATCGGTTATCTTTTGCAGCACATCATTTTCAATAAACTTAATGCTCTGCCGGACCGCATTTTTAATGGCAAATGCATCACTGCTGCCATGGGCTTTGATGATGCCGCCTTTCACACCTAAAAACGGTGCTCCACCATATTCTGCATAATCAAATTGTTTCTTAAAGCTTTTTAAATTGTCCTTAATCAGCATTCCCCCAATTTTACCTTTGGTGTTGCTCATGATTGAGGTCTTTATTCCTTTAAGTAGATAATCCGCGATGCCTTCGGTTAATTTCAACACAATGTTACCTGTGAATCCATCACATACTAAAACATCGGCTTTTGTATCGGGAATATCCCGTGCTTCCACATTGCCCAAAAAATTAAATTCCCCAGCTTCCAAAAGCTCATAAGCCGCTTTGACAAGACTGTTTCCTTTTTTTGCTTCCGCACCAATATTAATCAGACCGATACCCGGATTTTTTTTACCTAAAACATTTTCTGAATAAATTTTTCCCAATTGGGCAAACTGTTCCAAATATTCCGGTTTACAATCGGCATTGGCACCCGTATCAATCAAAACAAAAACGCCATCGCTTTTAGGCAGCGTTGCGGCCAGTGCTGGACGTTTGATTCCTTTGATCCGACCCAATTTTAAAAGACCGCCGGATAAAAGCGCCCCAGTACTGCCGGCTGAAATTAAAACCGCATTTTCTCTGTTTTTCATTTCATCCAAAGCCACCACCAATGATGAATCTGGCTTTCGCCGGATTGCCATGGCCGGGTCTTCCGTGTTTTCAATCACCGTTTCAGCATGAAGTATCTCAATTTTGTCTTTAGGGTAATCGTATTTTGAAAGTTCTTCTTCAATGGCAGACCTTCGCCCTACCAGAGTGAGCGATACATCATATTCTTTAACGGCATCAATGGCACCCTTTATGATTTCGTAGGGAGCATGATCACCACCCATAGCGTCTAAAAATATATTCAAAATTACGCCTCCATTATATCTGTCTATTATCCCAGAAAAAACCTATTCAGTAAATACTATCGGTAAAAATTATCCCGTCTAAAATAATCCCAGATAGAGAAAAAACAGAGTCTAAACTCTGTTTATTCGTTAAAGCTGATAACGCTAACGTCTTTGTATGTGCCACAAGACTTGCAAACTCGATGAGGTAATTTAATTTCACCACATTTTGGACAAGTACTCATTCCTGGAATATTTAATTTGTAATGTGTTCTTCTTTTGTCTCTTCTTGATTTTGAAGTTTTTCTCTTTGGTACAGCCATCACTCACACCTCCTAATAGTAAAGTCATTTCACTTACAATAAATTTTTCAACGCTTCAAATCGAGGATCATAATCACCAAATTTGTCACATTCGCATTGCTCGTGATTTAAATTATTGCCACATTTTGGACACAAACCCGCACAATCTTCACTGCATAATACACGGAAAGGTTCATTAATATAAATGCATTCTTCAACGACGGGCAATAGATCTACAATTGTCACATCATCTTCAACCGTTACCGTGTCTGAATAGTCATAACGACAATCGATTGGGGTTGGTTCTAGGCAACGCGCACAGGGATAGATCATGGTCATCTCGATGGTGAAAGTCACCAGAAAATTACCTTTCGATAATTTCTCAATGTTTCCCCGGATCAATGCACCATTTTCATCCAGTTCTCCCTCTATGTCATTTAAATCCGTATTTTTCACAACAAATTCAAAAGGGATTATTTTTTCCTGTAATAGCTTATTGATTTCAAAATTCATTTTATCACTCCAAACGGGCAATCATCATTATATAGACGATTGCCCGTTTTGTCAAGTGAAATACTTTACATTATTTAGCTAAAGCCAGGGTGTCTCTTGCAATCATTAATTCTTCGTTGGTTGGAATAACCATTACGGTTGTTTTAGAGTCTTTATCAGAGATAACAGTCGCTTCGCCCCGTTTGCTGTTGGTAACTGGATCTAAAGTAATTCCTAAGAATTTCAAGCCACCACAAATTGCAGCTCGGGAAGTTGTTGAATTTTCTCCTAAACCAGCGGTGAAGATAATGCCATCGACGCCGTCCATCGCGGCAACATAAGCACCAATAGTGGTTCGGACTCGGTAATGGAAAATATCCAGTGCTAATTGAGCACGTTTATTGCCATTATTAGCAGCACCTTCAACATCACGGAAATCTGAGCTGATTCCAGAAACGCCAAGGACACCAGACTTTTTGTTCATGATGTTATCAACTTCTTCTACGGTGTAACCTTTGTTAACCAAGAAAGGAATAATCGCAGGATCGATGTCACCACAACGGGTTCCCATCTCTAAGCCAGCCAGTGGTGTTAATCCCATTGAAGTATCAACCGATTTGCCATTTTTGATTGCACAAAGGCTGGCGCCATTGCCTAAATGACAGGAAATCAATTTTAAATCTTCCAGTTTTTTACCCATTAATTCAGCAGCTGCCTGACTCACAAATTTGTGAGATGTTCCGTGGAAGCCGTATTTTCTGATCTTGAATTTTTCATATAATTCATAAGGGAGTGGATACATGAAAGCTTCGCCTGGTAATGTCTGATGGAAAGCGGTATCAAATACGGCGACCATTGGTACATTTGGTAATAATTCCCGACATGCATTAATTCCGATGAGGTTTGCAGGGTTATGAAGTGGTGCTAATTCTGAACACTCTTCCAAACTTTTGATAACCGCATCATCAATAACGACTGAATCAGAGAAAGTTTCAGCACCATGAACAGCTCGATGACCAACAGCAGAAATTTCTTCCAAAGACTTCACTACACCATGAGCTGGATCAACTAACGCTGCCATGACAAGATTCAAAGCTTCTTTGTGTGTTTTCATTGGTTGTTCCAATTTTACTTTGTCTTGACCTGGAGCTTCGTGAACCAAAACAGATCCTTCAATACCAATTCTCTCAACTAAACCTTTAGCCAAAACTTCTTCAGTGGTCATATCAAGCAACTGATATTTTAGTGAAGAACTACCGCAGTTAATAACAAGTACATTCATTAATAATTACTCTCCTTTAGTTTTTTATTGATTACATTTCATACGTTCTATATAATAACAGTTATAAGCAAAGAATACCATTATTTTTTTGTCATATTTCGATAATAAATCAAAAAATTGCTATTTTTTTAACAAAGAAAGAGGCTAATATGAAAATTCTTGGTATTATCGCCGAATACAATCCCTTTCACAAGGGACATGCCTGGCAAATTGAATCATCAAAAAAAGAGAGTGGCTGTGATGGCGTCATGGTTTTAATGAGTGGCAGTATCACGCAGCGCGGTGATTTTGCAATTCTAAACAAATGGGAACGAACCCGGCTGGCTTTGTCATCTGGTGTTGATCTGGTCTGCGAACTGCCCTTCGGATATGCCTGTCAAAGTGCCGAAGCCTTTGCTCATGGTGGGGTTAAGATTTTTAACGCCACTGGTGTAATTGATGTCCTCTCCTTTGGATCCGAATTCGGCTACCTAAAACCCCTGAATAGCCTGGCTAAAATATTGGTTGATGAACCCGCTGAATTTAAAAGCTTCCTTAAACAAGAATTAGCTACCGGAGTTTCTTTTCCCAAAGCCAGAGAACTTGCCATCCAGTCTTTTTTAGGCAATGAGGTTGGCAATCTTCTGAAAACCCCCAATAACATTTTGGCTCTTGAATACCTTAAAGCCCTTTACAAAACACGAAATACCATCACACCGATGACCGTAAAACGCCTGGGTGCCGATTATCATAGCGTGAAGCCATCTGAATATCTCAGCGCCAGTGGTATTCGGCGAATCCTAACCGATGCGCTAATAAACCCGGAGTCGGAACAAGTCATTTTACAAGCATTAGATCATAAGCTTCCCTACGCGATTGATGAATTGCTGATACCAATTAAACAAAACCATAATCTCGCTGGCGATAACGCTTTTCTGAATGCCCTGCGCCTGCAAATTCTTTCCCGGGATGTTTATCATCTAAAAAACACACCCTATGTCAGTGAAGGCTTAGAACATAAAATCAGAGATGCCTTAAAAACCGCAACGAATCTTGATGAATGCATCAACGCGATTATTTCTAAGCGCATTCCCCTGACCCGGGTTCGTCGCATTCTTTGCAACCGACTTTTAGAGTTGGATAAAGAGACGCTCAGTCTTTTTCAAACAGAGTCCTATATCCCCTACCTTCGGGTATTGGGTTTTAACGAAAAAGGCAAAACCATCCTCAAACAGATTAAAGAAAAAGGTGACCTGCCGATATTAACAAACCTTAAAAAGAGCCGCTTCACCCTTTCTCCGATGCAGCGAAAAATGCTATACTATGATTGCCGGGCGACTGACTTACATAATCAATTCTACGAAAATAACTACTGCTACCATCGAGATTACATTCAACGACCAGTGCAATCGTGCAAATGCTAAAGTTATTAAACAAGTAATTGCAAAAGTGCTGTGAGCTTTGTTCAATGTTTTTTAAATTCTCGAAAGCCTAAAAGCTATTAAAACTAAGGAGATCTGTATGCCATTTTTAAACACCGAAAAAACAGAAATGCCGAAACGACCTATCCTTTATCCTCCCTGCGGCTCCGTTCAGGGGCAATTCCGAAAAGGTGTTTCCAGCTATAAAGGAATCCCCTATGCGCTACCGCCAATCGGCCAAAGACGATTTAGAGCACCTGAATCGATGGCACCCTGGGAAGAAGTCCGGGATTGCTCAAAACATGGTAACACCTCTCTGCAAATGGGAGGAATTACGGTCGATTCTCCCGGTACCTATCATATGGATGGTAAAAGTGAAGACTGTCTCTTTTTAAATATTTGGACACCGGCCCGGACAGAGGTCGATCGATTTCCCGTTTACGTCTTCATCCATGGCGGTGCTTTTTCCTCTGGCTCTGGGTCTGAAATGGTCTATGACGGCAGCAGGATGGCCCAGGAAGGCGTCGTTGTGGTCACCATTAACTATCGTCTTGGTGCTCTGGGTTTTCTGGCCACCCGGGGGTTACGTGACGAATCCGGGACCGCTGGTAACTACGGATTACTCGACCAGATTCAGGCACTGCACTGGATCCAGGAAAACATTTCAGCTTTTGGCGGCGATCCTGATCAAGTCACCATCGGCGGTCAATCAGCTGGTGCTTACAGTGTCACCGCGCTTTTGCTTTCGCCCCTGGCCAAAAGACTTTTTCATCAGGCCGTAATTGAAAGCGGTTCGATCTTTTCAATTTCAGCATTTTCCGTACTCAATCGTGGCGATATGGAAAAAACGCTGGATAACGGTAAACTCTTTTGTGATTTATATGGCATCGAAGATTCTCAAGCCGGTCTGAAGGCCTTGAGAGATCTTCCGGGTGATATTTTTGCAGCACTCTCGATGATCAAATCCGATCAATCCACGGTTCCTAATGCTTTTAGTTTTTGGCCAGTATTCGATGGGGTTGTCCTCCCAGAAGATCCGGTAAAGGCACTTAAAAACGGTGACGTAAATAAAGTCAGAATTTTGATTGGCTATAATACTGCCGAATCCTCCTTGTTCATCAAAGGTCATACGAATCTTGGCATTTACCAGATGCTTTGTTATCATATCTTCGGTCCAGACAATGCCCCGAAAGTTATGGATCATTTTTTTGTCGATGCGGAACATTCTCCACTGGAACGCGCACAACAGATCTATACTTATTCGGCCTTTTTAATTGGCATGGTAATGATGGCAAAGGAATATGCTCAGTTGGGATTTGATGTCTATTTTTATAATTTCGATTATGATCCGGCGATCCTCAAAATAGTCGGATTAAATACTGCTCATGGCATGGAACTTCCTTTTGTATTTGGCAATGGGATTGGACAGCGCCGTGCCACCAAAATCAGTAATTTGTCCTGGGTCATGCAGCAATCCTGGGTCAATTTTATAAAATATGGTAATCCAAATTTTAAGGAAGAATATAAAGGTCAAATTATCTGGCCAAAATTCGACTCTGAAAACAAATACATTATGGTTTTTGATGCGCGCCTCTCCAGCCGAAATCTTCCCAATCAGGAAGATTTAGATTTTTTAGAAAACCTGATGTTTACTGAGCTGACGGAATAATCATTCAAATAAAGAAAAATGCCATCATACATTAGCAAATGTCAATAATTATCGATTACAACTTGCAAAACAACGTAAGAAATGATACATTATTTAATACAAAATTAGCAAAGATGCTTATTCTGGGTGATTTATGCCATTAAGCGCTTTCTCAAAGAGGAGAAAATAAATGATCGTATATAAACAAAAAGATTTTTTAAACTATATGCCAGATGTTCAGGAATGCAATAAAAGCATTTCTGATCTCAATGACCAATGGGATAATATTAAACTTCTATCGGAAATTAATTGCCCGATTCAGTCAAAAAGTGTTCTGCCGAATATGACCAAAATTCAAAGTGGTTTTATTGACTTGCAGGAAGAACTGATTGATACACTTGTTTCAGAAAAATTAAAAAAAATGGAACAGAAAATTATCTCTAAAACCCAGGTTGCTATTGATATCCTGATCCGCAATCTTTTCGAAAGAACGGCCGATATCGGTTTTCTGGCAACCGATGATGATATCCGTCGATTTGTCGAAAATGAAGCGCGAACAGAAAGTGATCGCAACCAGATTTTAAGTCGCATGCGGGAGTATGTAGCCAAATATTCCGTATATGAAGACATTATTGTACTTGACAATAATTATCGGGTTCTTGCCAATCTTGATGAAAAAAATGAAATTCTGGGCAAACAGATCAAAGGCCCTAACCTCATCAAAACCATGGAAGGTGAAGTTCCTTTTGTTGAGTATTTCAAAAATTCAAAATTGCAATATGGAGATAGCAACTCCCATGTCTTTTCTAGCCGAATCTGCCGGGAAGGTACATCACAGGCCATTGGCCTGATCTGTTTATGTTTTCGATTTGAAAACGAAATGGCTCAGATTTTCGAAAAACTAACCAATGACTATGACGGCTCAGTCATGACCATCATCGATGATACCAATACCGTCATTGCCAGCAGTGATGAAAATCACGTCCCTACTGGTATCGTCATTGAGCCAGTGGAGTCTGGCGTAAATGGTGTAATCTACTATCGTGGTTCTGATTATATTTCAAAAACCATTGCCACCCAGGGTTACCAAAAATACTTTGGGCTTGGATGGAAAGGTCATGTCATGATTCCGCTCAGCCTTGCTTTCCGGGATAACCGGAACCTCAAAAACATCGATTCCTCTGTTACCTCAGGGCTAATGCACCAGGCTGATTCCTTTTCCACCGAACTGAATGAGATTATCAACAAAACTCAAACCATTAATGGTTCCCTTAAACGGATTGTTTATAACGGACAAATCATTGCCCGTGATGATAGCATCGATGCTGAGTATTCTCGTTTAAAACCTATTTTAAGAGCCATCGGGCGCATCGGCACCAATACCAGCAGCCTTTTTCAAAGCTCGGTTTCCAATCTGTTTTCAACCGTCGTATCGACGAGCCTTGTAGACACCAGTTTTTTAGCATCGCTTTGTGTGGATATCATGGACAGAAACCTGTACGAACGAGCCAATGACTGTCGCTGGTGGGCATTAGATTCCACCTTTCGTCGGATTCTTACCAAAGATAAAGTTAGTGACAATGATAAAAAACAATTGACCGACATCTTAACCTACATTAATGACCTTTACACGGTTTATAGCAACTTATTTATTTTTGACAAAACCGGAACCATTATTGCAGTGGCTAATCCGAATCGTTCGGAGGATGTTGGCAGAACATTAACTTATCCATATATTGATGAAATATTATCAAATGCTAATCCTGAAAAATACTTCGTTTCTCCATTTGAGAAGACCGATTTATACGATAACCGTCATACCTATATCTATGGCGCTTCCATTACTGACTTTGATAATCATAGTCGAACCGTTGGCGGGATTGGTATTGTTTTTGACAGTGAAGACCAATTTAAAACCATTCTTGAAGAATCACTTCATACTGGTAATGATACTTTTGCCGTGTTTGCAGACCGGAAGAAGAAAATCATCTCATCCACAAACGATGCTTATGAAATTGGCTCAGTCTTAAATCTCCCAGACGAGCTCTTTACTGTGGCCAACGGAAATACCCGTTCTGAAATTCTGGTTTATGAAAATAGTTACTATTCAATTGGTTGCGCCTGCTCCTCCTGTTATCGCGAATATAAAAATTCAGATGGATATCACAACGATGTAATCGCCTTTGTCTTTGAAAAGATGGCCGATTATGCTGAAATAACCTTAACAAAATCAACAGAAAAAGAAATTGAACAATCTGATTTTGCCTTCTCAATGACCAATGACCATAAGAAACTGGCAACCTTTGTCATTAACGGACAGGTATATGGTATGGAGCAATCTTATGTGATTGAAGCATTGGAAGCCAGCAAAGCCATTTCGGTTCCCGGAACAAATGCGGTCATCCGCGGTGCTGTAGAATTTAATGATAACTATTATGCTGTCGTTGATGCGCTGGCCCTTTTTAATAAAAACGAACCGAGTCATGATGCCTTCCACTTACTGATGCTTCAGCTTTCTGATGACGAAATGATCGCTATTCAGGTCGAAAAACTGGTGAGCGTTCTTGAAATCAATTTAAATGATATTCAACCGGTTGAAATTTCCTCGGCAATTACTGGCATTATTTGCCTGACTGACGGTTCCAACCGAACAATTCTGGAAATGGATCCCCAAATTATTCTGGAAAAACTCGTTGAAAATCAGGTTGATGAAGAACTGGAAGCGGCCCTGCCGATGTTAGAAGCCATGGAAACCGTTTAGGCTATGTCATGTGTGGACGTTATACCCTATCTTCCGAAAAAGAAGATTATGAAATAAAGCAGCTCGTGGCAGCAGTTAATCGGAAATTTAATGTTTTGATAAAAGACGGCGATATCCGCCCTTCAGATTTGGCCCCAGTTATTCGCCAGAGTTATTTTGATAAAAATGACGAAACCCTGGATTTAATGAATTGGGGTTATGATCTTCCCTATAAAAAAGGATTGATCATCAATGCCAGATCAGAAACTGTTTTGGAAAAGCCACTGTTTCGCGAAGACTTTATCAGCAGACGTTGTTTAATTCCCGCTACAGGTTTTTATGAATGGGATCCAAACAAAAATCAGTACCTGTTTTATGCTGAAAAACTCATTTATTTTGCCGGGATATACAAATCAATTAATGGGGTAAACAAATATGTTGTCTTAACTAAATCACCAAATGCGCTTGTCGCCGGGATACATGATCGCATGCCGGTCATTATTCCTCCTGAAATGGCTTCAACCTGGTTGACAGATCTAACGCAGGCAAGCGAACTGTTAAAACAAGATTCTATTTCATTAAAAGAAAAAGCTTGTGACAACATTCAATTAAAATTCCCACTTGACCATTGATCACACGAATTACCCTTAATTTATGGTCAATACCATGTGATATTTCAAAAAGGTACGGAAAAAACAACTTTTTCCGTACCTTTTTTATTTTTGGGGACTTATTTATTCGCCGACATCGATTAAGATGTCGGTGTCTTCCAGCTTAACCAAATACCGTCGATCATCATCCACATCAAATTTCAAGAATAGAATCTTAGGTTTTCCCACAGCTTTTCCCGTTTTTACATCAAATTTCGAACCATGTCGCGGACAGGTCACCACCCCGGCTTCTAAGGTGCCTTTAAATAACGATCCTCCCATGTGTGGACATTTATTCGAAATAGCATAAAAGCCATTGTCGATTTTGGTTAGTAAAATTTCTTGCTCATTCACAACAACCAGTTTTTTATCAGTTTTGTCAAACTCTTGTATTTCTGCAACTTTTTTATATCCCATTGCTTCCTCCATTTTTTATTTGACCTTTAACTATTATTACCCTGCAATTTTAATTCCAAACAAAACAACCCATTCTTAACGATTGACAAAATTTCACAAGGTGCCTATAATGAGTTTATATAAAATTAAAATCCAACAAATGAAATCGACATGTTTCAAAATTTTTAGAAGAGGTGATTTTATGTCAGCAAAAAAAGTGTTTACAACCGAACAGGCTAAAGAAACTGGTAGAATGCTTGGTATTAGTTGGAGTAAATTTGACATTGAACAATTTAGAATGGGAATGGATGTTGAGCTCGAACATGGCACAGACAATTCCCGCACCAACGTAACCGGAGATGACCCCTTTGTAACCGGTAAAATTGCTTTAGCTCATCTAAATGAATTCCCTGATTATTATACCCGTCTTGAAAAAATGGAAAAAGAAGCCGAAGCCTTTTGGGAAGGCAAATAATCAGTTTACTGATTATTATTCGCTAAAACCGGTATTAATTTTACAAACAAAAAGAGAATCCGTTGATTTGGGGATTCTCTTTTTTGTATTTATTCGCCTTTAAGTTGCGCTCTTTTTTTGCGGAATTCAATAATCGGAGCGTCCCCCTGAATAAGATTTTCATCCATTTTCAATTCAGATTTCTTGGGAATTTGCGTTAGAACAACGCGCCGATCCTGATGCAGGATATAGCGATTACTGATATTACTAAATCGATTAACGATTTGTTTTAGCACCGGAAGTTTCATGAATTTTTGGTAAAATCTCAAATAAATCATCGTGTTTTCTTTATCAATTGGCGCAAAAACAGCCATTATTCTTACATCCGGACTGATTTTGTTTTGCCACATATTTGGCATTTGGAATTCAAGACTAAAAAAATTTTCATACTTTTCAATTTCCTGAGGTTTTAAAGGACTCGAAATACCGTCATCAATCACATTATTCACATAAAAAGTCATTCTATTTTCTTCCCACTTGACCACCGGCCCATTCACCATGGTTTTATTCCCCCGTCCGATGGAGTTGGTATGAACAAATGGCAGGTGAACGACATCCAACTGATTCTCAATGGCTCTGGTATAGTGTACTGGCCAGACTTCAGAAAGGCTTCCATATGAAAACCCCTCCCTAAGATATTCAAAAAACGGGATTTCCGGGAGTATTTCCTGAAACGCCCCATACCAAAGCCAGATAAATCCATACTGTTCCTTTACCACATAGGCATTTACTTTATAACGATCCGGTACCAACGCATTTTTTCCATTTGCCGGTATTCTGATGACTTTACCGGTTCCATCATAGGCAAAACCGTGAAATGGACATCTGATTGTATTATCTACAAGGGTTCCTGTACTTAAGGATGCACCCCGATGACAACATCGGTCAAATATGCAGTTAACATTGCCGCTGTCATCTCTCCAAAGAACGAGTTTTTCACCCATTCGTGTTACGCCAATAGGTTTGTTCTTTTTGATTTCTTTAGACTCTAAAATACCATACCATTGATTCCTTATCATAGCAGATCCCTCATTTATGCGTCTGTTTTTTAACGCAAATTCTTCTATTAATCAATTCGAATTGTTAATAAAAAACAGACCCTCAATAAATTTTTTAGCAATATTTGATCAAAGGTCATTTTGTCAACTATTTCGTCCACTTTCAATTAATTAGGCTAAATTTACTGATCCGTTTTTTACTTATTGGCATCTAAAATCTCACTGACTTGTGAGAAAATGTCCTGAATGCTGCCATCACCCTGTATTTTATGCAGAATTCCTTTTTCCTGATAGAAATCCAGAATCGGTGCGGTTGTCTGATTGTAAATTTTCAAACGGTCTAAAATAATCGCTTCCTGATCATCCGCTCGATGGATCAATGCTGTTCCGCAAACATCGCATTTCCCTTCGATTTTAGGTGGATTATATTTGATGTGATAGCTTTCTCCACATTTAGGACAGACTCGTCGGCCTAAAATGCGATCGACAATAATTTCTTTGGGGACATCAATTAAAAAAACAAAATCAATGTGCTCTTCTTTCTTTTTTAAAATCAGATCCAGTGCCTTTGCCTGGTTTTCATCCCGAGGAAATCCATCCAGTAAAAAACCTTTCTGACAATCGTCTTTCTTCAACCGTCCTTCTGCTAATGAAATCGTCAAACGATCGGGAACTAATTGACCTTTCTGCATATATTCACTGATTTCTTTACCTTCAGGTGATCCTTCCTTAATTTTGGTTCGAAAAATATCGCCAGTTGAAATATGAGGGATGCTCAAATGATCACAAATTAATTTTGCCTGAGTTCCTTTTCCTCCGCCAGGTGTTCCTAATAAAATAATTCTCAAAAAAATAACCTCCAAATTTTATTTATGCTTTAAGCACTTGCGAAACTAAAAAACATCGAACAACGGTTGCTTTGGGTGCAGTTTCGGAATTACTTATTATTTGTGCTTTAGTTATTTATTCTATTTCGCAAAATCCACAACCGTAATATTGAGAGCATTATGATCGGCCAAGCATAGGTCAAATGGTTTTATTTTTGAATCGCCATTTTTAAAAACACGGATATTGGGACGCATGCAATAGCTTTCAAAATTATCAGTGACCACGCCAACCAGACCATTACTTAACTTAACCGTGGTACCAACCGGATAAGGCGCAATTTTCGCAATAAATAATTTAACCAAGTCTGGATCAAATAAACTTGCCGTTCCACCCATAATGTATTCAATCGCTTCCGAAGGAATAAGCCCCTTTCGATAAGGGCGATCAGAAGTTAACGCATCATAAACATCCGCTATGGTAATAATCCTTCCAAACAAGGATATCTTTTCACCTTTAGCATTATTCGGATAACCGCCGCCTGAGAATTTTTCGTGATGATCTAAAATTCCTGTCTGGGCTGCAACACTCCCAACAAATTCCTTGGCAAGGTATTCATAGCCTAAAAAAGAATGTTTTTTCATTTCCATAAATTCGTTATCTGTCAGTGGTCCTTGCTTATGTAAAATTTCTTTGGTAACAAACACCTTTCCAATATCATGAAGCAGTGCCCCAAATCCCAAATTGCATAAGTCCGCTCGATCAAAACCCATGGCCGTACCAATCCCAATCGATAAAACCGCAACATTAACCGAATGAAAATAAGTGTAATCATCAAATACTTTTAAATCCACCATGTTGAGCATCATTTCCTTATTTTTAAGAATAACATCAACAATGGTTTCAACCTGATCTTCCATCTCAACAAACTTTTCTTTTTCGATTGGCAGATTGTTTTCCTTACAAATAAAAATTTCTTTTATTCCACTGACAGTCTTGGTCCGTAAACTGCTATTAATTGTATTGACAATCGGTATGTCCTGAGTGTGATCATCTTCTACATAAATACCATTGCACTTAAGTTTGCGGATTCCATAAATCAATTCTGCATTCAGAATAGTATTTCTTGGTAGCACCAGTTCGCCTCTTTCCCCATATAGATCCGATGCATTAACCATTCCTTCTCTCAAGCAAAATATTGGTACAAATCTCATGATGTATTCCTTCCGTTGAAACTTTTATAATATTCATTCCTCTTTGAATAAATCTATATGTTATTCTGAAAATACATTGTTACTACATTTTCATCTAATATTTAGTTTATTTCTTTTAATACGATGATATCTTTTTAGTGAATTTTTGTCAACAACATTTTGTAAACGTTTGATAGAATAGCTAATGAAAAACGTCATTGTAATAAATGCTATTACAATGACGTTTAATTATTTTAATCTATTTGAAGTTATTAAAAAAATTCCCAATTTCTTGAAAGAAGTTTTGAACTTGCTGCAAAAACCCCTGAGTTCCCTGCCCTGCCTCCATTAGCTTAACAAATGTATCCGGATCCATATTCAGCTCGTTGAACTTATTTACCAATGACAGTATTTCTTCAATTTGCTGATCATCTAGAACCGTGTCGTATTTTTCTGCTGTCTCGACAATTAATTGTCGGATCTGATCATCGTTCATATTTTTAGTTTGGGCAATTTCGCCCTTCAAACTATTGACGATCTTAACCGCATCATCACCAATGGCATCCTGAAGTTCGCCGACCACTACTACCTCTTCAACCGCAGTTGATTTTGCAGCCTCATCCAAACTGGTATTTGTTGCTGCTTCATACGCTTTATAGATACCGGTTAATGCTCCAGTTCCGGAGACCGGTGTATACGCAGCGACAATCACCTTGGCATTCTTAATCCCGGCCGTGCCTAATGCTGATTTATACATTTCATCTGTTACCCAATCAATATTATGCGTTTCCAAATTGATACCGCCAGATGATGCTTCCTGAACATAAACACTGGATAAGGCAAGGGTACCAATTTTGTCCAGTGACACCACCCCATCCAGATACTCTCGCTCATCGGCATTGGTTACGATTGTTTCTTCAACATCGCCTCTTTTAATGTTAAAATAGCCATAAACGGTTTTTAATTGTGCTTCGGTATTATCAGCTCCAATCGCAACACAAGCACTTTTAGAATCGGCCAAAACCGGGCTTGTCATCGCCAATGATAAAACAATGGCCAGCATACTTAATCTTATTCTCTTTTTCATTCTGTCACCTCTTTTGTTTACTGTTATTGAAATTTTCAAATTTCAATAACTTTATTATCATACCAATTAATCCTATTTTTTGACTTAATTCTAAAATAGCAATCATTGAAGTTAGAAATTTTACTGTATTTTAGCGGAAATAAAAAAGAAAAGCCGACTGCTCAAGCAATCGACTTTGTACTTCAAATTGGTGCGAGAAAAGGGACTTGAACCCTCACTGCATTGCTGCAACAGATCCCTCAAACCTGCGTGTCTGCCATTTCCACCATCCTCGCGTAAGTGACAGGTTTTTTACCCTGTTTTTTTATTATAATGGAATGGCGAAAAAATATCAACATGTTTTTTTACTTTTCGCCCAAGTTTTTTCTTTTTCTCAATTATTTTAGTTTCAATTAATTGATTGATTTTTCATGCCCATGGTTTTCGATTGGATAAATACAGATCCAGGCTGATCAGCAAATCATCGAGACTACCGTTGTTTTCAATAATCACATCTGCCAGAGCGATCTTTTCTGCATCTGGCATTTGCATATCAATTCGTTTCTGAGCTTGTTCTCGATTCAAACCATCCCGTTCCATAATTCGTTTAATACGAATTTCTTTGTCCGCCACAACTAGAATTGTCTGATCCACCGTATTCTGCAAATTCGCTTCAAAAAGGAGCGGACAGTCATAAATTATCACCGGCATCCCTTTATTCTCATAAATGCTGATTTCCTGATTGTAAATTTTTTGTACTTCCGGATGAACAATGGCATTGAGTTTTTTTCTGGCTTGGTCGTCATTGGCAATGATTTCGCCCAACTTAAATCGATTCAATTCACCCGCTTCAGTTAAGATGCCTTCTCCGAAAGTATCAATGATTTTTTGGAGACCGAGGCTTCCAACTTCTACTGCCTGTCGGGCCAATTGATCGGCATCAATGACGACAAAATTAAACCGCTTTTTGAGAATATTGGTAACAGCGGATTTACCTGATGCAATCCCTCCGGTTAGACCAATCACCTTCATAACCCACCTCTGCTATTTAACATCATACCAGGAAGTCCCACTGTTTACATCAACCGTTAGCGGAACACTGAGTTGGGCCGCACTTTCCATCTCTTCTTTTATCAGATGCTCCACCCGTACTTGTTCGTTTTTAGGAGTATCAATGATTAATTCATCATGGACTTGGAGAATTAGTTCCGCTTCCAGATTTTCGTCATTTAAGCGATTATATACCTTAATCATCGCGAGCTTAATAATATCTGCGGCACTCCCTTGGATTGGTGTATTGAGCGCCATGCGCTCACCGGCCTGAACAAGCATTCCATTTCTTGAATTCATTTCGGGGATATACCGTCGTCGCCCCCAGATGGTAGTGACATATCCCTCTTCTTTGGCCTGTCGCTTGACATTTTCCATATACGCCTGTACCTTAGGATACCGGGCAAAGTAGCGGTTGATATAATCCTGGGCCTCATTTCTAGAGATACCAAGGTCTTTTCCCAGACTAAATGCCTGCTTACCATAGATCAATCCAAAATTGATGGCTTTAGCCTGACCACGCTGGGTTCGGGTGACCGCGTCAAGCGCAACACCAAAGATCTCCGAAGCGGTTCGGGTGTGGATATCCTGCTCCTTGATAAATGCATCAATCAGGTTTTCATCACCTGAGAGATGCGCCAGCACCCGCAACTCAATTTGGGAATAATCAGCATCAACCAAAATTCGGTCTGGAGCTGACGGCACAAAAACCCGTCTGATCTCCCGACCCATTTCCGTTTTTACCGGAATATTCTGCAAATTCGGGTTTGAACTGCTAAGCCGCCCGGTTGCTGCCACCGTTTGGTTAAAGGTTGAATAAATTTTATGAGTTTCGGGTTCAACAAAGGCCATCAGCCCCCGTCCGTAGGTTGAATCCAACTTTGATAACATGCGATAGTCAATGATTTTTTCGATAACGGGATGAAAGTGCACTAATTGTTCCAACACTTCTATGTTGGTTGAATAGCCAGTTTTTGTCTTCTTCACCACTGGCAATTTCAATTGTTCAAAAAGGATCTCGCCCAATTGTTTGGGCGAATTAATATTAAACCCATCCATCTCAGTCAGTTCATATATTTCACGGGTCAAGCCTTTTAGTTTATTTTCAAATTCTTCAGACAGAACTTCTAATTGAGTCAAATCGATTTTGAACCCCAGTTCTTCCATTGATACCATCACTTCCAACAAGGGCATTTCAATGGTTTTAAATAAGGTCATCATGTCCGTTTTATGTAGCTCTTTTTCCAGCACTGTTTTTAAATTTTTTACCGTTTCACAGTTCTTAACGACATAATCTGCCAACAACTGTTCATCCAATCCATCCGCCCGGACTGTTTTTTTACCCTTTCCAAACATCTCTTCATCATCCAGAATGCTCAGATTCAGGTACTTAAAGGCAGCTGTCTTCAAATCATAGCGTTGATCTCCTGGGCTCAGAAGATAGGTCGCGATGTAAGTATCAAACGCTTCGTTGACCTCAGTGATGCCATTTTTATGAAGGATATGAA
The DNA here is from genome assembly GCF_963664135.1 of uncultured Acetobacterium sp. Classification (NCBI taxonomy): domain Bacteria; kingdom Bacillati; phylum Bacillota; class Clostridia; order Eubacteriales; family Eubacteriaceae; genus Acetobacterium; species uncultured Acetobacterium sp. The sequence continues at coordinate 50,490 of NZ_OY760905.1, read as the reverse complement.
TGAGATTCTTCAGGTCCTGACTGATAATGCCCAATTGATTGATATTTGGCAATTTTTTCAGTTTATTAAAAAATTCCAGCCCCGCTACCGTTTCAGGATTTAAATAGTAATAATCCTGTGCAATCCCCAATGCTAAATAAATCTGTGTTTCTTCCTGGTGATAATAGATGATCACTTCATTGGTTTTCGAAAGCTTTTCAAATAATTTGTCCATGTCTGCGTTTGTTTTAATCCAAGTAAAGTCCAATGATTTTTCAATGATCTTGATTTCGTCAGACGCATCTATTTTTGACAAGAGCGTATTAAATTCCAATTCTTTAAGCAAAGCAATACTTTCATCATTAAAAATATTGTGAAAGGCCAATTCTTCAAAATCACCTTCCCAGGGAACATCCAGTTTGATGGTTCCCAGCATTCGGCTCATGAAGGCATCGTCTTTCCCGGAAATGATTTTTTCTTTCTGTTTGCCTTTTTGTTCCTCAATGTTTTCGTAAATCTTTTCCAGTGATCCGTATTGCTGTAATAACTTAATCGCCGTTTTTTCTCCTATCCCGGCAATCCCAGGGATATTATCCGACTTATCACCCATGAGCGCTTTTAAGTCGATCAGATCTTTGGGTGCCAACCCGTATTGCTCTTTTATCCAGACTTCATCGACTTCGTCCAATTGGGAAATACCTTTTTTGGTATAGAGTACTTTTATATTTGCACACACTAACTGAAAGGCATCACGGTCGCCGGTAATAATTTCAGTTTCAAGTCCTTTTTCTGAGCCCATTGTGGCCAGTGTTCCAATAATATCATCGGCTTCATAACTTTCCAACTCAAGAATGGCGATATTCATTTTAGATAGCAGCTCTTTCAAGATTGGAAACTGTTCTTCTAAGGATTCTGGCATTTTATGTCGGCCACCCTTGTATTCTTTGTAAGCCAAATGCCTGAAAGTGGGTCCTTTTAAATCAAAAGCAACCCCCAGATAATCTGGTTGATACTCTTCCTGTATTTTTACTAATATGTTAACAAAACCATAAATGGCATTTGTTGGTACCCCTTTAGAATTGGACATTTCTCGGATGGCATAGAACGTCCGATAAAACAAGCTATTTCCATCAATTAAGATACTTTTCATTCTGAACTCACTTTCTTTTTTCAATCTCTTTTTTATTCTTTTTTTCTCAATAAAACAAACATAGTCATTATACCAAAAGTATCGGGCATTGAACATTGAATAAATTTAAAAACAATGCTTGACAATTATAATTGTCAGAGTTATCCTAATAATGACAAATTTAATTGTCATTATAGCAATTATCATTGTCATTTTGAATGATGCCAAGGAGGTAATCTTGTGGGACTGGAAAACCGTTTAAAACAATATCGCGCCCGAGACAATCTGAATCAGTCAGATTTGGGAAAATTGGTCGGGGCCTCCCGACAAACAATCAGTCTGATTGAACGGGGTGATTATTCACCATCAGTTATTTTGGCTCTAAAAATCGCTCAAGTTTTTAGAACAACCGTTGAAGAATTGTTTTTATATGAAGAGGAGTAAATTTATGAAAAAACAAAAACCAACTCTTAAATTTCTATCAATTATCACTATTTCAGCCATATTTGGAGGATTATTAGGCGGGAGCCTCATTCATTTTGAAGTTGTAATCTACCAAAGTATTATCAATTTTCAGAATTTTATTTTGAGAAATAATTATTTTATCCAATCCATTATTTTAGGGCTGTGTGCGCTAATTATATTAATTGTCTTTTTCTCTGCTAAACGCAAATTAAAACGGTTAGAACAAAATGATGATGCGTTTTTTGATCAAATTGATCATCAACTTGGATTTTTGCTGCCATTTATTTCAGCGACCATGATCGGTGGTTTGTGTCTATTTGGAATCACTGTTACCAATGCTTTAAATGAACCCGTTCTTATTGGCCTAATTCTCTTTATGCTCAATACTGCCTTTACCCTAATCATGACGGTTCTTACCATCAAGCTGACAAAAATTTTATACCCTGAGAAAAAAGGCAATCCACTCGATTTTAACTTTGATAAAGAATGGATTAAAAGCTGTGATGAAGCCGAAAAATTTGTGATTTACAAGGCTTCCTATCGTTGTTACCAGCTCATGAATTTTGTTTACTGCGGTGTCATGACCCTTTTTCTACTTATTTCAATTGTCATTAATATTGGCGTCTTTCCATATTTACTGATCGGATTTTTATGGATTACCCAAACCCTGATTTATGCAAAATCCGCCAACAAATTACAACATGGTCAATTGGACAATGTTCAATAATTTTATTTCAATACTATAGTTTCAATAGGAGCTGCGAACAATGAAGAAAATATTAGCAAAAGCCCAAAATGAAGGTTGGATCGTCCTTGAACAAGGTCTTGTTTGTGGAAATCGGATTGAGTTTGTCAAAAACGAAAAGCGGATTGGAATCACCCTTAATCCGGCTTCCTATCAATTGACAAACATGTCACCAACGCAAATGAAAACCGTGATGGAAGCTGACCGCTTATATTCCGAAAATGATCCCATTGTAGCCAAAATCCGAAACCTATCCTTTGAAGATCAAACCAATCTTACTGGTGTCGCCCGAGAGCTATTCTTGTTGATTTGTGAAGAAGATTAACCTCACCAATAAGCGACCATTTTAGTTTCAATTCTTTTATCCTAAAAAGCACCGTTTTGATATGTATGGTATCAAAACGGTGCTTTTGCTATATCAGGTTATTCCGAGTTATTGTGATTAATATAGTAATCTATTTTGAGACATCAAGACAAACGGAAATTTAATGTTTAATGACCTTATTTAATTCCCCTTGAATCTCATTCATCAGATAATCCGTATAGGGAATCTCAGTGAAAAGACGTCCTTCGGTATATGGTTTGAGCGCAATCTCGGCTGAATCAGTTTTCTGGTAACTGAGAATTTCGCCAACTCCGACATTTCTAAATGCATCATTGGTTTCCCCAATTGCTTTTAAAATTTTTCCCGGACAGGCTGATCCCAGATCAGTTGAGAGGATATCCGCAATGGCTTGAGCCATTTTCAGATTATTGAGTTCCAGCGAGTTACTTACGGCTTTTTTAACCTTCAACAATCGTCCTTCGGTATTCACAAAGGTCCCGTTCACTTCTGGGAAGGCCAGCGCCGGTAGCACCACGTCGGCTTTTTCGGCCGCCTGGGTCAGGTGGGTATCCTGGACCATCAGGAATTCATACCCGCTTAAATCGGCATTAGGATCTTCACCAAAGAGCAGCAGCGCTTTGGCAACCGTTAGAACTTCTGGAGTTTTGATAACGCCCAGAGCATTCAGTCCGATGCTGTTGTTCTTAACAGCCACTCTGAAAATGCCGCTACGTTTGCCGTCTGTTTTGCCCAGCAGTCCGAGGATGTCGCCCACCAGAGCTGAAGCTTCAGCCGTGATATACTTGTCGCCCAGTACGATAACCAGGTTTTTAGCATTGATCAGTCCTTCACCAATGATCTGAGCTTCATCACAGATGTCAAAGTCAGCCAGTGATGCGGTTAAGACGTCCAGATTCTTCAAATCCGCTTTGGAGTTGCTGTTCTCCAGGACATATTTGGTGATTTCGCCCAAGAACTCCAGATCATCACATTCGGTGATAAATTCATCAGCGATGTGGTCATAACCGCTTTCGAGATGATTGATGACAAAGATGTTGGCACCATTTTTTGATGCCAGGGACAGCTTATACTTGACAATCGGATTGTTCACCGGCAGCATGCCGAGAACCAGAATAGTATCGGCAGTAACAATGGCGTTCATGTCAGTGATCCCCGGTGTATTGATAAGCACATCGGTTTCACCGTGACTGCGGTTACTGAAGCTAAAGGTCTCAGCCCGGAGCACCTCGGCCAACTTTGTGAAGGTATAGATTTCCTCATTGGTATACTTGGGTGAAATGCCCATCTTCACGGCATCAGCGCCATAGCGGGCGGCAATGCTCTGGGATTTTTTGGCAATCGTCACCAGGGCATCGTACCAGGTGGCTTCCTCCAGCTCACCTTGTTTATTTCGGATCAACGGCGTGGTGATGCGATCGCCCCACTGGACCAGATTGGTACCGAAGCGGCCACGACCGCACATGACCCCCTGATTGATGTCCTGGTGATTTTTCTGCGGGATCGCTTTAATGATGGTATCGCCCTTGGATTCAATGACAATCTGACAACCGGCGGAACAATAGCCGCAGGTGGATTCGGTTTTGTCGGTATTCATGGGGATCTGTTTAATCCCGGTGAGGCCTTCTCTTAGAGCACCGGTGGGACAGACCGAGATGCACATACCGCAGCTGACGCAGCCGGTATCTTTGAGCGGCTGTCTCAGCGCCGGTTCGACAATGGTTTCAAAGCCCCGGTCAACAAGGCCAAGGGCCTCGGCGCCGACGATTTCGTCACAGACCCGGACACAGAGGCCGCAGGTGATGCACTTACTGTTGTCCCGGATGACAAAAGGATGGTCATCCTGAATTTTGGCTTCCGGGTTTTTACCCTTGAACCGTTCGGGTTTAACATTATATTCGTTGGCATAGGCGATCAGTTTACACTCAAAGTAATCCTGACAGCCGCATTCGAGGCAGCGTTTCCCTTCTTCGACGGCCTGTAAGGGGTTATAGCCTTCGACCACTTCCAGGAAGTTATCGTTACGGGCATCTGGGGTTAAATGGGTCATTGCGGGCCGTTTGTTTTTCTTGATGCTTTCCAGATAATCCTGATCAACGGCTTCCCGGATAACAAAGTAGGGTTCGTGGTAGGCAATGGTTTCGCCGTTTAAGTAGCTTTCGATAAAAGGTACGGCTTTTTTGGCATCGCCAACGGCTTTAATCACAATAGAGGCACCGCTGTTGATGCAGTCGCCACCGGCAAACACGCCGTCGAGATTGGTCCGGAAGGTCTGTTCATCGGCCAGCACGGTATTCCATTTGGTCAGGGCCAGGCGGTTGTCATCACCGTTTTCTTCTGTTTTCGCTGTCCCAATCCCGTTCGGGTTAATCCCCTGGCCAATGGCCAGAATCAGGGTGTCGATGTCAAGGATCTCTTCTTCGCCCTCAATCGGAACCGGGCTGCGGCGTCCACTGGCATCGGGTTCGCCGAGAGCCATTTTTTGGAGTCGGATTTTAACGATCTGGCCGTCTTCGCCTTTAATGACTTCAATGGGGTTGGTCAGGTTTTTAAAGATCACCCCTTCTTCTTCGGCTTCGCTGATTTCGATTGCCTCGGCGGGCATTTCGGCTTTAGTTCGTCGATAGATGTTATAAACTTCTTTGGCGCCGAGTCTTAGGGCGGTGCGGCAGGCATCCATGGCGGTGTTGCCGCCGCCGACAATGGCGACCTTTTCGCCAAGGGTAATCGGTTCGTTATTGGCTACCTGCTGCAGCAGTTCAATCCCGCCGATAACGCCCTTGGCATCAATGCCGTCGCAGCGCAGCCCGGAGCTGGTCCAGGCGCCCAAGGCGACATAGACGGCATCATGATTTTTGCGGATGGTGTCAAAGGGAAGATCGACGCCGATGCGGGTGTTGTTGTTAAAGACCACCCCCATGTCCTCGATCAGTCCCACTTCTTCGTCAACGACCCCTTTGGGTAAGCGGTATTCGGGAATGCCATAGCGGAGCATCCCGCCCATTTTGGGCATGGCGTCATAAATGGTGACGGCATGGCCGGACTGGATCAGGTAGTAGGCGGCGGTGAGGCCGCCGGGACCACCACCGATGATGCCGATGGATTTACCGGTGGCTGGTTTGATTTCCGGCATAAACATCTCATGGGTCATATCAAAGTCGGCCGCAAAGCGTTTGAGCCAGGCGATGGCGATGGGCTGATCGACGTCGCCGCGACGGCAGGCATCTTCACAGGGATGGGGACAGACCCGGCCAATGGCCCCGGGCAGGGGCAGTTGTTCTTTGATCAGCTTCAGGGCTTCTTCGAATTCGCCGTTGGCGATTAAGCCGACGTAGCCCTGGCAGTCGGTGGTGCCGGGACAGGCCCGTTTACAGGGAGCGACACAATCGCCGATGTGTTTGGAAAGCAGCAGCTCCAGATTGGTTTTCCGGGATTCGATCACCCGGGGGGTCCGGGTGCTGACCACCATGTTGTCGCTGATTTCGGTGGCACAGGCTTTTAGGATCTTGGGAATCCCTTGTACCTCCACCACACAGAGGCCGCAGGAGCCATAGATCTCCAGACGGTCGTCATAGCACAGGGTGGGAATATCAATTGCGTTTTCCCGGGCGAGCTCTAAAATGGTTTGTCCGGGAATGCCGGTGACTTCTTTTCCATCGATGTTTAGTTTAAATTTTTTCATTCTCCCACTCCTTTCTAGTCAATGATGACGGAATCAAATTTACAGACGGTGAAGCATTTACCGCACTTGATGCAGATGTCCTGATTGATTTCATGGACTAGCTTCTTTTCGCCGGTAATGGCTTCAACGGGACAATTCTTCTTACAGGCGCCGCAACCGACGCATTTTTCTTTGTCAATGGTGTAGGTCAGCAGCGGTTTACAGCTTCTGGCGGTACATTTATGATTGTAAATATGATCTTCATATTCGTTTCGGAAATATTTGATGGTGGTCAGCACCGGGTTGGGGGCAGTCTGACCGAGGCCGCACAGGGAACCGTCTTTGATCTTGTAGCAAAGTTCCTCTAATAGTTCGATGTCGCCGTCCCGGCCTTCGCCCTGGGTGATCCGGTTGAGGATTTCGAGCATCCGGGTGGTACCGACGCGACAGTAGGTACATTTGCCGCAGGATTCTTTACAGGTGAAGTCGAGGAAGAACCGGGCCATGTCGACCATACAGGTAGTTTCGTCCATGACAACCATCCCGCCGGAACCCATAATGGCGCCGGTTTTGGTGATTTCGGCGTAGTCAATTTGGGTTTCAAGCAGACTGGCCGGGATACAACCACCGGAAGGCCCGCCCATTTGCACGGCTTTAAAGGCTTTGTCCTGCTTAATCCCACCGCCGATGTCAAAAATAACATCGTGTAAGGTCAGACCCATGGGGATCTCGACCAGGCCGCCTTTTTTGACCTTGCCGGTTAAGGCAAAGACTTTGGTGCCTTTACTTTCCCGGGTACCCAGGGCAGCATAGGCGTCGCCGCCGTTACGGAAGATCCAGGGGACGTTGGCGAAAGTTTCGACGTTGTTGATGTTGGTAGGTTTATTCCAGTAGCCTTTCTGGGCCGGGAAGGGTGGTTTAAGCCGGGGCATCCCCCGTTCCCCTTCTAATGAAGCGATCAGGGCGGTTTCTTCGCCACAGACGAAGGCCCCGGCCCCGGCTTTGATCCGCAGATCAAAGGCGAATCCGGTGCCGAAGATGTCGTTGCCGAGGTAGCCTTTTTCCCGGGCCTGATCAATGGCTTTTTGGAGCCGGACAATGGCCAGGGGGTATTCGGCCCGGACGTAGACGATGCCTTCGTTGGCACCGATGGCCCGGGCGCCGATTAACATCCCTTCGATCAGGGCATGGGGATCACTTTCGAGGACAGAGCGGTCCATAAAGGCCCCGGGGTCGCCTTCATCGGCGTTACAGACCATATATTTGGTGGTGCCGGGGGATTTTTTGGCGGCATCCCATTTGAACCAGGTCGGGAAACCAGCGCCGCCCCGTCCTTTTAAGCCGGCGACTTTGACAATGTCGATAATCGCGTCGGGGGTCATTTCAGTCAGGCATTTCCGGGCGGCGACGTAGCCATCAACGGCCAGATAGTCGTCAATCTGCTCAGGATCGATGATCCCGGAGTTGCGCAAAACAATCCGTTTCTGTTTGCCGATCATCGTGAGATCTTCCTGGGAGATCCGTAAATCCGCCAGTTCTTGTTGGGCAATCACGTAATCGTCAATGATCCGCCGGGCATCGTCGGTGGTGACGTTCACGAAGGTAACTTTGTTGCCGGCATCGTCAACCACGTCAACAATGGGTTCCAGATAACAGGTGCCGATGCAGCCGGTTTGTTCGACGGAAAGATTTAAACCTTTTTCAGCGATGATGGCTTCAAAGGCGGTCTGCACCTTGTGGGCGCCGGCGGCGATGCCGCAGCTGCCTGATCCGATAATCACTTTCATGCGGTTACCTCCTGAGCACTGGTCTCTGAATCTATCCCTTCATCACCGGCCTTTTCTTTTAATTCGGCTAGGATATTGATAACCTTGTCGCGGGTCAGCTGGCCGTAGGTATCGTCGTTGATCATCATCACCGGCGATAAGCTGCAGCAGCCCAGACAGGCGACGTTGTTCAGGGTGAACAGCCCATCGGGGGTGGTTTCACCTTCGGTGATATCGAGGTAGTCCATCACGGCTTCTTCGACTTGTTTGGAGCCATTGACGTGACAGGCGGTACCCTGGCAGAGCATGATCAGGTGTTTCCCCACCGGTTTAAAGCGGAACTGGGTGTAGAAGGTGGCAACCCCGTAAACTCTGGCAATGGCGGTGTGGGTTTCCTGTGCAATATGGCGCATCAGCTCCACCGATAAAAAGCCGTAGCGCTCCTGGGCTTTCTGGAGGATTGTGATCAGACTTCCGGGGATGTCGGCGTAGTGATCCAGCACCGGGGAAAGTTCCACAAAGGGGTTGGGCTGATCCCCATGACAACCACAGCCACAGCCGGGTTCGTGCTGATGTTCATGTGTTTCTTGACTCATATAATAAAACTCCTTTCAATTTCGGCAGTTATAGTTATTGTTTTTTATTCTTTATAATTATACACTTTTTTTAGTAGAAAAAATTGTACATTTGCGTACAATTTAAGTAAATAATTAAAAAAACTGTAAATGTTATAGACCGCTGGAAAATAAATTTCCAGCGGTCATGTTTGGACGATTTTTCTTTTATTTATGTTTGCGTTAATGGGATAAAATCTTTGCTCCCCGTTGTAAGCCGGTATCTCCTGATCGAACAAACTCTAAAATGCCATAGGGTTCAACCATTTCAAAGAAGCCTTCGATTTTATAACGGGTTCCGGTAATTTCGATAACGAGACTCTCTCTGGCCACATCAACAATATTGGCCCGGAACATATTAGCAATTTCGACGATCTGAGATCGGGTTGTATCATCGGCTTTCACCTTAATAAACACCAATTCTCTAATAATTGATTCGTCCGGTTTCAGCTCAATTACTGTAATGACATCAATCAGTTTGTTCAGCTGTTTTTTTATCTGAGTCAGAATTTGATCATCACCTGTGACAGTGATAGTAATCCGTGAAAGCTCTGCATTTTCAGTTGTTCCCACAGTAAGACTGTCAATATTATAACCACGTCTGGCAAAAAGCCCAGAAATGCGACTTAGTACCCCAAAATTATTTTCTACCAATAAAGATAAACAGGTTTTTTTTTCCATAATCATTCTCCCTAAATCCTTATGAAATCTGGATGAACCTGACATTGTATCAAAGTTGGACCCTGATGTTTAATAGCCTCAGGTAAAACCTTGTTAAAGTCATCGTTTTTATCGACCTTATAGCTTTTTATACCATAAGCTTCAGCCAATTTCATAAAATCAATGTCAAAATTAATATCGGTACCGCTGTAATGACCTTTTCCATAATTATCAAATTGCAATTGTCTTACCATTCCCAGCTTGGTATTGGTAATTAGAATAATATTTACATTCAATTGGTGCTCGGCAATTACACCCAATTCTCCCATACTCATCTGAAAACTGCCATCGCCGCAGACAATGAATATCTGTTTGGGTTGATCTAAAGTGGCAAAGCTTGCCCCGGCTGCAGCAGGAATGCTGTAGCCCATGGTACCCAAGCCACCCGATGTAAAATATTTTCGATCTTTGATGATGTGATAATAGAGCGCCGACCAAATTTGGTTTAAACCAACATCAGCCACAACAGTGGCATTATCTGATGTGATTTCGGACATGGAACGGAACAATACCTTAGGATTAATTAAATCACTGCAGGGTGGATCAGCATCATAAACCAGCGGATTTACTTCCTTGATTTTGTCTATTTCAGCCAGCCAAGACGCACGATCTTTTAAAGTATCCTTTTGTAACAAATCGGTTAAAACTGTTTTTGCGTCCCCAACGATGGGAATACTTGTCTCCATATTTTTACCGATTTCGGCTGGATCAATATCAATATGAACGAATTCCGTATTGTTTTCAAAGCTCGTGAGTTTTGAAGTTGCCCGATTCGACATCCGCGCGCCAATATTGATAATCAAATCAGCCCCATTCATCACCACGTTTGAATATGTATAGCCATGACTGCCAACAATGCCGCAATAGAGCGGGTGGTCTTCAGGAAAAGCACCGATACCCATCAGTGATGTAATCACCGGGATATTGTTTTTTTCGGCAAATGCCAGCAGTTCTTTTTCAGCGTGACCTAAGACAACCCCACCGCCAGCGTAAATAACCGGTTTATCGGCTTCTTTAATTTTTTTAATGGCTCTTTTGACCTGGCCACTATGGCCGCTTTGATTAGGTTTATATCCTAAAATATCGACCTTATCATAAGTCAGTCCAGTTTTGACATTTTCCAATTGGACATCTCTGGGGATATCAATCAGCACGGGTCCCGGTCGACCCGTCGAAGCTATATGAAAGGCCTCTCTGATGATTCTTGGAATGTCCGCTGCATCCTGGACAAGATAACTATGCTTGGTAAAGGGAGCGGTTGCTCCGGTAATATCAGCCTCTTGAAAGGCATCCGTCCCAATCAAAGCCCGATCCACCTGGCCAGTAATGGCAACGATTGGAATTGAATCAAGGTAAGCGGTTGCAATACCGGTTACCAGATTGGTTGCTCCGGGTCCCGATGTTGCCAAACATACGCCAACACGTCCCGATTCTCTGGCATATCCACTCGCATAATGCGGTGCTGTCTGCTCGTTTCGCACTAAAATATGTTTAATCGGAGATGTTCTAAATGCTTCATAGAGGGGTAGTAAAGCACCTCCCGGATAACCAAACACAAACTCAACATTTTCTCGTTCGAGACATTTTAAAATTAATTTTGATGCTAACAGTGGAATCACTCCCTTTTTAAGTATTTCCGCTTATCATATTAAATTTCGGACTCTTTGTCAATGTCTTTTTTTTATTTGAACGAGCAGTTTTTTGTTTGTTAGCATTCGCTCAATTTTATTTATTTTTATAAATCGTTAATTTGCCAAGCATTGGGGTTTTTACTGTAATTGCCCCAACTGGACACATTTCCTGGCAACAGTAGCACCTTATACATCGATTATAGAAATAGAGGGGATATTTTCGACGCTTTCGTTCAACGATCCGGATTGCTTTTTTCTCGACCGGACAGCTTTTTTCACAAATACCGCAGCCAATGCATTTTTCTTTATCCACAACCGGTTTTTGAATAATAAAATCCTGAATCGGTTTTAGAAAAGAAAGTGTTGATGGCTCTTTTTCACTGACTGGCAATCGCACCACATCAAAATCGGATTTATAAAATTTTTCCAGCGGTTCTCCCATAATTTCAATGTTTTCCTCAGACCAATAACCCAATTCCATTTCTTCGCCATAAGTGATGGTTGGGACAAAGGTCGGATCTAAGTTAATCATTCTGGCAAAGGTAGCATCCAAGGCCACCGGATCATCTGACACTAGCAAGACTTTCATCGGAACCGGTTTTCCGGATGCCGGACCATTTCCCTCCATCGCAACAATGCCGTCCATCACAAAAAGTCTCAATTTGGGAATAAGATAACGGTTCAAATCGACCAACATCTTAGAAAAGCTTCTCACATTCGGATAATGTGCGTGAGACATTCCTTTGTTTAAACCATAGACACAGCCAAACTGATTTTTGATCGCACCCGTGATCCGGGTGAGACCGTGGGTTTTCATTTTCGACAAACTGATAATGGCGTCGCTCTCTAACACACCCTGGGCGATATCAAACTTCTTTGTACCAATTCCCAGGAAAAAATCCATTTGCTGGCCATGACTGAATTCTTTTAATGGAATTTCATACTTATCCGCAATCGCTGCCAGACCGCTCTCTTTGGCGGCGCCTGCTGGTGATCCAAAGCCAGGCGAATCTCCGTAGAATAGATGATTGATCTCGGCCTCTTTTAATAATCGAATCATGGCCTCAAAAACAGCCGGATGGGTAGTAATACTGGCATCCGGATTTTTCCCTCTTAACAAATTCGGTTTGAGTAAAACTCTCTCCTGGTTATTGACAAACTGTTCAATTCCTCCTAGAAGTTCAACGGCGGCTTTTAATTTTTCATAAACCAGTTCATTATCATAAGACTCACAGCCCATAATAACGACACGAGATTTTTTATTTTCCATTTTTTTCAATGCCTCTTTCCGTAATTTTAATTTTTTTCTCTTTTAATAATTTACCCACTGCACGCTTAAAAGAACTCTTACTCATATCTAATTCTTTTTTTATTATATAAGCGTCGGTTTTATCATTATACGGTAAGAAACCTTGACTTTCATTTAATTTTGTCAGGATCATAATGGCATCTTTGGGAATTTCTTTGTATGCTTTTTTATTTGGACTCAAAACCAGTTTTCCGTCATTGCGAAGTTCTGCTACACGGGCATGGACTTTTTCCCCACAATGAATATCCGAATTTGCGTCTTTTGTCAGAATCAATCCATGATATAAGTTATCAATTGCCACAAAGGCACCAATCTCTGGATTAATTTGGTAGACATACCCTTCTACCCAGTCACCAACCTTGTAGGGTGCTCCTACTTTTAATAATGGATATATTTTCATGGTTGCACATAAGCGGTCACTCTTATCGGTATAGAGATTAACCAGATAATCGCGTCCTTTGAGTACCTTCATGGTTTGCTCATTATAGGGAAGCAACAGATCTTTTTCCAATCCCCAATCCAAAAATGCTCCGACCTTGGTTACATCAGCAACCTTGAGTACTGCAAATTCACCCAGTTGAATTTTGGGTTCCCGCATTGTTGAAATCAGACGGTCCTTTGAATCACGATACACAAACACTTCAATTTCATTGCCAACCCGGGAATTTCTTGACACTTCTTTTTCGGGTAACAAAACCACATCTTTTTCATCGGTTCCATCAGATAAATATGCGCCAATCGCTGTAATCCGTTCTATTTTTAAACCTTGTACTTTTCCTACTGTTATCATTTCTTAAACCTCGTTTATTTTAGTGAATAGGCATAAAAAAGGCCGTGTTCATCACACAACCCTTGTTTTACCAAATTATTTCATGTTTTTTAGTTCTCGCCGATTCTGTTCAATTTGATCGTTCATTTCTTTTAACTGAATTTGAAAACTATACAATAATTTATCGGCATAGTTTTGTGTACCGGTTTTTAATGCTTTCGCACTCGCATTAGCATTTCGCATAATCTCGTTAGCATTTGCGGTTGCAGTTTTAGTAATTTCATTGGTGTCGATTAATTCTCTTAATCGCTTTTCTGCTTCTGCTTTGATGTGATCTGCTTCGCTCTGTGCCGCAAAAATGATTTTCTTTCGCTCTGCAACTATTTTTTTTGCTTCCGCCAATTCTTCCGGTAGTGAATCTCTTATTTCGTCAATGATATCTATAACTTCTTCAGGATTTACTAACGCTTTAGATGAAAAGGGAAGCGTGTTTCCTTTTTCCACGACTTCTTCTAATTCTGCTAATAAGTCAAGTACCCTCATTTCATACATCCTTCCTCATACTTCTTTTGTACAGCTCTTTCAACGTTTTTGGGGAGAAAATCAGACACATCTCCCTGATATTTAACAAGTTCTTTTACTAATGTCGAGCTTAAATAAGAATGTTTATTACTGGTTATCATAAAAAATGTTTCAATCTCATTATCAAGATGCTTATTCGTTAATGCCATTTGAAACTCATATTCAAAATCCAAAAAAGCGCGAAGCCCCTTGACAATGATATTGGTATTTCTCATTCTCACATAATCAATGAGGAGGCCATCATAGAAATCAACCTCTACATTTTCAATTCCATGAAGACAATCTTTAATTAGCTCCACACGTTCCTCACAGGTGAAAAGATATTTTTTGGTGCTGTTAACCATCACGCAAACAATTACCTGATCAAATATTTTCGTCGCTCTTTCTATCATATCAAGATGACCTTTGGTAATGGGATCAAAACTCCCTGGGTAAACTGCAATTTTCAAGCTCATAATTCTCCCTAGAATAATAACTAATTGTCGTGATACCGTAATTTTTAGACTTATAACATGACAATTTATTTTTTACTAATGGCATTATAACAGATTTTTCTGTTTCTATCACTAATTTTCCATTTTCAGAAAGAATTTCTTTTTCAGAAAGAATTTCCAGTAAATTATGGATTTCTTCGATCTGAGAATAAGGCGGGTCAATAAATATGATATCACACCTTACTTTATTTTGTTCCAGCATTTCCACACCGCTTAAAGCTGATTGATTAAACACCTTCGCACGGTCTTCGTAACCAAGCTGGGCAATATTTTTTTTGGTAATTTGGATACTCTCTCTGGAAACATCAAAAAAATACGCCTGATTGACTCCCCGACTCAGGGCTTCCAGTCCCATCGCCCCGGTTCCCGAGAACAGATCAACAAACACTTTTGCCTGCCGTATGTCATTTTGAAGGCTATTGAAAATTGCCCCCTTTATTTTATCTGTTGTCGGCCTGACCTTATTTCCTGTGATGTCGACTAATTTTTTACCACGTTTTTCACCGGCAATGATCCGCATTTTGCCTCCTTAATTAAATGAAACTTCCTCTATGTCCAGATAAAATGATTTCAGCACTTCATTTCGAAATGTCATCATTTTTTCATCTTTTGATGCAAACACAATTTCGGCGATTTTTTTGGTGCGACTGATTAATGCCAGTTCTTCCATCGGATTAAGTAACCCCAAGCGGGGTAACCCATGTTGTTTAAATCCGAAATAATCACCAGGTCCCCGGAGACGGAAATCTTCATCGGCAATTTTTCTGCCACTTGTATTATTAACAATGACCTTCATCCGAGAGATGGTCTCCTCGCTTTTGGAATTGGTCACCAGAAAACAAAAGGATTGATGAATTCCCCGGCCGACTCTGCCCCGCAGTTGATGCAGTTGGGATAAACCAAACCGCTCAGCGCTGAGAATCACCATCGTACTGACGTTGGGTACATCAATACCAACTTCAATAATACTGGTCGCCACCAGACAATGAATTTCGCCCTGATTGAAAGATTGGACAATCGCTTCCTTAGCTTCGTTTTTCAGCCGACCATGAAGACAAGCCACCTGATATCGGGCATCGATTTTTTGAAGCAGTTCCAAATATACTGATTCCGTGTCACGAACCTCATCCAGTTCTTCGGATGCCTCAATGAAAGGACAGATGACAAAAGTCTGTCGGCCTTTGTCCATCTCATCTTGCAAGAATTTCAAAATTTTATGAAATGAAGCTTCGTTATAACAATAGGTTTTTATCGGTTTGCGGCCTTTGGGCAGCTCATCGATATAAGAAACTGACAGATCTCCATATAGAATCAATGCCAGGGTTCGGGGAATCGGCGTGGCACTCATTACCATGTTATGAGGTTGATTCCCTTTTAGCGATAGCCGACTTCGTTGTTTGACTCCAAACCGATGCTGTTCATCGGTGATCACCAGTCCCAGATTGTAATAATCCACGGCGTCCTGAATTAGGGCATGAGTACCAATGATTACCGCCACTTCTCCCTTGGAAACCCGCGCTATAATTTCCCGCTTTTCTTTTGCTTTTAAACTTCCGGTAATCACTTCCACGGAAATACCAGTGTGCTTTAACAGGTCTTTAAAACTGCGACCATGTTGCTGGGCTAAAATCTCAGTTGGCGCCATATAAGCAGTTTGATAGCCATTCTGAGCCATTAAACAGGCCGCTATGATGGCAATTACCGTTTTACCCGAGCCCACATCTCCCTGTACCAGTCGATTCATTACCTGACCGCTTTTTAAATCTGCAATCATATCATTAATCACTGACCGTTGACTGGTTGTCAAATCATAGGGCAGGCTGCTGATAAAGGGTTCTAAACCCGAAAATAAATTAACTTCAATGTCCGAGTATCGTTTATCTAAAGAATTGGACATTATCCCCATGTTAATTTTCAGCGCCTCATTAAATTTAAGTCGCTCGATTCCTTGCAAGACATCTTCAGCTTTTTGGGGAAAATGAATGACCTTTAAAGCACTTTTTAAATCCAATAATTTTTCAGCTAATCTTATTTCCTCCGGCATTGGATCCTGTAGATCTAAATCGTCAGTGAATATTTGACTGAGCATTTTGGGCAAAACATTCTTGGGCAATCCCTGAATGTTTTTATATAACGGTGTTAATTCGAAAAAATTACCGGGATTATTGGCACGAACAAACTGCGGATTGGTAATTTTTGTCCCACCATAGGCCTTTTTTATCTTACCATAAAAATAATAATCCTCATTTTCGATAAAACTACTTTTCAAATAGGGCTGATTAAAAAAAACGGCTGAAACCTTTTTTTCTTCCCAAAGCAGCGACACGGTTAAAATAGAAAGATTCCCGCGAATCCGTTGAACCCTCCCACTGTCTAAAACAGTGGCTTTGATGGAGATTTCCTGATCTTCAGAAAATTCACCGGGAGTTCCCAGTACATTACGGTCTAGGTATTTTCTTGGGTAGCAAGACAAAAGATTTCCGATCGTTTTTATACCAGCGCTTTCCAAAATCTCTTTTCGCTTTGGCCCGACTCCTTTTATTTGTCCCAGTGAATCTTCCCATTTCATGGTTTTAGCCTCATGTTTCTCTTTTAATAAATCCTGTTATTCGACTGATACAATATAATAGTATAATGGTTGGCCGCCATAATGCATTTCAACGTCGCAATCCTCAAAGCTTTCGGCAATTTCCTCAACCAGCATATTGGCATCTTCTTCTGAGACATCTTTTCCATAATAAATCGAGATCAGCTCACTATCTTCAGTCACCATGTCATTCAATAGGTCTTCGGTCACTTGTTTAATATTTTTTCCGGTAAACTTTATTTCACCACCAGTAATACCAATAATATTTGATTTTTTGATTTTTAAGCCATTTATTTTAGTGTCTCTGACCGCGTAAGTCACTTCTCCGGTAGCAACCTGATTAATCGCTTCCGACATAGCCGATTCGTTCTCTTCTGGCTTGACTTCTGGCGAAAATGCCAGCATCGCGGCTATACACTGCGGAATATTTTTAGACGCGATAACATGAACATGTTTGTCCGAGATCTCACTGGCTTGCTTGGCAGCCATGATGATGTTGCTGTTATTGGGGAAAATAAAAATGGTTTCGGCATTTAACTTATCCACTTCATTCAAGAAATCCTGGGTACTGGGATTCATGGTCTGTCCACCAGAAATAACGCGGGTTACGCCTAAATCTTTAAATAGCTTTGTTAATCCTTCTCCCGGAGAAACGGCGATAAATCCATAAGGCACTACTGCGTCTTCCGACTTTGTCCCCTTAGTCGAAAACTGTTCGCGCATATTATCAATTTTTATCCGGATCAAGCTGCCTAGACTTCCGGCCCGCTCTAACGCCAAACCGGGATTGTCAGTGTGTAAATGGACCTTGATGATTTCATCGTCTTTAACCACAACAACGCTATCCCCAAGGGTGTTTAAGTACTCTCGCAATTCATTGTCATCTACTTCAGCGGCTTCTTTAATGATAAACTCGGTACAATAACCAAAGGTGATATCTTCGGGTTTCATATGAGAATCATCGACGAATTTATCCAGATCACTTTTTTTGATCTCAATTTCCACGCCCAATTCTTCATTCAGAAACGCTTTCAGGGCACCTTCCACAATACAAATAAGGCCTTGTCCACCGGCATCAACCACTCCCGCTTCTTTTAGGACCGGAAGCATTTCCGGAGTTTTTTTCAATGT
The DNA here is from genome assembly GCF_963664135.1 of uncultured Acetobacterium sp. Classification (NCBI taxonomy): domain Bacteria; kingdom Bacillati; phylum Bacillota; class Clostridia; order Eubacteriales; family Eubacteriaceae; genus Acetobacterium; species uncultured Acetobacterium sp. Next base: position 32,565 of record NZ_OY760905.1, on the reverse strand, counting down.
GACCTTGCCGTGATTGATCACATCCGTCATAAAGCTTTCCAGACTGTCATATGATTCGTAATTCGCCATGGCAAATTCACCCATTTCCCGAGCAACGGTGAGAATGGTTCCTTCAGTTGGTTTCATGACCGCTTTATAGGCCACATCTGCCGCCAGTTTTAAAGCGCCTGCCAATGAAGGGATATCCAGGTCTTCCTGAGCTTTGCAGCCTTCGGCAAACCCTCTTAGTAACTGGGAAAGTATAACCCCTGAATTTCCCCTAGCACCGATCAAAGCGCCCGAAGAAGCTGTTTTAGCAACACTGTATACGTTACGTTTTTCGATTTTATCAAATTCCGATACCGAGTGACTGAAGGTCAGTGACATGTTTGTTCCCGTATCACCATCCGGCACCGGAAAAACATTGAGCTCATCCACAATTCGTTTGTTAATTTCTAAATTTTTCGCCCCATAACGAAACATTTTTACCAGCATTTCACCGTCAATTGTCTGGGTCTTCATTCTGTCCTCCATTTATACACGCACGCTTACAACATTCACGCTTATTCGTTTCACTTTTAATGATGTTTCTTTTTCTACCCGATATTTTACATTGGAAATGATATTTTCAGCAACAACTGAAATTTTAATGGCATATTCCACGATGACATATAAGTCAATCACTAAGCGGTCATCTTCAATGGTCACACCGACGCCTTTGTTTGCCTGCTCGCCCGAAAGAATTTCGATTAATCCATCTTTCCCACGTTTATGAGCCATGCCTACTAAGCCATAACACTCCATGGCGGCGTTTCCGGCAATATCCGCAATTGCTTTTCGGGTAATATCAATATATCCTAACTCACTATTTACTTTCATCGAATTGCTCCTTTATTTTTTCTTTCTCTATTTTACATAATAATTCCACTTAAGTCAAAATTTCTATTGCAATATTTTTATTTTTCATGATATAATACACCTTGTTTTATAAAAGGTAAGCGTAAGGGAGGTTATGTCATGGCTAAAGAATGTTTTGTATGTAAAAAAACCGTTGTAAGTGGCAACCAGGTTAGTCATTCAAATAAACACAATAAACGAGTTTGGAAACCCAATTTGCAAAGAGTTAAAGTTGTAATTGAAGGTACACCACAACGAATTAGTGTTTGTACACGTTGTTTGAGATCCGGTAAAGTCGAAAGAGCTTAGTCTCTATATCTTCGGAAAGATAGTAGAAGAGTCTTTTTATAAGGCTCTTTTTTCTTTTTGAATCACCTGTACCGCGCCGATTCTGTCGAGATAAGAATCAGACTATTTGATCCGAAAATTCGCTATTACATCTTCAATTTATTGCTATCTCATCAATCCTTCGGGATAATAACCAAAAGCATTCCCTGTTTGAAAGCTATTTTTTGATTTGTCAGATTTGTCACGTTACTGATACCATAGGGGTTATTCATTGTCATTCGGCCTTCATTGATTGGGTATTCAAACCCCGTGATCGTCAATCCTTCGACGTCTCCCCCAATTGGCAGTAATGAAACCACGGTACCAATCGGCAATTGAAATTCTTCCGTTCTTCCGATTAATCGAATAATATTATTTTCATCAACTATTTCAGCCTTAATATCTGCATCGAAGAGGCGTTTCAGTAAATAAATATTTCCCAGACTATGATCCATTCGCGATCCCAGCCCACCGAGAATCGTTACTTCGTTGGCACCAATTGCAATCGCATGCGCAATCGCCAGCTCAGTATCGGTCTCATCTTTTTTGGGTGGAAAATACAAAAATTCACGCCCTTGATAGAAAGCCTTTGTTTCTTCTGTGATTGAATCCATATCTCCTAAAATGATATCTGGCCGGACATTGAGTTCTTTGGCATAATTTGCCCCGCCATCAGCGCAGATAAGATAATCCGGCTTAATTTTTACTAAATAATCTTCATAAAAGACCTTGTTCTTATATTCACCATTTGTAAAAATGACAACTTTCATCGATACTGTTCCTTTTTTATTTCATCCAGCAAACTTAAATAATGCTCATAACGAACCGGGCTGATTTCACCGGCTTTCACTGCTTTTTTGACATCACATCCTGGCTCTTCATTGTGGAGGCAACTCTTGAAACGACACTTACCTCTTGAAAATTCGGGGAAATATTCTCTGAGCTCTTCCGGTTCAATCATTTCTGAGATCTTATATGATGAAAATCCTGGTGTATCCAGCAAAAAGCCACCATTTTTGGTATCCAGCAATTCCACATGACGGGTGGTGTGTTTTCCTCTTTTTAGCTTCTGACTCAGCGCACCTGTTTCCATGGTTTGGTCTTCGCACAGATAGTTTGCCATTGTCGACTTACCAACCCCGGATGGACCTGCCATAAAAGCTGTTTTTCCGCCTATTTCACTAACAATCTCGTCCATTGTCCCGGTATCATCCTTACTGAAAAAAAAGAGTTTATATGGGGTTTTTTCATAGATTTCTCTAATAGCAGCTTCCTCTGATGAACTGGTTAGATCTCGTTTAGTAAAACACACGATCGGTTCCACATTTTGAATTTCTGAACTGATTAACAGCATATCCAAAAGTAGCATGTTTGGTTTTGGGTTTTTCATCGAAAAAACAATGAGACCAATATCAACATTGGCCACCGGTGGTCTTAAAAAGATATTCTTTCGTGGCAGAATCGATTCAATCATCCATTCTCCTGGGTTATCAGACTGAATCAACACCTCATCGCCAACTGTTGGGATAATTTTCTGGTGCCTTAACACACCTCTGGCTTTACATTCCAGAACACCATTATGGATATTTGTTTTTACATAATAAAATCCGCCAATTCCCTTAATTATCTTTCCCGTTACTTGTTCGTTTGATATCAAATAATAAGCCTCCTCATTTATTTTTGTGGGTTTCGCTAATATAAATACGGGTTTTTATAATCAATTAAACCATCATCCCAGACGAACCTTTCATCGAAATGTGCGAATTGAATGAATAATTGTTATATAAAAACCCGTAAGTCTCAATAAAATTTAATTAAAAGTCGATGTAGCCGGTTCCGACACTGGATCCATCAATAAATACTTCATATGTTTCTCGACTATTGCCTTCAACATTGACAGAGAAGACGTCATCTGACATATTTGTACCTTCATAGATCACCTTGTCACTTTTGTCGGTGGCTGATAAAACAACCTTAACCTTAACCGATTTTGCCGGTGTTGTTTGAATATATTCACTTAAATCAATGGTTAATTTCTGGGTAGATATTTTCCCGCTGCTGACGACAATGGCCACTTCTGACCCTTTGGCAACTTGATTCCCATCAGTGGGGGATTGTCTCATGACCATACCCTTCGCATAATCGGTACTAGCTTCATTGGTGACAGCTCCAACAGTCAGACCGGCATTCTTAATTGTGCTTTTTGCATCTGTTTCAGTTTGTCCAACCACACTCGGAACAGTAATGAGATCCTCACCCTTGCTGACATAGATTGTTACCTTTGTTCCTTCATTAGCAGTTGTCGCTCCGTTAGGGTTCATTTGAAAGACGATATCCGCATTGTAGTTACTGTTATACTCTCGTTTGATTTCACCCACAACGAAGTTAGCTGTTTCGATGGCTTTGACTGCATCTGCTTCGCTCATGCCAATAACCGAAGGAATTGTTCCGGTTTTAACACCCTTACTGACTGTTACCTTGACAGTTTTTCCACTTTGCAGTTCTTTACCGCTTTCTGGATTTTGAGTGATGATTAACCCCGCTGCAACATCAGCGTTATAAACTTCTTTTTCAACTTCCAGAACCAAATCCAGTTTTTCCAAGGTTGTCTTGGCTTCGGCCGTCGTTTTTCCTTTAATATCCGGCACTTCAACCGTTTTTCCTGAAAAGAAAGCATAAGCCATGATGCCCATTGCCACCACTGCCACTGCCGCAAATACGGCGATTAAAATAATCTTGCGTTTCTTTTTTCGGGCAGCGGTTTCCTTAGGAGTTTCATAATAATACTCGTCATCCTCCTCATCTTCTTCAGGATGCACTGTTGCGTGACTCCCGGTATTTTCAACATGAAAAAGGCCTTCGCGCATAATGTGGGTATCATTACCCAAATGGTTTCCTTCGCCAGCGCCGAAACTTGAATTCTCAAGAACCGCTTCAAGATCTTCCATCAGTTCATCCGTATTTTGATACCGTTCATCTGGTTTCTTCTGTGTCAATTTGATAACGATCTGATTAACCCGTTCAGGAATTTTAGGTTCCAACATTTTTGGCGGAACGATCTCTTCCTGGATATGTTTAATGGCAATGGTTACCGTGTTTTCTTCATCAAAAGGTAGTTTTCCTGTCAACAGTTCATAGTATAAAATCCCCAGAGAATAGAGATCTGAACGTTCATCCACAAATCCACCCTTGGCCTGTTCGGGTGAAATATAATGGACCGAACCCATGGTTTGATTGGTCATCGTGACGGTTGAACTGGTGATCGCCCGGGCAATCCCGAAATCAGCTACCTTGGGAACAAGATCCCTGGTTAATAAAATATTATGGGGTTTAATATCCCGATGGATAATTTTATTCTCATGAGCACAGCGTAAGGCATTGGATATATCCATCACAAAACGCGTTGCTTCGGTATAATCCAAGCGCCCTTTTCGCATTAAATACTGTTTTAGGGTAATGCCATCAACATATTCCATAATAATGTAGTAGATATTATCCTGGACGCCAACATCATAAACACCGACGATATTCGGATGGGATAAACAGGCAACTGCCTGGGATTCTCGATCGAATTTTTTTATAAACTGCTCATTTTCTGTGTATTCTTCGCGAAGTACTTTCACTGCAACATAACGATTCAGTTTTAAATCCCGCGCTTTATAAACATAGGCCATTCCGCCTCGTCCAATCAGCTCTACAATTTCATAACGTTTTCCCAATGTTCTACTGAGCATCTGGCACTCCTTCCAAAGGTTTGAATAGCACGACAGTGATATTGTCTTTGCCTCCGTTTATGTTGGCCAGGTCGATGAGTTTTTTGGCTGCATCTTCCAGGCTATTTTCCATTATTATTGTCTTCATATCCTGGTCGCAAACCATATTAAAAAGACCATCCGAACAGATCAAATAGACCGCGTCGGGATTTATTTCATAGCGATAAAAATCCACATTTACTGAATTATCAGTTCCCAGAGCCCGGGTAATCACATTCTTTTGCGGATGTATTTCCGCCTCTTCCTGAGTTATTTTTCCTTCGTCGACTAAGATCTGAACCAGTGAATGATCTTTTGTCAGGCGGATAATCTCATCACTTGTGATGCAATAGGTGCGGCTGTCGCCAACATGACAAATACATAAATAGTTCCCGTCAACAATACACATGGTTAAGGTGGTTGCCATGCCCAAACGTGCAGGCTCATCGTCACCGATTTTTTTCAGCTCCAAATTGATCGATTTCACAAAGGACATCATTTCTTCGGGATCAAAATAGTTGCGAATTCCAGATAGGTTATTTTTAATAAAATCCACTGCAGTTTTGCTTGCTATTTCCCCACTCCGGTGGCCTCCCAAACCATCTGCCACTGCAAAAACATAAGAAATACGATCAACGTTTTTTATGGTTGCTGCCAAGTAGGCATCTTGATTTACCTTTCTTAGTGATCCAACATTGGATCCATAGGCACATTTCATACACTCACCTTATCCTCATATCTTTTTTTTCGAAGCTGACCACATGCGGCATCAATTTCTCTCCCCATTTTACGTCTCAACGTAACATTTATTCCCTGTTTTTCCAGTTCGGCCAGAAAATAACCCAATCGGCTACTTTCTTTGTAGTCAGTTTCCTGAACCTCATTTAAACCAATCAGATTTAAATGGTTTTGACTTCCTTTTAAAAGTTTTATTAATCCGGCAATATCTTCATCCCGATCATTGTAGCCTTCGATCAATGCGTATTCGTAGGTAATGCGCCGGCCAGTCTTATTAAAATAAGCTTTGCATGATTCCATCAATGGTTCCAGATCGTATTGCTTGGCAATGGGCATTAACAATCTACGGCGATCGGCAAAGGCCGAATGCAACGAAATCGCAAGGTTTATCTGCAGATTTTCATCTGCTAACGCTTCAATTCCCGGAATAATGCCACATGTGGAAAGACTTATTTTTCGCTGTCCGATTCCAAAACCGGTATTGGCGATTCGAATAAATTTAATTACTTCGTGATAGTTTTCCAGTGGTTCACCAATACCCATGATCACAATATTTGAAATGCGTAGTTTTTCTTCTTTTTCTGCTAAATATATTTGATCTAAAATTTCAGCGGCGCTTAAATCTCTTATTTTGCCGCCTCTTGTGGAGGCACAGAATTTGCACCCCATATTACATCCAACCTGTGTTGACACACATAAAGAAGCACCATGATCATAGTGCATTAACACAGCTTCAATGTACTGACCATCATAAAGCTCAATCAAATATTTCTTCGTACCATCGTACTGGTCTTTTTGGACCTCTTCAATTCTACCGTGCGTTAATTCAAAATTATTCATCAACCTTTCTCTTAACTGACTGGAAAAATTGGTCATTTCTTTGAAATCTGCACATCTCTTCTCATACAACCATTGGTATAACTGACGACCGCGATACTTCGCTTCACCAATGTCAGCCATGAGCGTTTCACATTCATTTATGTCTTTGCCAAAAATATTTTCCTTCATGTTTTACTCCTAAACTATCAGAGAAGCATTACACTCAACGGGATGCTTTACATAGATTGTTATATTATATCAAAAAATTTGATTGAATTCAATTTTTTCAAAATTCTTTTTCTTTGTTTGATTTGGAAAGTCATCTTTGGATAACTTCAAAGATGACTTTCTAAAATAGTATATTTAGATTTATTTCTTCAACAAGCACATAAAAAAGCTGTCGCATCCATCCATTAACGGGCTGGTATAGGTATAGGCCTCACTGTTTTTATCTGGTACGATCTTCATATCAGGATACTTGTTTAATATCTTGTTTATCTGATTTTCATTTTCATCTTTATTAATGGTACATGTTGAATAAAGCAGTTCGCCACCGGGTTTTAAATATCGGACTGCGTTTTCAAGCAGATTCGCCTGAATCTTGACCAATTCTTTTCGACCTTCTTTGGTACTGTGGTACTTTATTTCCGGTTTTCGTCTGATTACCCCGAGGCCGGTACAGGGGGCATCCAGCAATATTTTATCATAACGCATTTCATCTGCTTTCAAAAAAACGCAGCCATTCTGATCTTCGAGCTCGATATTTGTACAATCCAGCCGTTTCATGCTCTGTTTTACGAGATTTAACCGACTAGCAAAGACATCTCGTCCGATTATCTGGCCTTCATTATTCATCAGCTGGCTCAGATAGGTGGTTTTTCCGCCTGGTGCCGCACACATGTCCAATACTTGATGACCCGGCTGAGGATTAAGTCGCTCAACAGTGAGCATGGCAGCCTGATCCTGCATCATAAAATGACCTTCACGATACAAATGTGAATTTTCAATGTTGTTTTCAAATACACCCAGGTTTGTAAGATGTATCGCACTTGGTGACAGTGTGCCAGGAAGTGCTTCTACCCCAAAAGCTTTCAAATCCAGAATCAATTGATCCCGAGACGTTTTTAGCGTATTACAGCGGATGGTAAAGGGCGGTTTTTCATTAAGCATGGGAATAATGGTCTCCGCTTTTTCGACGCCATATATTTCGTAATATTTATGAACAATCCATAGTGGCACCGAATATCGGATAGACAAAGCTTCTTTTTCATTATCCCAGTTTTCGAATTTAAATTCTTTACCATCTTTTTCAATTTTTCGCATAATATTTCTCAGCACCCCATTAATAAACCCTTTAGCTTGAGGTTGTATTTCAGCGGCTAAATTGACCGATTCGTTAACAATGGCATAGTTGGGGATCTTATCCAAAAAGTAAATTTGATAGATGGCGATTCTTAGTATTTCACTAACCTCTTTGTGGAGTTTATTCACCGGCCGGCTGCTTTGCTGTTTGATAATGTAATCCAGATACATCTGGTTTTGCAAACACCCATAAACAATGTTTAAATAAAGACGGCGGTCTTCATCTTTCAGGGGATGGTTACTAAGCACCCGTTTAATCTCGAGATTTGAATAGGCACCGTCATAATTGATTTTCAAGAGCGTTTCTAAAGCTTGTTTGCGAATATTCATCAGTCTCTTGAACCTCTCAAAATAACAAGACGAAGCAGTGTTAACAATGACATCAGGGCAGCCGCCACATAGGTAAGTGCTGCTGCTTTTAAAACTTTTTTAACCCCGACTTCTTCTCCTGGCTGGATCAGATTATTGTCAACCAGAGCAGCAATGGCTCGTTTACTGGCATTAAATTCTACTGGCAAGGTGATCACGCTGAATAGCAATGCGAGCGAAAACAAGATGATCCCCAAATCCATAAACATCACTCCCCAGGATGATTGAGCAAAGAAAAAACCCAAAATAAAAATAGGCCAGGCCAGATTCGAGGCAAATCCTGTAATTGGCACAATAAAGCTTCTGAATCGCAGTGGCCAATATCCTTCGGCATCCTGAATGGCGTGTCCTGTTTCATGAGCAGCAATCCCAACTGCGGCGACACTGGCTTGCTGACCAACACCGGATGATAATCGCATAACTTTATGTCTGGGATCATAGTGATCGGTTAAATTTCCTGCGACATTTTCAATGGCGATGGTATTTAAACCATTGGCATTTAATAATCTCTGGGCAGCATCAGCACCAGTCATACCATTTTTGGTGGCGACTTTACTATATGCTTTATAAGCACTGCTCACCTGATGTTGGGCATAGGCTGCAAATATTACACCTGGAATGAGTAGCAAAAAAGTCATATCAAAAGGTACAAAAAACATAGCTATTCCTCCTTATATCGTAACTGAATTAATTCTATCATAGCATCCTAAAGAACTGCTTAGACTAGTTTAAAATTGTTCCGATTTCCATTTTTTTACCGCGCAAAACAATGGTTGTTTCCATTCTTTTTTTCCCGGGAATTTGTATTTCCCCAATTTTAATTGCACTATCATTAGTTTTTACAAGCAGTCCCTCACGGTCGCTGGCGACCAGCAACGTTCCTGGCTCTTCATTACCGGTCCACAGAACAACCTCTGGTAAAAAACATTTAATTTTATCTTCCTGATAGATCATATATGCTCCTGGCGTTGGATCCGTTCCATTCATGAGCGCTAATATTTCCCGACTGTTTTTTGTCCAATCAATGTGCCCAGTGTTCTTGAGTATTTTTTCTGCATAGGTCGCCAGAGCTTCATCTTGAATGACTGGTTTGATTTTATCATTTAATAAACCGCTCAATGTGGTGACTAATAAAGCTCCTCCCAGAACAGCTAATTCTTGGTAGAGACTTGCAAACGTCGTTGTGTCAGTAATCGAACATTCTGCTTTAGAAAGCATCTCACCGGTATCCATCCCTTCGCTCATTTGCATAATCGTTATCCCGGTTTTAGTTTTACCATCAATGATCGCGCGTTGAATCGGTGCCGCGCCACGGTATTCTGGCAACAGCGAACCATGAATATTTAATGCCCCATAGGTTGGCATCTCTAAAATTTCTCTTGAAAGCATCTGACCATATGCGGCGACGATAAAAATATCGGCTTCATAACTTCTTAATTGTTCAACAAATTCGGGATCTTTCACTTTTTCAGGTTGTAAAACAGTAATACCTAATGCTAACGCTTTCGCCTTTAAAGGCAGAATTTCAATCTTGTTACCTCTTTTATTCGGCCGATCCGGCTGACAAACGACAGCGACAACCTGATAGTTTTCTGATACCAATTTTTCCAGCGCCGGAACCCCAAAGTCGGTGGTTCCCATGAAGATCACTTTCATTGTTTTCATTTTTCAACGCGATCAATAAATAGAATTCCATCCAGGTGATCCAATTCATGACAAACGGCTCTGGCCAGTAAATCTGAACAGAAAAGTTGAAAAAGCGTGCCATCCAGATCGGTAGCTTCAACCACTAGGGATTCTGGTCGTTTAACCATTCCTGAGCGTTCTGGAAGGCTGAGACAAGCTTCCTCATCAACTTCTTCGCCTTCCGTTGAAATAATCGTTGGATTGATAAAGGTCATCGGTCCATCACCCACATCAACAACAAACAACCTTTTTAAAATACCAACCTGGGGCGCAGCCAAACCAACCCCCTCTGCTTTTTTCATTGTTTCAACCATATCATTATTTAACGTTACAATTTTTTCATCAATTTCTTCGATGACCCGCGATTTCTTTCTAAGAATTGGGTCATCATCGATCCTTATTTGTCTGATTGCCATCTGCTCCTCCTGTTTTGTTATTACTACCAAGCGAGTCACGCGAGTGCTCCTGGTTTTATGTTCTGTTTCGTAATTACCACTATTATTAATGCTGCGTTTGTACAAAATTTTATAAATTGATTTGTATGGATACTTTTGATTTCAGCCCTTCAATAATACCAAGTTTGATTATCTTAGGCATTAGATTTTGAAATACATTTGGTTCTGAAAGTTTCAGCACGATTTGATAGGTAATATTACCGCCTTTAACAACCCCGATTCGGACCGGTTTGTAAATTTCATATGATTGGCCGGTTTGTTTCAATTCACTTTTCAAAGCAACATAGAGTCGAAACGCGTCATTTTCGGCATCCTTATCATGTGGCTGAAAAACACCAAAGCTGATCATATTAACAACTGGCGGATATTTCATCAGCTCCCGATATCTTATTTCGCCACGATAAAATTCCTGATAACTTTCATTTTTGATCGAATAAATCGTTTCATTATCTGGCTCGTGGGTCTGAATCAGTCCGATTGTTTGTGCATCCATGGCCTTTTCAAAAAAACGACGATAGGTCTGATAAACAATTTCAGCCGCCTGATAATTTCCCTGATTCAGATCTCGATCGATCAGAACTGCTGCTGCTACCCCGACATTTACTAAATTAAAATGTTTAACAATAACCTGTGTTCCTATTAAAATATCAATCTCACCATGTGATAGCGCCTTATTTATTCTTTTTATTTCAGTTCGGTTCATATTTCCCTGGACGATTGCTACGCGTTTGCCTGGAAAAGCTTTTCTGATATATTCTTCCAACTGTTCAATACCAAAACCCATATGTCTGATTTTATCACTACCACAAACCGAACATTGACGCGGAACCGGTTTTTTATAACCACAATAATGGCAATGAAGTGCCTGATCATGATTAAAGTACTTCAAAGAAACACCGCAGTTTGGGCATTTTTCAAGATGACCACAGTTTCGGCAAAAAACACTGTTTGCGTAACCTTTATTATTTATAAACAACACGTTGATCCGGTTATGATTTAACGAATCGCGCATTTGTTTAAGTAATTCACGACTCAAAATGCCCATATTGCCCTGATGCATTTCCTTTTGCATATCAACAATTTGAATTGTATTGCGCTGAATTTGAGGTTCCCCAATTTGGATGCTATCCATTTCTTTTTTTTGAATTTGATGCCAGGTTGCAATCCTTGGCATTGTATCTGCCAAGATATAGGCTGCCCCCATAATTTCACTGGCCTTTTTTGCGATATCGGTAATGTGAAACTTTGGGGTTGAAATGGTTATATGTGATGCATCATGTTCATCATCAATAATAATCAGACCAAGGTTTTTAAATGGTAAAAACAAAGCTGATCGCACGCCAATTACGACCTGAACCGCTCCGTTTTTAACCTTGCTATATAAATCAGCTCGTTGTTTTGGCGTTAAGCGGCCATGAAAAACACCAACCCGGTCACCAAAGTACTTATAAAACATTTCCATTCTCTGGAAGGTCATATTAACTTCAGGAAAAATAATAACCGATGATTTACCCGATTGTAATTGATCTTCGATCGCTTTAAAAAACAGTCGATACTTGCTGGCTCCGTCAAAAACATGAAAAAATACGCCGGTTCTTTTTCTGATTGATTTCAGATATTGTTTAAAATAAAACTGTTCCTTTTCTGTTAAAACGACTGTCTGCTCACTTTTTTGTGTTGCTGGCAAATAATCAGCTGTTTGACTTGGTAATCTTGGCAGGTATTGACACACATAGTTTTTCTCGATCAGCGGGTTTAGACTTTTTTCAAATTGGGTCGAGAGCATTTTCAGTTCCCCAGCCGACATATCCTTGAGTAATAAATAATCTAGGAGCATCCGCTGATTTTTTCCAATTTTTTTATCAAGCGTGATTGCTTCTCGCCCGATCTCAGTTAACTGGTATAGTGTCGCCGTCGAATTATTGCCCTCACTGGACACAATTGAAGTTTTCCAGCTTTTCTCGGTATCGACGACTTTCTTTTCAATCAGACCATTTAAAGTGGCTCGATCTTCCAACTTGACTTTATTCAGTGTGAGCGCTTCATTTTTCCCATTATAATAATGTTCAATAAACCAGTGCTCCTTTAGATCGAGCTCAAGATTGTCTTTTCTATAATAATAATGAATTTCCTGACTGATTTTAACAGCCATCGTAAAATAAGAGAGGGCTTCATAAAATAAAGAACAATAGAAGGTCTTCATCCAAAGACACAATTCTATTTGTTCTTTATTTAAAACGGGCTGACTATCAATATTCTCAATAATTTCTTTAATTCTGCCTGAATAATCAGTTGCTTCCTTAATAAATACAACAAAACCTTCCACCCGCCGATTTCCGTTTCCAAATAAAACAACCACACGCATCCCAACTTTTAGAACCGATTCCAATTGTTGTGGAATGCGATAATCGTAAGCATGATCAATACGCTTGTTCTTTTGGTTTAAAAAAACTTCGGCAATTTTCACAATCGTCTGGGTCCTATTCCATCACAATTGACGCATCTTTATTTTCTTCGGCGTCAAAGAGCAGTACTTCCGTTTCATTAGTCTCTTCAAGTAGTTCAGCTTCTGGGGTGTGAACTCGATGGACGCAATGAATCATTTCTTCTGAGATCTCATTCGTTGCGATGGTAACCGGGTTATCTATTTTTATTTTAACCAGCGGCTCATCACCGTCGACTATTTCTCTGGCTCGCTTTGCTGTTGCCAATACCAGTGAATATTTATTGTCCGCCAATTTAATTAAATCATTTAATGCAGGATATCGCATTCGTTACCTCCCAAGTATATCTTCAATTTTATTTTTAAGTCGTTCCGTTCGGCATTTTTCTGCCGTTATAATACTCTGCACTCTTTGTGCGGCATCTTCAAGATCATCATTGATGACAATATAGCTGTAATCATCAGCATTTTTCATTTCTTCATAGGCGCAATTCAAACGCATTTCCATTTGTTCTTTGCTCTCAGTTCCCCGTTCTTCGATCCGCCGTCGCAATTCCTGCATCGATGGCGGAACAATGAAAATATAAATGCCTTCTTTATAGTTGACCCGAACCTTTGCTGCCCCTTGGATATCAATCTCTAAAATGACATCAAATCCTGAATTCAATAAATTTTCCACATAATCTTTTGGTGTTCCATAATAGTTTTCATAGACTGTCGCATATTCCAGGTATTGTCCTTGTTTGATTCTTTCTTCAAAGCTTTCCTTAGCAATATAAAAATATTCTCGACCATGTTTCTCATTGTTTCTTGGCTGACGTGTTGTTTCAGAAATTGACAGCCGCAGATCTGGATTCTTTTGGCAGATAATCTTACAAACACTCCCTTTGCCGGCACAGGATGGTCCTGAAATGACAATGAGAATCCCTTTCTCTCTTTCGAAAAAAGATTCAGTTAATTGTTCTTCTTTTAATTCTTTGGTTACTACTGGACAATCACTCATAGACTTATTTAACACCCCTACTCAATATTTTGTATTTGTTCTCTAATTTTTTCAATCTCACTTTTTACATCAACTACAATATTTGCAATGGCTAAATCACTGGCTTTTGACCCAATCGTATTGATCTCACGATTCACTTCCTGAATCAGAAAATCCAGTTTACGGCCAACTGGTTCGGTTTCCTCAACCATTCCCTCCAGTCGAACCAAATGGCTTTGAAGTCGGGTTAATTCTTCGTCGATGTTCAGCTTGTCGGTCATCAGGGCGACCTCAGTCAATAGACGTTTTTCATCTATTTCAACGGACTCTACATAAGAAGTTATTTTATCCCGCAGTTCATCTCGATATCGCTCCAACATATTCGGACTTTTATCTTTAATCTCTTGAACATGCTCTCGGATATAACGACAACGATTGACCACATCTTTTTTAAGAGCGCTTCCCTCGCGTTCTCGGCTAGCATCCACTTCTGTAAGTGTTTTTATTAACACCGGTTGAATTTTTAACCAGATACTCTCATAATCATCGATATCTTCTTCAATCATAATGACATCTGGAAACTTTGAAATCAACGATAAACTCAAGTCGTCGCCAATCATTGAGTCAAGTCGACGAATTTCATTTAATACCGAAATATAATTTTTGGCTAAATCTTTATTAAAAACAATTTGCCGATTTTTTGTACCTAATTCCGTGTATTTTATGAAAATCTCAATCCGTCCTCTGGAAATACTTTGCGAGACTGTATTTCTGATTTTCTCTTCAATTGGATTAAGTGTTTTTGGAATTTTAATAAAAAAATCTCTAAACCGATGGTTAATTGTTTTAATTTCAATTGAACAATCGATTTCCTCATCACGATAATCTTTCCGCCCAAAGCCTGTCATACTTTTCATGATGTTTCTCCATTTCCATTTTAATCCACCCAGTTAATTTCAGCTTCTTGCTATTCAAGACGAAATTATTGCCAGGCCAATGCATTTTTTAGTAATCACATTTAAATCGAACAACTGTAAGATCATTAGGTGCTGTGACGAAAAATTCGATTTTATTACATAGCTACCTAATCCATACACTATATCTAATTCTCATATAAAAGTCAATATTTCCCTACTTATTAAACACTAAATAGCATTCACTTTTACATTTCTTAATTGTTTCTTAGGCCTTAGTTTTTAAAAGCCTTTTCCATCCTGCCATAACATGATAAAATCATCCCATCGATTTGAAAGGAGCATTAATAACATGGCTTATGATGGCGTTACCCTATATCACTTAATCAACGAATTTAAAACTCTCTTGATCGGAGGACGAATCCGAAAAATCTATCAACCTGAAACAGATGAGGTCCGCATTTTAGTTAATCAGGGAAATCAAAAATATCATCTATTATTATCTGCCAATGCCAGTAATCCCAGAGCATACATTACCGAAAAAATAAAAGAAAATCCCAGTGCTCCACCTAATTTTTGCATGGTCCTGAGAAAGTACATTTTAAACGGCACAATTGTGGATATTGCTCAACATCAAACCGATCGAATGATGGAAATCTCCATTTCTTCGAAGAACGATTTTAATGAAACAGTTGTGCGAAAATTATTAGTAGAAATAATGGGTCGAAACAGCAATATTATCCTGGTTGACGAATCCATGAAAATACTTGATTCGATGAAAAAAGTCGGTTCCACCTCCAGCCGTTACCGCCAGATTCTTCCCGGCCGGGACTATATTTATCCACCCGAAAACAATCGTCTTGGTTTTTTTAACATCAGTGTAGACACCTTTAATGATCGTTTAACGAATTACGAGGATGTGGTTGTTGAAAAATTCTTTATTCAGGCCTTTCTCGGAATTAGTCCCAACATTGGTAAAGAGATTGCTTTTCGAAGCGGTATCGATTCCAATGCTAAAATAGCTGATCTCAGCAAGAAACAAAAACAATTTCTATACGAAAGTTTTTCTCAGGTTGTTTCTGACATTAAAGAAAAAGCTGAACCCAGCATTATCTATCTTGGCAGAAAAATGGTGGATTTTTCTACGGTTGATCTCCATTATTTGCGTGATGAACACCGCAGCGAACCCTACGCATCCATTTCCAAAATGCTGGAGGACTACTATTTCAAGCGTGATAAAGCCCTTCGGTTTAAAACCAGAGCCGCGAATCTCCGTCAGCAGCTTGATATTCTCAATAAAAAAAATATCAAAAAACTGGACAACCTGCAACAGGATGTAGCGACATCGCATAAAAATGAAAAATTCAAGCTTTATGGTGATCTGATCACGGCAAATATCTATGCGATTGAAAAAGGTCAGGAAACAGCAACATTGATAAATTACTATGATCCTGACTATCAAACGATTGAAATTCCCTTAAAAGTCAACCGAACCCCGGCACAGAACGCCCAGCACTACTACAAAAAATACAATAAAAGCAAAATCGCATTGCAGCATTTGGCTGGCTATATTTTAGAAACCGAAGAAAAAATTTACTATCTGGAAAGCCTGATAAACAGCCTGGAACAGTCTACCGAATTAACTGAACTGGATGAAATTCGCCATGAATTCCTGCATTCCGAATTTAATAAAAAAGCCCTTTCCAAAGAAGACAAGAAAAAGCAGGCACCTTCAAAACCATTGCACTATCTTTCATCCGAGGGCTTTCATATTTTTGTTGGTAAAAATAATTATCAAAATGATTTTATCTCGACCAAAATGGGCAAAAACGAAGATTGCTGGATGCATGTTAAAGATGCTCCTGGTTCTCATGTGCTAATTGTTGCCGGCGGTCGTTTCATAACTGAACAAACCCTGTTGGAAGCCGGCAATCTGGCCGCCTGGTACAGTAAGTCAAGAGGCTCCAGTAACGTGCCGGTTGACTATCTGGAGTTTAAATACTTAAAAAAACCCAGCAAGGCAAAACCGGGGATGGTTATTTTTACCAACCAGAACACCATGTATGTAACCCCAAGCCAGGATGGCGTTGAAGCGATGGATGTGGTTGCCGATCAAATTTAAACTATTTTAGTTCTTTTAGTATCTTTTTAAAATTCTCTGGCACCGGCGCCTTAAAGATTAGTTTTTTCCCGGTTCGGGGGTGGATAAAACCCAAGGTATGCGCATGGAGACATTGACCATCTGTTTTAAAGGGATTGTTCTTATCGCCTCTGCCGTACAACGGATCCCCAGCCAGCGGATGACCGATTTTTTCCATATGAACCCGAATCTGATGGGTACGTCCCGTTTCCAGCTGAAAGCGCAGCAGCGTATATTGCGAATAGCGTTTAATAGCTTCAAAATGTGTAATGGCTGTTTTAGAATTCTTTTCGACCACGGCCATTTTTATGCGCAGCTGCTCATGTCGGCCAATTGGCATATCCACCGTCCCCTTATTTGGTTTAACATTTCCTTTAACTAAGCCATAGTAGCGTCTAAGAATGGTATGTTCTTTAAGTTGTTCCGATAAACTCCGATGTGCCATATCGTTTTTGGCAATCATCAGCAACCCGGAGGTATCCTTATCAATGCGGTGGATAATTCCCGGTCGCATGACCCCATTAATATTTGACAGATTTTTGGTATGAAAAAGCAGACCATTCACCAGGGTCCCGGAGCTGTTACCCGGGGCCGGATGAACCACCATTCCCTGAGGCTTATTTACCACGATCACGTCCTCATCTTCATAAACAATAGTCAGAGGAATGTCTTCGGCCACCATATGACATTCTGTCGGTTCAGGGATCACCAGGCTAATGTTTTCGCCACCTTTTAAATGGTAACTGGCTTTCTTTTTTTGACCACTTACCAAAACATCGCCAGTTGCAATCAGTCTTTTTATATATTCTCTTGAATAATCTCCCGGCAATGTACAACAAAAATGATCCAGTCGTTCATCTGTTTCTGCTGGCACGATATATTCAAAACGTTGTTTATTCATAAAAAACCTCTCCTTAGTATTATATGTAGCGATCCACTTCTAATCGAATATTCCCTTTTTTCGTCCGCTCATCCATGCTGATGATCTTGGCTTTTCCTTTTCCCCGGAGAGAAATAATATCTCCCGCTTGCAGTCTGAAATCATTTTTGCTTATTTCTGTATAATTCACCCGCACCTTGCCCTGTTTAATAAAAACAAGGCTATTTTGTCTTGAAAATCCCCATATTTTATTGATAATACCATCCAAACGATTGGATGCTACAACAACGGATAACCGTTCATAATTCTTTTCAAAACTGCTAATTTCTGTGCATTCTTTAATTCGGGTTTTTATTTCTCGGCCCTTGATCTGATTTAAATTGATCCACAAAAAATCCTGTAGCCGCTTATGTACAATGATCTGCACCCGCTCATCCCCGACATCAATGTCGCCAATGCTTTCCCGGGTTATCCCCAAATGCATGAGCTCCCCAAGAACATTTCGATGATCAACCGGAATTGTTTTATCAAACTCGATGGCAAAGATCGGCCATTGAAGCTCCTCTTCCGATATATAATCCGGATAAATGCATAACATTTTTCTTTCTGCCTCTGGGTGTCCTCCAAAAAACAGATAAGGGACACCATTATTCCTAATGGTGTCCGCTATTTTCTTTTGAAAAACTTCATCATAAAAATCAAAGAATTGGGGTTCGAAAGTCTTGTTGCAAGCATCCGCTATCCGTGATAATAAAAAATATTCTTTTTTATCTGTCATAAGACATCCCTTCACATTAATATGCTTGATTAAATTCATTAAAATATCAGCATAACTACCATTTTATAGATTGGAAATAATACGATTTGCATTAATAATATCGCTGCAAAAGCCGATAAATCCAATGGTCCAATTACCGTAAAACGTCGCAATGGCGATAAAATAGGTTCTGTTAAGCCGTAAATAGTTTTGACAATGATATTATTCGGATCTGGGTTGACCCAGCTTAAAATGATGTTGGCGATAATTAATAGTGTCACCAGTTCAAATAATAAATTACCCGCCTGAATGAGAATTCCCTGGATCATAAAAAACCTATTCCATATCCTCATCCCACTCTAAAATTGGCGCATTGAAATCCAAATCGTCCTGTTGAGGATTGGTTAAAACCGCTACCGCTTTTGGGGCTAAAATAAATACATTATCCGCAATCTTATTAATTGATCCATCCAGTGCAAAGAGAGCACCACTTAAAAAATCAAATATTTTTCGGCCATTTTCATAATCGGTATTTTTTAGATTAAGTACCACTGTTTTATTATTACGAATTTTATTACAAATACTTGGAGCATCTTTGAAAACTTCAGGTTCCAACACTAAAACTTCTGGACCGTCGTCAAGGGATAATTCACTGCGTCTTGAGGGGGGTGTCTTTTTAGCCTTTGGAGCACTAAACGCGCTTTTAGTGTCTTCGGTGTCGTTATCATAAACATCTTCTTCGTAGATTTCATCATAACCATCCTCATTGTCTACTTCCATGCCAAAAACCTTAATAATTTTATCCTTAAATTTTTCTGCTGCCATTGTATATCTCCTAACTAACTAAATATTTTGCGTCCAACTCTTATCATATTGGAGCCTTCTTCTATTGCAATGGTATAATCATCAGTCATACCCATGGACAGATAGTTCATTTCTAAAACCTCGTCCATAGATTCCTCTTTTATTTTATCATAAATTTTTTTTAATTCCACAAAAATCTCACGAATTTTATCATTATTTTGGGTTAATGGTCCCATTGCCATCAGTCCTTTGACTTTAACAAACTGATATTTAGGCAAGGATTCAAGAACGATCCCCAGTTCTTCAATGAGAATCCCTGACTTACTGTCCTCGCGCGCTAAATTTAATTGAAGCAGTACATCTGTTATAATTCCTTGTTTTTTTCCTTCCCGCTCGATCACATCAAGTAATTCGATCGAGTCAACAGAATGGATCAGGAACGTTTTTCCAATCAGATATTTTACCTTATTTTTTTGCAAGTGTCCGATAAAATGCCATCTTGGACGATCTCCTAAAATTTCGTGCTTTTTTAGAAAATCCTGAACCTTGCTTTCGCCAAGATCATAGACCCCTGCATCCAATACCGCTTGGGTATCTTCCACACTTTGATACTTGGAAACAGCAACAAGTGTAACATGTTCTGGTATTTCGGATTTGATTCGATTAATATTGTCTGAAATCACTGGTTTTCACATCCTTAAGGATACACACTGATACGCATGCCGCTACTTAAGCTGGGATTGTCCACAGATTTTAAAATAGCATTACCATTATTGTACTTTTCTACAACAACAGGTAGTGAATCGCTGAAATAGCCTTTTGTTACAGTATCTATCATAGTTTCTTCATCTTTTTTATAAACAGCACTTCCTGGTATCTCGTAGGCACTATAATCTTGAATGTATATGTCGGATTTTCCAATTACAACTTGTGAAAAATCATTAACATAATCTTTAAGCATTAATACAATAATTTTTTGACTACCTTCATCAATAACATTGACAAAGTAGCCGGAATAAACTCGATTGTTATATTCAAACCGAAGTTTTGGAAAATAATAGAGCTGATCAACACGTTTGATTAAGAAATCATAATAATCTTGATCGATCCCACTATCCGCTGTTCCCATCAATTCAGTTTTGAGGGTGACCGCTTCGTCTTCACCCATTATTTTTTTATCACTCGGAATTGAGAATGCAACATAAACATGGTCATTATTAACGACTTTGAGGACATTCTCTGATTCTTGATCAACTTTACTGACCGTTTTCAAAAATGTCGAATTAATGTACGGCAACATACTTTCGCTTAGAGTTTTTTCAACTGGCTTAATGGTCGTATAAACATAACCACTAGACAATAGACCCAATTCATTAAGCGCAATATTTCTTGGCATACCACCCAATAAACCGACCAGCGTTTGACGTTTCTGCTGCAATGCCGGTAAATCAAGACCCATATATTGAACAGCTTCAATTAGAAATTTCTTTCTTTCTCTTTCAGTTTCTCCGATTTGATTGGTAATATTAGATATGCCCGAATAGTTGGACACAATATCACCAATGATTCGGCTCCAGTTATTATAATATTCCTCAGCAATGATCGTATCGATAACTGCGATCTGTTCATTCAGATAATCAGTATTGACAATCTTTGGAGAATTTGTCAATGGTTTGTATCCATTCGCTTTTTCACCTTCTAAAAGTGAAAGATCACCGGACTGAAAGTTATCTATTACCCGATAATCGATATCTTTAAAGAAATACATCTCGGTTTTATATGATTCTGTATATTGCTTTTTTTCAAGCAACATACTCATATTACTTCGGTAGCTGAAAAAAAATATTATTGCTACAATAAAAAAAAAACGATGCCAACAATAATATTTCTTAATGAATTGACCCGTCTATTATTTTTTCTCTTAATTTGTCCCATATATTCACCTTATATAAAAATGGTCTGAGTGAGAGGATTTGAACCTCCGGCCTCTTGACCCCCAGTCAAGCGCGCTACCAAGCTGCGCTACACCCAGACAGTAAATATATTATAATGATAAATGAAGGATTAATCAAGTTTTTTTTTTATTTAATTCATTTAATTCAGTAAAATTTATTTTATTTTAAGGGTATCTGCGGGTTTTAAGCGCAGATACCCTTAGACTTAAAGACCCATACGTGACTCCATGGGCGTTTTTGTCGTTTCCACTGCTTCAACAATGCCTGTGATTACAGGTTGATACTTACTTTTAAATTGACCTTTTCGATCAAAATATCGGATCACCAGATATGACATTACGGTTAGACAAATCCCGGTCAAAAACGACGTCAGCACCTGATCCCAGCCAATATTTAATATACCAACTAAAAAGTATGCAGAACAGCTTCCAAACAGAAAGGCAATTAATGGTAACCCATACATGATAAATGCAGCGAAAAACAAATTAACAAATTCCATCTCAACTTCGACAGTTTCTCCGCTTTTGGCATTGAGTGGGTTTTTTGCCATCGTCAACATAATCGATTGATCTTTACTGACATGACAGGCGCCACACTCCCCACAAGCAGAATTTCGCTTGATTTCAACAACCGCATTATTGCCGCTAAGCTCTTTTACGGTTCCAATTTCTTTCATTACAGTTCATCAACACTGATACCCAAATCAATGAGTTGATCCAAACTAGCATTGGCTGGGGCATCCATCATCAGGCAGCCATGGTTCTGGGTCTTAGGAAAAGCAATAACATCGCGGATATTTTCGTTATCGGTGAGTAGCATAACCAATCGGTCTAAACCAAATGCTAATCCGCCATGAGGAGGGGTTCCATATTTCAGTGCTTCCAGCAGGAAGCCAAATTGTTCCCATGCGGATTCCTTGGTAAAACCAAGTGCTTTAAATACTTTTTCCTGAATCCCCTGATTATGAATACGAATACTACCACCACCTAATTCGACACCATTAACAACCATATCATAAGCATCCGCCCGAACTTTTAACAGATCTGTTTCCAGATATTGCAAATCCTCTTCTAATGGCATCGTAAATGGATGATGTTTTGCAGTATAACGTCCGGCTTCTACGTCGTATTCGAGCAGTGGAAAATCTGTTACCCACAGAAAATTGTACTGGTCTTTTAAATCATATTCTAATTTACGTGCCAGTTCCAAACGCAATTGGCCTAGAGCATTACAAACTATTTCGTTGGTATCAGCAATAATAAAGATTAAATCGCCTGGTTCTGCATCGGTTATTTTGAAGATCGCTTCTTTTTCTGCTTCTGAGATAAATTTTAGAATTGGCGATTTCATTTCATCTTCTGATACGTCAATCCAGGCCAGACCTTTAGCCTTATAAATCTTGGCAAAGTTCTCCAGTCCTTTAATTCCTTTCTTGCTTAATTTGTCTTGCGCACCTTTGGCATTAATGGCACGAACGCTTCCGCCTTTTTTCACGGCACCGGAAAATACTTTGAATTCTGAATTTTCGACAATTTTGGATAAATCAATCAGTTTTAATCCAAATCGGGTGTCCGGCTTGTCGGAACCATATTGATCCATGGCTTCCTGATAAGTCATTCGCACCATTGGGGTTTGAACTTCAACACCTTTGACTTCTTTCATGATTTTAGCAATCATATCTTCGTTGATTTTTATAATATCATCTTTATCGATGAACGACATTTCCATATCAATCTGGGTAAACTCCGGCTGACGATCCTGTCTTAAATCTTCATCTCTGAAACATTTTGCCACTTGATAGTAACGATCTACTCCAGAAATCATTAAAATTTGTTTGTATAACTGGGGTGATTGGGGCAGTCCAAAGAACTTTCCTTTTTGAACCCGGGATGGTACCAGGAAATCTCTGGCTCCTTCAGGGGTTGGTTTTGCCAGCATTGGGGTCTCAACTTCCAGAAATCCTTGTTCATTTAAGAAGTTTCTGGCAATAGCTGCTGTTTGATGGCGAATCCTCAAGATCTTTTGATATTTTGGTTTTCTTAAATCCAGGTAACGGTATTTTAAGCGTACCGCTTCATTGGTCTGATCATTATCTTCAATATAGATTGGGGGTGTTTCAGAAGAATCCAGAATTTTCAATTCATTAATCTCAACTTCAATCTCACCGGTTGGTATATTTTTATTGACATTTTCTGCACTTCTTAGTACGACCGTCCCTTTAACAGACAGGACATATTCATTTCTAACTTTTTCAGCAATCTCAAATGCTTCCGGTCTTTCTTCATTAACTACAAGCTGAATCTTTCCTGAGCGGTCTCTTAAATCAATAAAAAGAACCCCGCCAAGGTTTCGACGATTATCTACCCAGCCTGCCAGTTGAACGACCTGACCAACATTATCAGCTGATAATTCTCCACACATGGTGTTTCTATAATAAGTATTCATTCTACCTCCGACATATATAATAATTTATTTTATCTTCTTAACCTTTATATTATAATGAAGTTGTTGGGAAGATGTCAAGTGAGAATGCCAAGAACTGGTAAAAGAAGGAAATTTTTTAATTGCTTAAAAAAAGAAGATAGATTTCTCTATCTCCTTTTTTGATTAATCACTTAATCTGAATTTTTTAAGCACGTTATGCTGTCTTTGAATCGACTGATTTGTCAGCCCATCGCTCTGCTAATTGATCTTCAAAATCCTTCTCGCGTTTTTTCTGATTGTGACGATGCACAATGAAAACAACGACAATTGCTATAAGAACAATTAAAGCCGGAATGTCCCAGATACAAAATCCCAACGTTGAATGTGTGAAAATTGCTTCTAACATTTTTAATCCTCCTCTTAACTTATTCTTTCTGGATCTTTATGATCATCTTCTGCGATCATTGTTCTTAATTCAAAAATATGTTCCTGTCGCTTTTTCATGCTTCTTGTGTAAAGAATCAAGATTAATAAAGCGAGTAAAAGAATTAAGAAGTGAAGTATACAGCATTTGTGTTCATCCAGTTCAGTGCTTGCTAGTGGTGTTTTTTGATCTTCAATCGTTGTCGTATTACCTGCTGCAAGTGGTGTTGCTGGATCAGCGATAGTTGTTAATCCAACCGCTGCCGGTACTGCTGCCACAACTGCGGTTGCTGCAACCGGCGCCGCTACAGCTGGTGTTACTGCTGCCGGAGTAACAGGTGTCGCTGGTGTTACTGGAACAACCGGAATTGCCATCCAAGTAGCCGTGATGTTTACATCATTCGCTGGCATGTTGAATTTTCCGTCAGTCGCAGTAACTCCGCTAACTACCCATCCGTTAAAGGTATAACCGTCTCGGACAGGAATTTGCGTTGATACGATCTCTGGTGTTCCAACTAAAATACTAGTTAGATTACCAGGCATATTGGTGACATTGTTAGCTCCAGGTATGTAGTTAATGTTATTCCATTGACTATCCGCTTTGCTGTAGATAACTACAGCACTGTAGCCATTAACACCCATGGTGCCACTGACTACAATTGGATTGGCATTATAGCCTGGAATAGACCCGCTGGTCTTGCTGAAGCTTTCACCAAAGCTAAGTTTTTCATTAACTGTAGCTGGCAGGGCAGAAAGATCGCTTTCCTGGCCAACTGCATATTGATAGATAATGGTCAAGTCATATTGATTGACCTTCCATGTAGCCGTGATATTAACATCATTAGCTGGCATAGTAAATGCACCATCAATTGCGGTTGTTCCGCTTACTTCCCATCCTGTAAAGGTATAGCCTGTTCTAACCGGTACCTGAGTTGATATGGTTTGTTGAGTACCAGCAACAATATTTGTCTGGTTGGCAGGCATATTTGTGACACCTTCTGCACCAGGTAAGTAGTTAATGTTACTTACCGTGATTGGAATTGGTAAAATTGTGAATGTTCCGTTCACTGTTTCAATATCATAGTTTCTGTAAATATCGCTTGGGTAGCTGTATTCACCATAATAGAAACTGGACATTGCTGCCATATCAGCGTTGCTGAATTCTCTTAGATTCACATAAATGTCATAAGTACCAACATCTTCCCCCGGTTCTCTGGTCAAGAAATAGTCGACCGTGTCGTCACCTAAGAGCCCTACAACAGTTGCAGTTAGCTTAGGATCTGTAGTACCAAAAGTTTTGGACTTATCATCTGCTGTGATTGTTACTTGTTTTTTCGAAATTGTCAATGTTCCCTTGACTTCGTTGATCTTGAAGTTCTTAGTCACATCGTTACCATCATGGTTGATGATGATTGGGCTGATGATCGCCGTTTGATAGGTTCCCACATTTGTTCCGCTCGCTCGGACTTCTCCGGTCAGGGTGTATCCTGGCAACAGGGTGCTTGTGATGTATCCGGTTACGTCTTGTTCAGATCCGTTATAGACTACTTCTAAGTTGTTTCCGTTTACGGTTACTTCAGCTTGGTTAATCTCAACGGTGCCACTTCCGTAACTATCTTCATAGTTCGGATTGGTTACCTTCACATCGACGAAGTAGGTGCCGGCCTCAGTATAGACTAGTGGATTGATACTCCACTCTTGTTCATCACTCTGACTGTTGTTTCTATACCAGATTGTAGATCCTTCTATTCCGGCACTCACTGCACTTAAGCCATGTGTTTCTCCATCATATACTCCTTTGAAATCAGTAATATTCAAAGAATTGCCTTCAGCTTTCAAAATCTCCAGTATCCCTCTGGTGACGGTAATGCTGTAATTCGGGTTTTCTTCCGCTTTCACTGCTGCTGTAATCGCATAGGTTCCTACGGTTTCGCCGTCAGCCCGGTCTAATGTGTATGCCAGGCTGTCGCCGTTGACAATTCCTCCCACCACTGCCGTTAATGCGGGATCTGTCGTGCCGAAGACTTTCGTCTTGCTATCGATCACAATCGTCGCTGGCGCTTTGGTGATGCTGATTGAGCTTTCTACCGCCGGGCTGTCTGCATAGTTCGGATTGGTTACCTTCACTAATATCCCACATCGTATGCCAGGCTGTCGCCGTTGACAATTCCTCCCACCACTGCCGTTAATGCGGGATCTGTCGTGCCGAAGACTTTCGTCTTGCTATCGATCACAATCGTCGCTGGCGCTTTGGTGATGCTGATTGAGCTTTCTACCGCCGGGCTGTCTGCATAGTTCGGATTGGTTACCTTCACTAATACAGGATATACTCCCACATCGGTATAGCTTGGTGCTGTTTCAGTCCATGTTGTTCCGCCGTTTACGCTGTACATCGGAGTTGATCCTTCAATGCTGGCGCCCGGGGTCAGTACATGGCCTTTTCCGTCATAAACGGCTGTTACCGCTGGTGCTGTTGCTACATTGCCCGTTGCCGGGGTGATGCTTAAGCTGTTTTCTGTAACGGTAATGCTGTAATTCGGGTTTTCTTCCGCTTTCACTGCTGCTGTAATCGCATAGGTTCCTACGGTTTCGCCGTCAGCCCGGTCTAATGTGTATGCCAGGCTGTCGCCGTTGACAATTCCTCCCACCACTGCCGTTAATGCGGGATCTGTCGTGCCGAAGACTTTCGTCTTGCTATCGATCACAATCGTCGCTGGCGCTTTGGTGATGCTGATTGAGCTTTCTACCGCCGGGCTGTCTGCATAGTTCGGATTGGTTACCTTCACTAATACAGGATATACTCCCACATCGGTATAGCTTGGTGCTGTTTCAGTCCATGTTGTTCCGCCGTTTACGCTGTACATCGGAGTTGATCCTTCAATGCTGGCGCCCGGGGTCAGTACATGGCCTTTTCCGTCATAAACGGCTGTTACCGCTGGTGCTGTTGCTACATTGCCCGTTGCCGGGGTGATGCTTAAGCTGTTTTCTGTAACGGTAATGCTGTAATTCGGGTTTTCTTCCGCTTTCACTGCTGCTGTAATCGCATAGGTTCCTACGGTTTCGCCGTCAGCCCGGTCTAATGTGTATGCCAGACTGTCGCCGTTGACAATTCCTCCCACCACTGCCGTTAATGCGGGATCTGTCGTGCCGAAGACTTTCGTCTTGCTATCGATCACAATCGTCGCTGGCGCTTTGGTGATGCTGATTGAGCTTTCTACCGCCGGGCTGTCTGCATAGTTCGGATTGGTTACCTTCACTAATACAGGATATACTCCCACATCGGTATAGCTTGGTGCTGTTTCAGTCCATGTTGTTCCGCCGTTTACGCTGTACATCGGAGTTGATCCTTCAATGCTGGCGCCCGGGGTCAGTACATGGCCTTTTCCGTCATAAACGGCTGTTACCGCTGGTGCTGTTGCTACATTGCCCGTTGCCGGGGTGATGCTTAAGCTGTTTTCTGTAACGGTAATGCTGTAATTCGGGTTTTCTTCCGCTTTCACTGCTGCTGTAATCGCATAGGTTCCTACGGTTTCGCCGTCAGCCCGGTCTAATGTGTATGCCAGGCTGTCGCCGTTGACAATTCCTCCCACCACTGCCGTTAATGCGGGATCTGTCGTGCCGAAGACTTTCGTCTTGCTATCGATCACAATCGTCGCTGGCGCTTTGGTGATGCTGATTGAGCTTTCTACCGCCGGGCTGTCTGCATAGTTCGGATTGGTTACCTTCACTAATACAGGGTATACTCCCACATCGGTATAGCTTGGTGCTGTTTCAGTCCATGTTGTTCCGCCGTTTACGCTGTACATCGGAGTTGATCCTTCAATGCTGGCGCCCGGGGTCAGTACATGGCCTTTTCCGTCATAAACGGCTGTTACCGCTGGTGCTGTTGCTACATTGCCCGTTGCCGGGGTGATGCTTAAGCTGTTTTCTGTAACGGTAATGCTGTAATTCGGGTTTTCTTCCGCTTTCACTGCTGCTGTAATCGCATAGGTTCCTACGGTTTCGCCGTCAGCCCGGTCTAATGTGTATGCCAGGCTGTCGCCGTTGACAATTCCTCCCACCACTGCCGTTAATGCGGGATCTGTCGTGCCGAAGACTTTCGTCTTGCTATCGATCACAATCGTCGCTGGCGCTTTGGTGATGCTGATTGAGCTTTCTACCGCCGGGCTGTCTGCATAGTTCGGATTGGTTACCTTCACTAATACAGGATATACTCCCACATCGGTATAGCTTGGTGCTGTTTCAGTCCATGTTGTTCCGCCGTTTACGCTGTACATCGGAGTTGATCCTTCAATGCTGGCGCCCGGGGTCAGTACATGGCCTTTTCCGTCATAAACGGCTGTTACCGCTGGTGCTGTTGCTACATTGCCCGTTGCCGGGGTGATGCTTAAGCTGTTTTCTGTAACGGTAATGCTGTAATTCGGGTTTTCTTCCGCTTTCACTGCTGCTGTAATCGCATAGGTTCCTACGGTTTCGCCGTCAGCCCGGTCTAATGTGTATGCCAGACTGTCGCCGTTGACAATTCCTCCCACCACTGCCGTTAATGCGGGATCTGTCGTGCCGAAGACTTTCGTCTTGCTATCGATCACAATCGTCGCTGGCGCTTTGGTGATGCTGATTGAGCTTTCTACCGCCGGGCTGTCTGCATAGTTCGGATTGGTTACCTTCACTAATACAGGATATACTCCCACATCGGTATAGCTTGGTGCTGTTTCAGTCCATGTTGTTCCGCCGTTTACGCTGTACATCGGAGTTGATCCTTCAATGCTGGCGCCCGGGGTCAGTACATGGCCTTTTCCGTCATAAACGGCTGTTACCGCTGGTGCTGTTGCTACATTGCCCGTTGCCGGGGTGATGCTTAAGCTGTTTTCTGTAACGGTAATGCTGTAATTCGGGTTTTCTTCCGCTTTCACTGCTGCTGTAATCGCATAGGTTCCTACGGTTTCGCCGTCAGCCCGGTCTAATGTGTATGCCAGACTGTCGCCGTTGACAATTCCTCCCACCACTGCCGTTAATGCGGGATCTGTCGTGCCGAAGACTTTCGTCTTGCTATCGATCACAATCGTCGCTGGCGCTTTGGTGATGCTGATTGAGCTTTCTACCGCCGGGCTGTCTGCATAGTTCGGATTGGTTACCTTCACTAATACAGGATATACTCCCACATCGGTATAGCTTGGTGCTGTTTCAGTCCATGTTGTTCCGCCGTTTACGCTGTACATCGGAGTTGATCCTTCAATGCTGGCGCCCGGGGTCAGTACATGGCCTTTTCCGTCATAAACGGCTGTTACCGCTGGTGCTGTTGCTACATTGCCCGTTGCCGGGGTGATGCTTAAGCTGTTTTCTGTAACGGTAATGCTGTAATTCGGGTTTTCTTCCGCTTTCACTGCTGCTGTAATCGCATAGGTTCCTACGGTTTCGCCGTCAGCCCGGTCTAATGTGTATGCCAGACTGTCGCCGTTGACAATTCCTCCCACCACTGCCGTTAATGCGGGATCTGTCGTGCCGAAGACTTTCGTCTTGCTATCGATCACAATCGTCGCTGGCGCTTTGGTGATGCTGATTGAGCTTTCTACCGCCGGGCTGTCTGCATAGTTCGGATTGGTTACCTTCACTAATACAGGATATACTCCCACATCGGTATAGCTTGGTGCTGTTTCAGTCCATGTTGTTCCGCCGTTTACGCTGTACATCGGAGTTGATCCTTCAATGCTGGCGCCCGGGGTCAGTACATGGCCTTTTCCGTCATAAACGGCTGTTACCGCTGGTGCTGTTGCTACATTGCCCGTTGCCGGGGTGATGCTTAAGCTGTTTTCTGTAACGGTAATGCTGTAATTCGGGTTTTCTTCCGCTTTCACTGCTGCTGTAATCGCATAGGTTCCTACGGTTTCGCCGTCAGCCCGGTCTAATGTGTATGCCAGGCTGTCGCCGTTGACAATTCCTCCCACCACTGCCGTTAATGCGGGATCTGTCGTGCCGAAGACTTTCGTCTTGCTATCGATCACAATCGTCGCTGGCGCTTTGGTGATGCTGATTGAGCTTTCTACCGCCGGGCTGTCTGCATAGTTCGGATTGGTTACCTTCACTAATACAGGGTATACTCCCACATCGGTATAGCTTGGTGCTGTTTCAGTCCATGTTGTTCCGCCGTTTACGCTGTACATCGGAGTTGATCCTTCAATGCTGGCGCCCGGGGTCAGTACATGGCCTTTTCCGTCATAAACGGCTGTTACCGCTGGTGCTGTTGCTACATTGCCCGTTGCCGGGGTGATGCTTAAGCTGTTTTCTGTAACGGTAATGCTGTAATTCGGGTTTTCTTCCGCTTTCACTGCTGCTGTAATCGCATAGGTTCCTACGGTTTCGCCGTCAGCCCGGTCTAATGTGTATGCCAGGCTGTCGCCGTTGACAATTCCTCCCACCACTGCCGTTAATGCGGGATCTGTCGTGCCGAAGACTTTCGTCAGCTATACCGATGTGGGAGTATATCCTGTATTAGTGAAGGTAACCAATCCGAACTATGCAGACAGCCCGGCGGTAGAAAGCTCAATCAGCATCACCAAAGCGCCAGCGACGATTGTGATCGATAGCAAGACGAAAGTCTTCGGCACGACAGATCCCGCATTAACGGCAGTGGTGGGAGGAACCGTCAACGGCGACAGTCTGGCATACACATTAGACCGGGCTGACGGCGAAACCGTAGGAACCTATGCGATTACAGCAGCAGTGAAAGCGGAAGAAAACCCGAATTACAGCATTACCGTTACAGAAAACAGCTTAAGCATCACCCCGGCAACGGGCAATGTAGCAACAGCACCAGCGGTAACAGCCGTTTATGACGGAAAAGGCCATGTACTGACCCCGGGCGCCAGCATTGAAGGATCAACTCCGATGTACAGCGTAAACGGCGGAACAACATGGACTGAAACAGCACCAAGCTATACCGATGTGGGAGTATATCCTGTATTAGTGAAGGTAACCAATCCGAACTATGCAGACAGCCCGGCGGTAGAAAGCTCAATCAGCATCACCAAAGCGCCAGCGACGATTGTGATCGATAGCAAGACGAAAGTCTTCGGCACGACAGATCCCGCATTAACGGCAGTGGTGGGAGGAATTGTCAACGGCGACAGCCTGGCATACACATTAGACCGGGCTGACGGCGAAACCGTAGGAACCTATGCGATTACAGCAGCAGTGAAAGCGGAAGAAAACCCGAATTACAGCATTACCGTTACAGAAAACAGCTTAAGCATCACCCCGGCAACGGGCAATGTAGCAACAGCACCAGCGGTAACAGCCGTTTATGACGGAAAAGGCCATGTACTGACCCCGGGCGCCAGCATTGAAGGATCAACTCCGATGTACAGCGTAAACGGCGGAACAACATGGACTGAAACAGCACCAAGCTATACCGATGTGGGAGTATATCCTGTATTAGTGAAGGTAACCAATCCGAACTATGCAGACAGCCCGGCGGTAGAAAGCTCAATCAGCATCACCAAAGCGCCAGCGACGATTGTGATCGATAGCAAGACGAAAGTCTTCGGCACGACAGATCCCGCATTAACGGCAGTGGTGGGAGGAATTGTCAACGGCGACAGCTGGCATACACATTAGACCGGGCTGACGGCGAAACCGTAGGAACCTATGCGATTACAGCAGCAGTGAAAGCGGAAGAAAACCCGAATTACAGCATTACCGTTACAGAAAACAGCTTAAGCATCACCCCGGCAACGGGCAATGTAGCAACAGCACCAGCGGTAACAGCCGTTTATGACGGAAAAGGCCATGTACTGACCCCGGGCGCCAGCATTGAAGGATCAACTCCGATGTACAGCGTAAACGGCGGAACAACATGGACTGAAACAGCACCAAGCTATACCGATGTGGGAGTATATCCTGTATTAGTGAAGGTAACCAATCCGAACTATGCAGACAGCCCGGCGGTAGAAAGCTCAATCAGCATCACCAAAGCGCCAGCGACGATTGTGATCGATAGCAAGACGAAAGTCTTCGGCACGACAGATCCCGCATTAACGGCAGTGGTGGGAGGAATTGTCAACGGCGACAGCCTGGCATACACATTAGACCGGGCTGACGGCGAAACCGTAGGAACCTATGCGATTACAGCAGCAGTGAAAGCGGAAGAAAACCCGAATTACAGCATTACCGTTACAGAAAACAGCTTAAGCATCACCCCGGCAACGGGCAATGTAGCAACAGCACCAGCGGTAACAGCCGTTTATGACGGAAAAGGCCATGTACTGACCCCGGGCGCCAGCATTGAAGGATCAACTCCGATGTACAGCGTAAACGGCGGAACAACATGGACTGAAACAGCACCAAGCTATACCGATGTGGGAGTATATCCTGTATTAG
The DNA here is from genome assembly GCF_963664135.1 of uncultured Acetobacterium sp. NCBI lineage: Bacteria > Bacillati > Bacillota > Clostridia > Eubacteriales > Eubacteriaceae > Acetobacterium > uncultured Acetobacterium sp. Next base: position 83 of record NZ_OY760905.1, on the reverse strand, counting down.
TGAAGGTAACCAATCCGAACTATGCAGACAGCCCGGCGGTAGAAAGCTCAATCAGCATCACCAAAGCGCCAGCGACGATTGTG